>JAFWNJ010000007.1 GCA_017510425.1 Candidatus Saccharimonadota bacterium
CTAGTACTGATATTAATGATACCTTTGATATTAGCTATGGTATTAAAGTAGATAGTACTATTACTCCAGGTACTTATAGAATGGCTAATGATACTAATGGTACTAATGGTGCTATTGTCTACTACCTTACTATGGATACTACTTGTACTCAGTATACTGTATCTTTTAATCCTAATGGTGGTACATTAGTAAATACTAATCCAGATGATCCTAATCCATCCAGTACTATAGAACAAAATATACAAGAAGGACAAGCTACTAAACTTAACTCAGCCGAATCCATCACTGCTCCCACTACTTCTAGCTATACTGATGCAGCAAACAATACTATTACCGGAGACCCAGACAAACTCTGGACCTTCTGGGGCTGGAATACACAGATAGATGGTACTGGTGATTGGTATAAGGACAAAGAACCAGTAAATAACCTAACTAATGCTGGTAGTACTATTACCCTCTATGCTCAGTGGAAACAAGCAACACTAGCTGATATGACTGCTGCTCCTGCAACCCAACCTACTGACCCGAAACAAATAGGTCATAATGAAATGCAAGACATGACTCCAGAAATCTGCTGGAACTCACCTATTACTACCGCTGTGAATGCTCCCGCTGCCACCCTTCTAGACTATCGTGGCAAAGTTACAACCGGAGAAAACCCAGAACAACCAGAACAATACACTGTCTCTAAACTCGCCGATGGACTTTGTTGGATGACCAGGAATCTGAATCTCGGTAGGGCTTCAGGTGGCCTAAACAACAACGGCACCATTACACTAACCAGTGATGATACTGATCTCGCAGCTAATACTACCTTTACTCTCCCAGCTAGTACTACAACATCTAATACTACAAATACTGCTGCTACTATCCGTACAACCAATAATAGTGGCAACAATAATAACGGTACTTACTATTCCTGGGCTGCAGCTGTAGCTAATACTACATCCATCAGCACTAACCCCACTACCTCCATCTGCCCGAAAAACTGGGATCTTCCCACTGACACTATGTACACTAATCTCTCATCTAAATCCGCCTATACCTCATCTAATCCAACCACTGCTCAGCCAAGTAGCTTCCTAACTAACGGTGGCTTTACTCAAGGTTCATCCTTCTACAACAACAGCTACAGCTTCTTTTGGACTAATCGCTCCAGTGGTACCACTGTAGCTTATGGTGCAAGAGTCAACGGTACTGCCATGGCTGTTGACGCCAGCACAGGGACTAGCTCATCGTCCTACGGTGGCAACAAATATTACCGTAAGAATATCCGTTGTGTCGCCAGTAATGGCACCGCCACCATTAATTACGATGGCAACGGTACCACCGAACATCCAGTTACCGGCACTACCGCTTCCCAAGAAAACGTAGAAATAAACTCCACTAATACCCAGGCAAACGGCTTCACTAGAACCGGCTGGGCCTTCAACGGCTGGAATACCGCTGCCGATGGCTCTGGTACTGCCATTGCTGCAAGCACGGCTATCACTAACCTCAGTCCTGCCCCCAGCTCCACTATCACCCTTTACGCCCAGTGGATCCCACAATACACTATTACCTATGTAAACAACTGTCAGACCTACGCCAGCGCCAACGCCAGTTGTACAACAACTATCTCCGACGGTACTAGCGAGCAGAAGATTAACCTCACCAATAACCCCAGCACCGGTACAGAAACCGGCACTCTCGCCGCTTATAACAAATGGACCCTTACTGGCTGGAAGATTAAAGGCTGGTCCACTGTAGCCGATAACTCAGACAATACAAATACCGAATACGGCGTAGGTAAGACCTACACGGTACCCAGCGGTTCAAGCGTGGGCGATGGCATTACCCTATATGCTCACTGGGTCCCAGTCTATTCTATCCAATACGACGGCAACAATGCTGATAATCCTAATGGTATGGGTACTACTAATACTACTACCGGTGTAAAGAGCGTCAAACAAACCAACGTCGGTGAAGGTGACCCTGTAATTCTCCTTGCTTCTAACTTCAAGAAATCCGGTTATGGCTTTGCTGGCTGGTCTACTAATCCTAATGCCACCGTCACTAGTGGTGATAAAATCTACGGTCCCATGGAAACTATCTCCGCCCCAGCCTACCCCACTAACGGCACTAATATTATCACTATGTATGCCGTCTGGGTACCAGCCGAGAAATCCGACCCATCCGATCCATCAAGCAGCCCACTCTATCTCCAAGACTTCACCGCCAGTGACTGTAGTGCACTAACTAGTACCAGCTTTAATACTACTACAGGCGAAATCACTCCAGGCAGCGTCATCGCCTTAACCGACAAACGTGACGATGAAGTCTACACTATTGCGAAACTTGCCGACGATAAATGTTGGATGATAGAAAACTTACGCCTAGAACACGAAGGTACCGTAGGGAACAACAAGAATGACACAAGCGTCACTAACCAAAGCCTCTCTCAAGGTTATGGTGGTACCACTGGTACCTATGGTAACTTCGTCGGTCTCGCTAACCCAGAATCTACCAACTTTTATAATTCCACTACTTCAAACTCCATCTACAAATCCTCACTTGCTTCACCTACGGATACTTATAATCCATCTACTGGTACACTAGAAGATATTGGCAACTCTAACTACCCAGGCTACCGTTTCCCACGTTATAATAATAGTAATATCTCCAGTGCCTTACAAAGTCCGACCTTTACGGAGAACTATGCCAATGCCGCCAGCCCATCCACTAGCGGTACCTATAAAAAATCCACAGTCTCATCCTACGGTAACTACTACACTTGGGCTGCCGCTATGGCGAATACTACCTACTATAGCTCAGCTACCGGTACTTCCGGTTCTGAATCAGCCGGTACTTCCATTTGCCCTACCAACTGGACTTTGCCAACCAGTGGTACCACTGCCAAAGACTTCGGTATTCTTTCTCAACGCTACGGTGGTACAGGCAGTAGTCAGAGCGGAATATCACAATCAGGTGACATCATGAGTAACCGCTTTAGAAGCTTCCCAAACAATTTCATCTTCTCTGGCTTCTCTAGTTCGTCCGACGGTGATCGCAGTTCATTTGGTTACTATTGGAGTAAGTCAGCCAGTAGTAGCACGCTTTCTTACAACCTCTACTTTCACCCTAGCGGTTTACGTCCGTCATCTTCCAACCTTGTTGGTAACTATGCTGATAATAAGTACGGCGGTTTTAGCGTACGTTGCTTGATAGGAAGTTAGTACGCTTATCCACCCCCGTTGTCCCCGCAAATGGGTATAGCTCAAAAGTAATTTCTGCTTCTCCCCGCGCTCGCCTCAGCGAGCCAAAAAAGTTTCCCCATACTCACCGCTACAATTCTTAAAGAGACCCCTATTCCCCCACTTTACTAATTATCAACTTCCTCTCTCTGCCTTCCCCCTCCGAATGTGTCTCAATATCCGAATAGTCCTGCGCCAATTTATGTACTACCCGCCGATCTGCCGCGTTAAGATTAATTTCCATCGGCTCACCGGTTTTCCTTACCTTCGCAATCCAACCTTCTGCCTTTTCCGCAATTCGATCTGCCCGCTGCCTCTTATAATTCGCTACGTCTACATTTACCCTCGTCACTTCAGCCTCTCGCGACACCAGCGCCATCGACACTATATGTTGCAAAGCTCTCAGATTATCTGCATTACGTCCAATCAATAGCGAATTTAAAGAAGTCGACGGCACCGATAGCTGAATCACCTCATCATCAATCGTCGATGTCACCGCCACGTTAATACCAAAAAAACTCAACAAATCTTCCAAGTAGCGACTTGCAAACCTAATCGATTCATCTTTATTCATATTGTTATCTCCTTTTCTTTTTAGTATCCTTTGCGGAGATGCGAGTGATTTTTGTTCCTGTTTTTTTATTTTCTACCACCTGAGCTTCTTTTATATTTCTAAGTTCCTTCAGCACCACCTTGTCAGTCATATCATCAATATCCCGACTAATACTCTTCAAGATAATCTTTTGCTGAATAATCGTAATGATATTTGATAGGAAATAATAGAAGGCTAAAGCCCCGTTTAGATTAAACATGATAAAGAACATCATCAGTGGCATCATCGCCGACATCTGCCCGCTCGTGATACTAGAAATGTCCGAATCGTCAATCTCTTTCCCTGCCTTCGCTTCTTTCAGAATATCCCTGAACTTTTTCTTCTTTTCTGATTTACCCGACGGCATTTGTTGTTTTGTTACTATATACTGCACTACGCTCGCCATAATCGCACATACTAATATAAATAGTGCGCTCCATGAGAACTTCCCACTCAGCACATCACTAGCTTTCACGTCTAAATTAATCAACCCAAATAGTTGTGGATGAAAATCATACGGTGCCTTCTCTTCCGCGGGTATCTCCGTATTAGTTAAATCCGCCAGATACACTTCTTGCTTCTCTTCCAACATCCGAATTTCCGAACCTTCATACGCCACAATCTCATAAGCCCTATTCATCAGATTATCTTGCGGCAGCGGTGTCGCAATCACCCTAATTGCCGAAAAAATCGCAATAAAGATCGGAAGCTGAATAATAAGAGTTAAAATCGAAGCAAAAGGCTTCACATTATATCTCTTATATAAATCCATCGTCTGTAGCGATTCAAGCTGTTTATTTCCCCTACAATTCTTCTTAATTTCCGTCAACTCCGGCTGCAACTTCCGCATCAACTTCGTCTGGTTTAGTTGCCTCTTCGTCAGCGGCAACATACAAAGCTTCACAATCACCGTAAATATAATAATAGCCAACCCAAAATCATGCACCAAATTAAAGATTACAAACAGAATATTCACAATCGGCCGCACCACGATCATATCAATAAAGTTAAACGGACTCCCAGTCACAATCGACCCCACCACAAACGCAATAAATATCCCCCAATAGATATACTTTTTCACACTCTTCTTATCCATTCATTCCATTATACCATACATTCACCGATCTCAGCAAAATAAACACTCACGCCAAAATATCACACGACTAGTAAAAGTACCATTCCCATCTTCGGAGGCCGACTGGCGTCCGCAGGGAGGAAATGGTACTTTTCTAGTCTGTTCGTTTACCGGGGACGAGAAAGCAGAAGCGGCAAAGCTGCTACGAGCCAGGAGCCAGGCACCGTACGGAAAAGCCATTTCGCTTATTGTAGCCGCCAGCGACAGGAGTGACGTCCTCAGCAGTGAAGTCCAGAGCCCTCGCGAAGCCACTATCGTCCGCTGTACGCGACCAGTAGAGGCCGTACAAGCCACGACCGCCCGCGACGGCGGGGCCCCACCATACGCCAGAGTAGAGGAAATTAGCTGGGTAAGTGCGCCATCTATTGGAAGCTTCGGCACTGTTTTGATAGCTTCCTGTACCGCCCATAGCAGAGTCTAGACTACCGTATTGTCCACCGCTACCGCCAGAAGGTAGAATCCAACCACTCGGACAGATACTACCAGTAGCATTACCAGATGTTTGGGCGTATGTACCGGTACTAGCTGTAGCGGTATACCAGTTGTAATAGTTACCATAGCTATACCAGCTATAGTTATTGCCATCAATACCTTTAATACCGCCTGCTTCATTGCTACCGTTGTATCGACCAGGGCCATTGATCAGTGGAGTATTAGACGCATTAACGCCTCCCAAGTTGGTATTATTGATGTTTAGTTTGTTTTGATTAATACAAGTTTCATCTGTTTCTGTGCACCAATCATCAGTGGAAGCTGCGATACTAGTGAATCCTGATGCTGGGTTGTCAGTATTAGTGCTATTTAGTGTAGCAGTATTATCTAGCCTGAGATTCTCCATCATCCAGCAATTACCATCGGCTAGTTTACCTACTGTATAGACATTGTTGTCTCTGCTATCGGTAAGAGCTGTAACTTGGTTAGCACTTAAGCTGTTACAGGAGAAGTTCTGCATATTACCACTAGATTGTACCCATACGGCATATAGTACAGCAGATTTGTTATTGTCTTCATCATAAGTTAGGGTTCCAGCATTGATGTTTTGGTTAGGTCCATAGATAGTGTCACTACCATTTACTACAGCATTAGGATTCTCACTCCACCCAGCAAAGCCATAGCCTGTTTTCTTGAAGTTGGGCGCCATGAGGTCTACTGTGTTATTCACTCCACTAGCATCATTCGGATTAGCTGGGTCTGGAATAGTAACAAAACCATTCATAGTACCAGCACTACTGGTGTTTCCTTCATAGACGATAGCGTATAGGTTAGCCGCAGTGACGGTAAGTCCAGTACTTACTACTTCGTCAGCGTGCTCATTAATGTAGGCTTTGATTTCTGCTTCATCGGTGAAAGTTTCAGTACCTATAGTCCAAGAACCTTTGAAGTGGTTAGGTTCTATGTAAGTACCAGAATCTGCTATATAGTTACATATCGCAGTAGTATCTACACCTGCTGGTTCAGTATTATAGATAGGATAGACTTCAGCAAAGTAACCATAATCTTGTCCATCAGTAGAAGTAGGTGCACTATTCGCCATCATATAGAAGGTCACTGTATCACCGTCAAAAGTATAAATAGCTGTACCAGTAGCAGGACCTTGGAGCATTTCATATCTACCAGCTGGGGCACCATTTCCATCATAGGCTCCTTCTATTACTGGAAGCATTGTTGCGCTAGATAGTCCATAGCGGATTACTACTTTCATTTTATCTGCACCGGTAGCAGTGATTGGAGTAAGCGTAGTGCCTTGTGCATAGGAGCCACTTTGATTACCGTCATTATCAACATTAGAAGTCTTAGCAATTAGTGGTGTAGTAGCTATATAGGTCGCATTAGTACAATCCTCCGTATAAATAACTCGGTTAGTAGTAGCCCCATCAGCGAATTGGAGTTCTCCACTGTTATAAGTGACTGATATACCGGCACCAGGAGCAGCATGGGAAGCTGGATGGACTAGGGTATAGATAACCTGTCCAGAATATGTATCAGCTGGTTGAGTCTTAGAAATGTAAGCCGCATAGGTAGTAGTAAGCTTAACTCCACCAGTGGTTGCTGTCATATCAGTAGCTGAGTTCTTATGTGCTACTTTAACGTATTCATTTGGGACTACATGGTAGTCTGAGAAGGAGGCACTGGTGGCTCCTGATTCTGCTTCACTAGGTAGTGATACATTAGGAGCAGAGTCTATCACGAAGGCATTAGTACCAGTTGTATCACCAGAATCTTGTGTGATAGCTAGTTTCATCGCCCAGTTAGATACATCTGGATTCCCGGCCGATGTAGCTAGTCCTGATTCTATTGCAGCATTATCACTGGCAGATGTCCCGACTAACTTATTACTATTAGTCCCACCTATCTCATCTCCTGTATACCCTGCTGCATATATAGCGAATCCTTCATTATCATTACAGAATACATTCATAGTAGTAGTACCAATGTCTGGTGTATAGGTACCATTATTAATATTAGTATTATGACTATCCATACCAGTACCAGACATAGTACAGGACATAGGGACTGTGATACTAATCTCATCTACTACGGAAGTGTTGTCATCAGCTGAGACATAGGTAGATGCTAAAATCGTAGCTAATACCAGTATAGTTATAGCTGGTAAACCTAGTAGTATTTTATTATTTAGTAATTTCATGTATGATACCCTTTCCTGTATGAACCTTTATTTAACTTATGTTTATTATATCATACCTCATACTACATCCAGCAAAACTTTTTATCTTTTCCCTAGACTTTTAAGCCCATGTTTTACTCTTTTCTCAATTATAATCGTATCTACGCTACGTAGTTTCCGCTTCATTCTACAAACATAACTAATAAAACAAAGATATTAAGCCTCAGGATTTCACTCTAAACACCACGACATATCTTACTCTCTTCAATCAGTTCCCCGATCTTCTTTTCTAATTCCTTAAATGGCATCTTCATCACTTCCTTCGAATACACCACAAAAACATAATCCATTTTATTCGGAATAGTATCAAAGTTTAGTCTTAACGCCTCATAAACTCTTCGCCTTATCCGGTTTCTACCCACCGCACTTTTTTCTACTTTTTTTGACACCACCACTGCAAACCTAGTATAACCCTTCGTATTGGGCACAAAAACCAAGGCAATCTGTTGTCGCCGTACTGTCTTTCCGTGCTGATACACATATCTCACCCCACCCCTCGAATGAAAACGATACTTCTTCTTCAGCATTTCAATTAGGCCGTTAACCTAGCGCGGCCCTTCAGGCGACGACGAGCTAATACCTTGCGGCCATTCTTCGTCGCATTTCTTTTCATGAAGCCGTGCTCAACCTTGCGTTGTCTCTTATGTGGCTGATAAGTCCTCTTTGGCATATATTATTCCTTAAATTTTATAATTTATCAATTTTCTAGTATAGTATACCTCATTTTTCCACAATTTTCAAGCAGTTTTCCACATACCAATTAGGGCTAAGTATTGTCTTGTGGAAACATTTCTCCCCTAGTATAAAATTTAACTATTACAACACATTTTTTTCGCCACAAAACCTGTGGAAAACTCCCAGTTTCGTGCTATAATGTCCTTACAAAGGAGGTAACAATACAAAATGTACGACGTTTGGAAAAACGCACTTGCCGAGATCGAGCAGCAGATTTCTTCTGCCAATTATTCAACCTGGTTTCAGGATACATCCCTGATTTCCACTAAAGATGGTAACGTCAGAGTTAATGTCAAGAATACTTTCTATATCAAACAACTCCAAAACCGCTATTATGACATTATCAAGAAAGCCCTCGAAAATAACAACGTCCAAGTTAATTCCCTCACCTTCGAAGTTCAGGCTACCACCAAACATAAAATAAGGCCTCGTGAAGTTATTAAATCTACATCCATCAGTAGCCACCTAAATGATGTTCGTAGCTCTCTACATATAAAGAATTCCAGTTCTGTGTCCCAAACCACCCCAGAAACCGGCCTTAATCCCAAATATACTCTTGATACTTTCGTCGTCGGCTCTAATAATGATTTAGCTTTCTCTGCCGCCAAAAGTATCATTGATTCCCCAGGCACCCGCTATAATCCTTTCTTCCTTTATGGTGGACCCGGCCTTGGTAAAACCCATCTCATTCAAGCCATTGGTAATGAGCTAGTTAAAAGAAACCCAAATTACCGTGTTTTTTACACCCCAATCTCACATTTCTATTCTGATTTTATCGAATCAATCCAGAACGGCAAAGGTAAAGAGTTTAATCGTAAATTCCAGAAGCTCGACTGTCTCATCATCGATGATTTTCAACTCATCGTTAATAAGGAGAAGTCCCAGGAGGAATTCTTCAACATCTTCAATGACCTTTACCAACTCAATAAGCAAATCATCGTCACTAGTGATCGTTTACCAAACCAAATCAAAACCGTCGACGAGCGCCTCGCTTCTCGCCTCACCTGGGCCGGTGCCTTTGATCTTCAACTACCCAAGTTTGAAGATAAATGCGCTATTCTTCGTGCTAAAGCCGAGCAAATAGGAGCGGATATTGAGCCCGAAGCCATCGAATACATCGCCGAAAATGTAAATACCAACATTCGTGATCTCGAAGGTGAGTTTTCTACTATTCTCCTAATGTCTGAAGTGAGAGGTCTCACTCCACTCGAACTCATCCAGAACGGCTCCATCAGTGTTAATAAATCATCTAAAATGCGCCCCATCTCACCCAAACAAATCGTCGATAAAGTCGCCAAATATTACAACCTCTCCACCACCGAGCTTAAGAGTAAGTCTCGTGTCTCCCATATCATGCTTGCCCGCCAAGTCGCAATGTTTTTGCTCTCCAAAGAGCTAAACCTAAGCACCAATAAAGTCGCAAACGAAGTCAACGTTAAAGATCACACCACTGTCATGCATGGTATCAAGAAGATTGATAAAGCCCTCAAGCTCAACTTTACCCTTCGTGATCAAATTGAAGAGATTAAGGAACGGTTATATGGTTGAAAGCTCCCGAAACATGATGAATTATATAATTAATTTATTTGTTCAATTAGTGGAATATTTGTGCAAAAGTAGTTGTAAAAATTTGTGCAAACTAAATGCAAAAATTTGTGCAAAAAAAATTGACCCACAAATTTTGTGTAAAAATGTGACTCTTCCACAACGTTTTCCAAATTTTCTCGCCAACTTATTCACAAGTCGCACCAATCTGTCACTAAGCAATATTATCCACATTTCCACACACCCTACCATAACTACTACAAATAATTTAAATAGTAATATATAGAAAGGATTTAAATGAAAATTAAAGTTACACAAGAAAAACTAAGTAAAGCCTTGAACGCTATTAGTCGCATAGCTATCGGTAAAGCTACTCTACCAATCTTAAACAATGTCTTAATTAGGGTTAGTAATAAAAAAGTATCTCTAATTACCACCAATCTTGACATGGCAGTTGAGGATTATCTACCAGTATCTGAATCCGAAGATGGTGTCATTACCGTACCAGCTAAGCTTCTCGCTGAGTTTGTTTCCAACCTACCTAAAGGTGAAAATATTGAAATCTTATCCAAAGACACCAAAGTAACCATTAAATCTGGTAAATACTCATCCACTATCAATGGTACTGTAGCTGACGATTTCCCTGAGATTCCAGAGATTGACGAGAAAAAGAGTGTGGTTTATAAAATCGGTGTCGATGAATTCAAGAACAGTGTCAACCAAGTCATTATCGCAAGCTCTAACGACCTAACCAGACCAGCCCTCACCGGAGTTTTCTTTAATACCTATGATAAAACCCTAGCCATCGCAGCCACCGATGGTTATCGCCTAGCCGAGAAGAAAATCATCGAGAAAGTGGAGAGTGAGGTTAAAGCTATAGTTCCCTCCTCATCACTACAAGAGGTGCTCCGCTCAATTAGTGACGAGGTTGATGAAATTGAAATCTCATTTAACGAGGACCTCGTGAGATTTCGCCTCGGTGATATAGAGATAGTGTCCAAATTAATTGACGAAAGCTTCCCAGAGTATCAAAAACTCATCCCTAAAAACAATAATATCTCAGTTGCCCTCGATCGTGAGGAATTAGTTAGGGTTACCAAGCTCGCTGCACTCTTTGCGCGCTCTGTTGGTGGCTCTATTGTTTGTGAAGCTATTACTCCAGACATCTTCTCAGTTAAATCCATCGCCAATGAATATGGTGAGAATGATTCCAGGATTGAGACCTCGGTTGATAAACCGGGCAAGATTAACCTTAATTCTCGCTTCCTATTAGATGCTCTTAATGCCTTAGAGGAGCCAGAGATAGAGTTTGAATTCTCCGACCGGGTCGCCCCAGTGGTACTAAGAAACAAGAAATCCGATAAATATACTCACATCGTAATGCCACTTAACTCATAATGATTGTAAAAAGTATTAAGTTAGTTAATTTCAGAAACCATAAAGAATATTACCTAGAGTGCAATGATGAAACTTCACTTATCCTGGGTAAAAATGGTTGTGGTAAGACATCGGTCCTCGAAGCCATCTATATTTTAATGCGAGGCAAAAGTTTTCGTGCGGTAGATTCCGAAATCTTGAAGCGCGGCCAGGATTATTATCGGATTGAACTCCTCTTTTATAATGGTGACAAAATTATAGCCACCTTCGATGGTAAGACCAAATACTTCACTATTCTAGATAAGAAAACCAAACGTCTTCCCAATAAGAATAAATACCCAGTCATTCTCTTTATTCCGTCCGATTTAAATCTAATTAGCCATTCACCTGGTAGGCGGCGCGAATATTTTGATCGTGTGTTTGGCCAATTAGATAATAAATATACTTCAATCCTAAATAAATACGAGAAGGCAATTAAGCAGCGCAACGAATTATTAAAAGCAGAGTCTCTAAGTAAAGAACAATTATTCTCATGGAATGTTCTACTGTCGAATTATGGAGTTGAATTATATCACTACAGGACAAATTGTATAGATCAGTTTAATCAAAGAATTACTAATTTATACCGCTCTATTGCGGAAAACGATGATAATATTTTTATCAATTACAAAACCGAATCCCCTCCAAGTAGTGAGGAATATCTTAAGAAGCTGGAACAAAGCTTCGAGAAGGATTCCTATCTTGGTCACACCACCTTCGGTATTCATCGGGATGATTATATCTTTGAATTCAATGGTCAACCAGCGGATGGCTCTGCCTCTCGTGGTGAGACCCGTTCCATTATTCTAGCCGTAAAATTTATTGAGGCCGAATTAATTCATGAACAAACCAATAAAAAACCACTAATTCTCCTAGATGATGTCTTTTCTGAACTAGATGAAACCAGGAGAAAATGTCTAATCAAGAATTTTAAAGACCACCAAGTTATTATCACCAGTGTAGAATCAATTAACGATTAGCCACCTGATAATAATTCTCTAAAAAAGCTACCACTGGATTCTCGTCGCCTTCGAAATACAATATATTATTATAGGCGGTTGGACTATTTGAGAATTTACGTAGTGCTGCGATGGTTCTAGCAAGAGAAACATACCTTTGTGCGTATTTGTAGACTTGCCAACTCGGATTAGTCGAAGAATTAACAAATGCTTCCCCAGTTGCTATTCTTTTCTCTTCGCTAGAAGAACCGATGAAAGATTTAACTAGTTGTATTATATTAGAAACAAACTTTATAGATTTAGAATTATCATTAGATAATGACTCAAGTATTCCACCATCCGTTACTCCTAGAGGAGTTATTCTTTCGTTATTATATTGAATATAATTAGCTAAAACAGAATCATTCTTAATCACTCTTTTTCCGCTACTATCTAGCTCAGTATTGTTTTCAACAAAAGAAATAAACCCTGAGTTATTAAATGGGTCATTCTGTGTTGAGGTATCAAATGTTATATTTTCTGAACATATTACAGAACCCTTAGCATTAATAGAACCTAATTTAGTACAATCCCCGAAATGGGTTAAATAACCATTCGCATTATCGGCATATGCCCCAGGAAGTAAACCTATAATAGATTGTTTAGTGGTAGGTATAATACCACTAAAACTAGTAACTATTTCACTCAATTTCCGATTGGAATAAAAAGTCATCGCAAGATTATAAAAAATCCTACCAAGAAACGTATTCTTAGAAGTAATGTCGAATGGACTCTTGTGTAAACGCTCAGCCGCCGCATCCATAGCAAGGACCTTATTGTTAAGCTTAGCGTATTCGAGGATGGAAGTCTCATCCCCAGCTGAACCACCACTTTGTTTAGCTAATAATTTACCAAAATTTACTGCACCTTCCACTAAAAATTCGCCAGCATTTATACCTTTAAGTGTTTGGAAAGAATTATTTTCCAGTGAACTATCTACGATTGGTTCAGATAGGCTTAGTACGGCTTTGTCTCCAGTTTTATCACCAGATGGCAGTAGTCTACTAATTAAACCCTTAACACTAGAAGATACCGATGAGATGGTATTAAGAATAGTACCCTTATTGGCTTTGGTGCCAATCTGGTTTTCCGTTAACTGTATGATTCTATCAGAACTATAATTAGCTACACTATCCGCATCTATCTGACCATCCGCCATAATGGCGACTAGGCTTGGAGCTTCTATTGGTGCACCGACTATCTTTACTTTTTCACCAGTTTTTACATCTACAACCTCCGATTCAGCACTAGTATATAAATAATTCATCATTTCATTAATTACATCAGACCTACCATCGCCAGCCATCATCATATTAATTGCCTCCATAAGTAGTGCATAAAACGAACTAGACCTTTGTTCCTTTGAAATAGTATCAGCCACCGCAAGTAAAGTAGCCGAATCTAGAGTAGCCTGTTCCTCGGTGGTAGAGGTAGTTTGTTCACTTATTGTATCAATATAGTCACTTGCTTTACTCTTAGTTGACATCACTTCTGCGCTGGCTTCGTAAGCTTCATCTTTATTTTCTTGCTCCGCCTTCAGTGATACGTTACCAACACTAATATTTGAACCACTTCCCATCTTTTCTTCCATTACTTCATTGAAAGAACGGTCACCACTATAATCTTTTTTATTAACGCCGACTTGTTCAAAAACTTTTTCACCCAGGTCGTCGTCATAATTCAAAACATTACGATAGGTGGCCTCATCAATAGCATCATAAAGTTCGACATTATGCCAGATCTCGCCCATAAATGAGTCAGCATCCACGATTTTAGTTTCCATTTTTAAAGATAGTTCCCTATTTGCACTATTTGTTTCAATAAACTTGCCATCTTCTTCATATCCGACTAGTATGTTGTTCTGTTTCAAGATTTTTACTTCATCTTCAGCTATTTCGCCACCTTTTAACGCTTGCTGAAAGACTAATTGTTTGTCAATCTTTGTATTGGCATCTTGTACATCTGTCGCCTCTCGTAATCTCGTCATTAAAGCCGAAGGAATAATATTACCAGAACCAAACAGAATAGCAATTACTAGTATTACACCAAGTAACATGCCGGTGGCACCGTATTTTTTAATTCTGTCACCACCCTTCACTGTAATTGGTTTCTTCCCTGCGACATGAGAAATAAACTGACTATTACTTGTAGCTATTTTTTCGTTTCGTCGTAGTATTTCTTCGGCACTCATTTATAACCTTTATTTGATTATTTATATTATAACATATTTTGCTATAATATAAATATGATCAAGGTAGAAAAATTTATCCCTGGTGGTCAAACATTAGGGAGATTGGAAGATGGTAAAAAAATCTTCTTCTGGAATGCCCTTCCGGGGGAAGAAGTTATCGATTATGACATTACTAAGGTAAAATCCCATTATGTCGAAGCTATAGCAACAAATATTAGTAATCCGTCCCCTTTTCGTACTAATCCTAAAGACCAGTG
The DNA here is from genome assembly GCA_017510425.1 of Candidatus Saccharimonadota bacterium. Lineage (GTDB taxonomy): Bacteria > Patescibacteriota > Saccharimonadia > Saccharimonadales > Saccharimonadaceae > Nanosyncoccus. Next base: position 14,789 of record JAFWNJ010000007.1, read on the forward strand.
TTATCTATCCACATCCCCCTGGCAAATCGTTGATTATGGTCATGAACTATCAGTTAAACAAGAGCTTGTCGTGGAAGTATTCCGCGAACACGGCATTATTATTGACTCGCCGGAAATAGCCACAGATTTCAAAGATTATCGCTATCGCAACAAGATGGAGTATGCTCTCTACTGGAACAATGAGACCAAGATGATCGAGCTGGCCTTTCATCAGCGTGGTTCTCATCGTAAAATCCCCATCACGAGGTCGAGTATTGAACGCCCCGAAATTTTAATCGCCGCTACCACTATTGTTAGAAGGCTAAATGAAGCCCACGAAGAGGCCCGCAGTTATCAGTCGATTCTACTGCGCTGCAGCCAAGACGGCAATGTATCAGGTGGACTATATAAGAACCATGAACCGCATCCAGTTTTCCCTAATCTTAGCGACACTATACTGGGTTATCAATATACTTATTCGCCAAACGGTTTCTTCCAAATCAATGTCCCCGTCTATGAAATGGCGCTCCAGACTATCAAGCAGTACATTAATACTGACAAAGTCCTAGACCTTTATTCCGGAGTAGGCACAATCGGCTTATCTGTTGCCCGTGACCGCACATTAACGCTTGTGGAATGTGATAAATTTGCCTACGGCGAGCTGCAGAATAATATTGACCAAATTTCCAATCATCATCACATCTCTGCAATTCTGGCCAAATCAGAAGATGTTGTCAGCTACATCGAGCCAGATCAGACCGTTATACTAGACCCACCCCGGGCCGGTTGTGATTCTAGAGTAATCAATAAACTAAACGAACAAAAACCACACACTATTATCTATTTATCTTGCAACCCCGCCACCCAGGCTCGCGATGTCAGGCTATTACTTGATAACTATGAAATAGAAACAGTAAAAACCTTCAATTTCTTCCCCCACACTCCCCATATTGAAAATCTCTTAATACTAAAAAGACAATAATTCTATTCATTTTTATAATTTTACGTGTTAGAATATTTTCAGGACGGAAAGGTGGCCGAGTGGTTGAAGGCGCACGCTTGGAAAGCGTGTGACGGGGCAACCCGTTCGCAAGTTCGAATCTTGTCCTTTCCGCCATTAAGAAACATGGAGTAAAAGGTGAGCGAAAACATATTAATCGAGCTAAAAGGTTTAACCAAACGATATGGTTATGGCGATACTGAATCATTCGCGCTAAAAGACTTTGACCTTAGTGTAAAGCGCGGCGAATTTATCATGATAATGGGCCCATCAGGTTGTGGCAAGACGACTCTACTTGACATCATCGGTCTACTCGATCGGGCCACGCAAGGCGAATATTATCTAAACGGCGAGAATGTAGCCGGCATTTCCGCTCGTCGTCAAGCCAAGCTTCGCGCAAAGAAGATTGGCTTCATTTTTCAGAACTTCAATTTAATCGACGACTTACCTATCATTGAGAACGTTTCCCTTCCCCTTGTGTACTCAGGCTACACCAAGACCTCCAGGCTGAAGAAAGCTTCCACCGCACTGAAACGATTCCATCTGGAAGAGCGCGAGTACTATCTCCCCTATCAATTATCTGGTGGCCAGCAGCAGCGTGTTGCGATTGCTCGGGCTATCGTCGGCGACCCTGAAATCATCTTAGCTGATGAGCCAACTGGTAATCTCGATTCCCGCAGCTCTCATATCGTTATGGAGGAATTAAAGGCCATCCATGAGGAAGGCAATACGATTATCATGGTAACCCACAACCCCGCTCTTACCGTCTACGCTACCCGTGTGATTAATATGCTCGATGGGCAGATTGATACCGATGTTAAGACCGTCTCCGATGCTAATTTGCCACAGCCTATTTCGGTTAGAATTAAAAAGAAAGACAACGAATTTGCCTCTCTGACCGAGAACGACACTAAACCATCTAAAAAGCACAAAAAATCAAGGAGAAAGAAATAATGGCCTTATTATTAAAAACACATTTTAAATTAGCGAAAGCCTCCATTAAGGAGAATCGCACCCGTTCTTTCCTGACCTGCCTTGGTATCGCCATCGGCGTAGCAAGTATTATTTTGATTCTTTCATTAACAGGTAGTATTTCTAATTTAGTCAAAAGTGAAATTAACGAAATTGGTAATGACTTAATTGTAGTTCGCCCTACCTCTACCAAAGATTCAATTACTAGTGTCGTAGAGGAATTAACCTCCGCGAACACCTTTCAGAATTCCAGCCTAGCAGCCTCAGATGTAGATGCCATCAAAAAGAATGGCAACGTCGTAGCCGCCTCTCCGATTGCTATTTCAAATAATACCGTTATCACGGAGAAAAACACTCTGAACTCCGTCACTGTTCTGGGCACCAACCTAGACTTCATTAAGATAGAGCCATTATCGATACGCTACGGCGCCTTCTTAACCGAAGCCAATGAAGAGAAATCCATCGTGCTTGGCCACACATTATCACTAGCTCTCTTTAATACGATCAATAGTACCATCGGCAAGACGGTCACCATCATGGGCGAGAAGTATATGATCGTTGGCGTACTGGATAAAGTCGATAAAGCCGTCAGCTTTAACAACGTTGACTATGATAATGCGGCCATTATTGATATCAAGAACTTAGAGAAAGCCACCGGCACCGCTCAGGTTCAGCAAATCAATGTCAAAGTTTCAAACACCGATAGCCTTTCCAGCGTAAAAGAATACATCACCACGAGCCTGACCGAGCAGAAACATGGCGACACTAATTTCTCCGTCTCCTATGGCGACGAAATCACTCATCCAGCTGGTTCCCTCTTTAATATCGTGTCCAGTATGCTAGCCCTAGTTGCTGGTATTTCCCTCATCGTCGGCGGTATCGGTATTATGAATATTATGCTTGTCTCCGTTGCCGAGCGCACACACGAGATAGGAGTCAGGAAAGCCGTCGGCGCCTCTGGCCGCAACATCTTAATACAATTCCTGTTTGAGTCACTTATCCTCTCAGTTCTAGGAGGTATTTTCGGAATGGTTTTAGGATATTTCTTTGCTTTCCTCTTGTCTACCATTACTCCTTTCGTGCCTTACATTAGCTGGAAGATTGTTGGCATTACCTTTGCCACTGCTATAATTATTGGTATTCTATTTGGAATCTATCCAGCCATCAAGGCCGCCAACAAAGATTCGATCGAATCACTAAAGCATTATAGATAACATGAAAGCATTATTGGAAAAACTCCCATTCTATAACAAGGCAGTCTTGCCCTATCACTACCTTCAGGCTTTAGCGGCTACAATCAAATATCACCATCCAGCCAAGGGCCTTCGTGTCATCGGTGTCACTGGCACCAACGGCAAGACCACGACCTGTTTCATGATTTGGCGCATGCTAAACGAAGCCGGTCTAAAAACCGGCCTCATGACCACAGTTGCCTACGGGATAGATAAATTACAGCCCGAGTTAAACCACATGACGACCGTAGATGCTTTCACCCTGAACCGTCGCATTAAAGATATTAAGAATCAGGGCGCGAAGTTCCTAGTCCTAGAGGTTACCTCTCATGCCCTCGCTGAATACCGTACCTTAGGTATACCCTTTGAGATTGCCGTCTTCACCAATCTCACCCACGATCATCTTGATTATCATAAGACCATCGCCAACTATCGCTCCGCCAAGGGCAAATTAATGAAAAAAGCCAAGCAGAGTATCCTCAATGCCGATGACCCGGCTACCAAGTACTACATGAAAATCTCAAAGCAATATATCACTTATGGTATAAAATCCGGCGATAATAAAGCAGAAAACATAAAACTATCTGTAAACGGCATAAAATATTCATTTGGTGATATAAATATTGAAAGTAGTATTCCAGGCGAATTCAACGTTTATAATTCAATGGCGGCAGCCCTAGTCGGGCGTGAATTAGGCCTAAATAATAAACAAATTCACGATGGTATCAAGGCCTTGAAAAGCGTTGAAGGCCGTATGAATATTATCGACGAAGGCCAGCCATTCACTGTCATTATTGACTATGCTCATGCTCCCGATGCTTTGGAAAAAGTCTTTAATTCCATCGGTAGCCACAAAGGCCGCATTATTTCTGTACATGGTGGTGCTGGTCGTCGCGACCCTACCACTCGTCCCATTCGCGGTGAGATTCTCGCCAAGCACTCCGACCTAGTTATCATCACGGAAGACGATTCTCGTGATGAGGATCCTGAAGTAATCGCAAGGGGCTTCATTGAGGGAGCGGAAAAACAAGGTAAGGTTATTGGCAAGAACCTATTTAAAGAGTTAGACCGTAAAAAAGCTATTCGCCTCGCGCTTGAATTAGCAAAGCCCGGCGACCTTGTCCTAATTCTCGGCAAAGGCCACGAAAAATCCATCCTCCGTGCCGACGGCCCGCACGAGTTTAACGATGAAAATATCACAAGAGAACTCCTAAAGAGCCTCTAATTTACGGCTCGTATTCTGCGATTCCGTCAACGATGTGTTTTGACGAAATCCCAATTGTATTCGCAATCGCGGCCGCGCAGGCCATATAGGAAGCCGAGGTCTCACCAGTAACAAAAGTTGCTGCAGATATGATTTCAGAATCAATCGACAGCGAAACCTCCGTTCCTTTAGGGTAAAGTTTAGAATTAAGAATCTTCACGTCGGCACTAGTCTGCCCGTAGACGACCGTCTTATCCTTGCCCTTAAAGCCCTCAAAAGTCTCAAAGTTCTTATCGTCACTATTCAATACTACAATCTCGGGATGCATGTTGAATAAAGTCTTCTCTGAATTAATGTATTCTTCTGGAGTCATATCATTTAAGTCGGCAGTTACGAAATTTGTCATGGCCGCCACATTGATCGGCAGACCATAGAAGATATTATCCCGTAGCCCCTCGGCCGGCACAGTCACCACTACATAATTAGCCCCAGCCTTCCAGGCATCAGACAAGAATTTGTGCAGCATACTAATCTTAAAGGGTTGATCCGAAGCCAGCACTGCCACTTGCTCACCGGCAGAACGCAGTATCTCGTGTACATAATGAGCTACGGTTACCTTCCCTGTCGTACCAGTAATGGCAATCAACTTCATGTCCTTAGCAGGATTACCATAGTAAGACTTTAGTAATTTCGCCTTCACTATTTGAGCGCGCTTCTTAATCTTGCTGCTCTTATTAGGTGCTTTAGTTGTTTGGGGTTTTTCCATAATTTATTCTCCATGGCGGAAGCGAAAGGATTCGAACCTTCGAGACGGTTACCCGCCCACACGATTTCGAGTCGTGCGCCTTCAACCACTCGGCCACGCTTCCGTCTACGATTATATCATATCGTTCCCTAAATCAAACCACAAGTGTTATAATAATCCCATGGATAACACGTTAAACTTATGGTTAGGAATTGCCGTAATCTTTAGTATAGGCGTATTAGCGCATTTCTTATATGACATCAGCCGCGAGAACCATATCTTGGGACTCTTTGCGGCCGTCAATGAGTCGACCTGGGAGCATATTAAAATCGCCATCACGCCTTCCCTGCTCTGGTGTCTCTACGATGGCTATTTCTATGGTGAGAATCCTAACTATTTCTGTGCCAAGCTTACCAGCTTGCTTGTTATCGTGGTGGTAATTCCACTTATTTTCTACTCATATCAGAAAATCACTAAGCACCCAGTTCTCATCGTGGACATTCTGACCTTCTTCGTTGCAATCATTCTCAGCCAACTCTCCTTCTATGCCGTACTTGAGTTAAATCCTATGGCATACATAGGTACTTACTTCTCATGTTTAGGCCTATTCGTCTTCTTCGGTGCCTATATGACCCTAACGCTCGACCCCTTGCGGCTCAACATCTTCAAAGACCCCACCAACGGCCGATTCGGCTTCCATGCCCACCGCAATCTCTTCAAATCATTAAAAAAGAGTAGGAAAAAGAAACACTAAAAATACACCTGCACGTTTTTAAATAATATGTTATAATAATAGTGTCATCTGCAAAGGTGATGCTCATTTAATTTCTAGGTGGATGTCGAGAAATATTTCAAAACATCCACATAATTACTCGAGGACCCTAAAGGTCTAAGAATAAACCATTTTAATTTTGTGCGCCCGTAGCTCAGCTGGATAGAGCGTTTGCTTGCGGAGCAAAAGGTCGTAGGTTCAAATCCTGTCGGGCGTACCATGAAATAAAAACAAGGCCAAGGGCCTTATTTTTATTTCATAACACTCCGACAGGATATGAACTAAAAAAGCTTACTTCCATAACGATTATGGTATAATGAAAACATGAAATCTAGATTTGTGAGCTTCTTGTTGCCTAGTGGTATGGTAGGTGTAGCTATTTTGGTTGGTGGGATATTGACTTTACCTAAGGCTATGGCAGATGATTCTAGTGTATCTACAGCTACCATTACAGTACCTATGGCCTGCTCTATGTCTAGTACAACCGATACTGCTCATACAGCAGAAGTCCCTAATGGTATAGATTCCCGTGGACAAGATTATTATCCTGATGGTATTGGACAAACTACGCTTAAAGTCTATTGTAATGATAATGAAGGATTCTCCGTCTATGCAGTAGGATATTCTGATGATACATTAGGAAATACATATCTAAGAGACAGTACACTAGGACAAACTAGTGATATCCTAACTAGTACTACTTTTACTGGCAATACTTCAGCTTGGGCGATGAAAATTGGTGTAACATCTGGTACTTATACACCCATCATTGCCGGAAGTACTAGTGACTCAGAAAAACAATCTGGAGATACTGACTATAGTAACTGGGCTGCAGTACCATCTACCTATACTAGAGTATCTTATCGTAATTCTGGTACAGATGTAGATAATAACAGTATCTATACAGAAGGCGCTAGTGTTACTACTACCTATGCTGCATACATTAGTCCTACTCAGAAAGCTGGGACATATATCGGACAAGTGAAATACACTCTAGTCCATCCAGCCAGTGAAGTGCCACTACAACCTCAACCTACTACAGCTGGTCAAATCTGCTATTACCCAAATGGTAGCAAAGTAGAGGGTACAATGGGGTGCCAAAGTGTATCATCTTCAGTGACCTTACTTGCATCTAACTTCTCCCGTGAAGGCTATGGTTTCGCTGGATGGAGTGACAAATATGATTATTCTACCGGAGCACATTTCTACGGACCACAAGAAACTATAACACTAAATACAGCAGATTATTCTGGTAGTAACCCTGGTCTCTCCCTTTACGCAGTATGGGTAAAGAGCGCAGGTAATTTACAAGACTCTAGTAAGGTAGCTTCGTTATGCGGTACTGGTACAGACTCTCTTACTCAAGCTCCGACTGATGGTACAGCCAACCTAAGCTCTGTCTCTGCCCTTACCGACCAACGTGATAATGAAACTTACGCTATTGCCAAGCTCGCTGACGGTAACTGCTGGATGATTGAAAACCTAAGACTAGCCGATACTCATCAGGAAGATGCAAACACGGTGCCTACTACACTAACTACTCTAAATACCAACAATCCACTAAATGATAATGATCCAACTAACCCAACTGTTACACTAAAACATAATTATACAGATACTAACACCTTTACTAATCTATCTTCTACATCTAGTGTAGCCTATAATGCTGATACTGCTCCAGATGGCTGGTGTGGATCTATCTCTGCCGTCTGTTTTGATCAATCCAGGCTAAGAACTGATAATACTGCAAATAGAGCTACCAATAACCCGAATACTAATAGCGGTTCTATGTATAGCTACGGCAATTACTACAACTGGTACTCTGCTACAGCTGGCAATGGAACCTATAGTAAATCCAGCGGCGAAGCAGTAGGTGATTTATGTCCAAACGGTTGGAAATTACCAATAGGCAATACCAGTACTGGTGACATAGAGCAAGGAGAAAGTGATTCTGCGAACAGGGTTAGTAGCTTCTCGTATTTGGATCGTAAGATGGGTGGAACTGGTGCATATCAAAGTACAGCTGAGGCTTCTCTTCGCTGGCGGAAATATCCAAATAATTATCTCTACTCCGGCTTCGTTGGCGGCGAGAGATTGAGTAGTCGGGGCACGAACAGCGGCTATTGGTCGTCTACGGCGTACTCTAGTAACATCGCTTACGACCTGCGCCTGAGTAGTGCCGATGTGAACCCAGTGACCCCCCTCGACAATAAGTATTTCGGCCGGACAGTGCGTTGCGTAGCTCAGTAGACAGGGCTAATTAGCACTCTCCCACCTTGGTTTCAACATAGTTAGTAGCATTGTTTTTTGATTTCTTTGTTATAATAGAACTATGAAATGGGATTTAATATCAGACATTATTTTACTAGCATCATTCGCCATCCTAGGCGTATTTGTCGTGCTGGGCTTATATCAACTTATCACACGGAAATCACTTCTTAAGGTCGACCATCGCCTACTCTGGATGATTCTACCGCTAGCTCTTATGGCGATAACTTACGTCATATTCGACAAATTCTTAGTTCTAAACACCCGCCCCAATGGCTCAGGCGAAGCCTCCTTCCCTTCCACACATGTCATGGTTGTGTCGACAATCTTCCTCATCATCGTTCTTAATCTCCCTCATTACATCAAATCAAAAACCGCCTGGATTGTGATAGACATTGCCATGCTTCTACTCATTGTATTAGTTTGTGTTGGCAGAGTTTTGTCAGAAATGCACTGGCTGTCAGATGTCCTGGGCGGACTAGTCTTTGCAATCATTTTTGCGGTAATTTATTATTTAATCATAAGGAGAAAATCCAATGCCTAGCATTTTTACTCAAATTATTCGCGGAGAGATTCCATGCTATAAGATTTATGAAGACGACAAAACTATCGCCTTTCTCGATATCCACCCGGAGACCAAGGGCCACACGCTTGTAATTCCTAAGAAAGAAGTCGACAAGATTTACGACCTTCCAGATGAGGATTACGAAGCTCTAATGGCAACCGTCAAAAAACTCTCCAAACATCTTGAGAAGCAGCTGAATGCTCGTATCCTCTGGAAAGTCATCGGCACCGATGTTCCACATACTCATGTGCATTTACTCCCCTACGACGAGACTTGGCAGCACGGCCGCACCCTCGAACTAACTCCTGCCGAATTCGAGCAAATCCGCCAGACATTAGAACTGTCAGAATAGATTCTGTTATACCTGTTACTATTCATGGACGGGTGACGGCACTGAAGGGGGACCCCCAAAAATGCATGTGTCATTTTTGGGGGAAGAAAGTGCCGGCAGGCCCCGTCCAGAGATAGCCCCCGTCCAGTGATAGCCCCCGTCCAGTGAAAAATATGTGATATAATGTATGTATGAAATTTGCAAGTAGTTATGAGCCAGGAGAGTATGAGGCGGATATTTATGCCGCGTGGGAAGCTTCTGGTATTTTTAATCCCAAAATGATTACTAAGCCAGTCGATAACAATAAGAATGGTGTCGACGATAGGACGGAGATAGTAGCGGCATCCCCGACTTTCTCCATCGTCATGCCCCCACCGAATGCTAATGGTAATTTGCATATCGGTCATGGCCTCACTATCGCCATTGAAGATTCGCTTACGCGCTATCATAGGCTGAAGGGTCTATCGACCTGGTACATTCCAGGTGCCGACCATGCTGGCTTTGAGACCTGGGTGGTCTACGAGAGAAATCTTGAGAAGCAAGGCCACACCCGTTTTGAGTATAGCCGCGACGAACTTTATGCCCGTGTCTGGGATTTCGTCGCCGAGCAACGTGGCAATATGGAGCTGCAACTTCGTGCCCTCGGCGCATCCTGCGCATGGGACGATTTGACCTTTACCCTTGATGAAAATGTGATCGACCGTGTTTATACCACCTTTGAGAAAATGTGGAACGACGGCATGATTTACAGAGGTGAGAAGCTGGTCAATTTCTGCCCCAAGCATCAGACCGCCTTCGCCGACATCGAAGTCGAACATAAAGATGAACCAGGTACTCTCTGGGATATTGAGTATAAAGTAGTAAGCAAAGCCGCGAAATCCTCTTCTGAGGAATCTGTCGGAGGTTACGACCGAGACAGAAGGAGCGCGCCGCCCGTAACGACGGGCCGGCGCGACTCCGTGTCCGAAGAAGACGGATTCGCGGCTTCAATTACAGTTTCTACCACCCGCCCCGAGACACTATTTGGCGATGTCGCAGTGGCCGTCAATCCAGATGACCCACGTTACAAGAGCCTAATCGGCCAATATGTTGAACTACCTCTTACGAATGAGATTATTCCCATCATCGCAGACGAGCATGCCGATCCAGAATACGGCACTGGCGCAGTTAAGATTACGCCAGCCCACGATTTCGATGATTTTGAAGTAGCAAGTAGACACAATCTGACTCGCAAGCAAGTCATCTCTGAATCGGGCAGGATGATTAATGTGCCAGAGAAATATCTTGATTTGACCACAGCAGAGTGCCGCAAGCAGGTTCTAGAGGATCTAAAAGAGCAGGGTCTTTTGAAAGGTGAGCAGAAGATTAACCACTCCGTTGCCCACTGTTATAAATGTGGCACGGTTCTAGAACCTACCTTGAAGGAGCAATGGTTTGTTGACGTGGAGAAATTAGCCAGTGTGGCAATCTCACACCTTGAAGCTGGTGAAATCAAATTCTATCCCGAAAACAAAGAAAAGGTGGTAATTAATTACCTTAAAGGTCTAAAAGATTGGAACATTTCTCGCCAGATTCCTTGGGGTATTGCCATCCCGATGTTTAAGAAGGCCGACGATTCGGCTACGGATGAGCCAGAATGGATTTTTGATCGTCACACTGATCAGAGTGAGATTGAAAGAGCCGGGGTGAAATATATCCGCGATGAGGATACTTTCGACACCTGGTTCTCTTCCAGTCACTGGCCGATTGTTTGCACCGATTGGACACCTGAGAATTTTAATCCATATTATCCGCTAGATGTCATGGAGACAGCCGCCGATATTCTCTTCGCCTGGGTCTCGCGTATGATCATGATTGGCCTATATGTCACAGGCGAAGTGCCGTTTAAAAAAGTTTATTTGCATGGCCTAGTTTTGGATGAGCACGGCCAGAAGATGAGTAAATCCAAAGGTAACGTTATTAATCCGATGGAGCTAATCGCAAAATACGGTTCCGATGCCTTCCGCCTGGGTATTTTAAGGGGTCGCTCCGCCGGCATGAACCAAGCCTTCAGCGAGAACTCCGTCATCGCCGGCCGCAACCTCTGTAACAAGCTCTGGAACATCTCCCGCTTCGTCCAGTCTGTCGTGGATGAGGAAAAGAAGGCGTCAGAAGATGTTCATTCGAGACCCTTGAGCGACGACGGGAGCGAATGGAGCGAAGCGAGCCCTGTAACGACAGGCGCGAGCGAGCGCGTCGAGAATGAATCATCTTTGACGCCTTATGAAACTAATTCGATGGGCGAAGACTGGATTTGTCGCGAAATCAACGATTGTTTGACCAAGGTCGATCAGAACATGCGAAGCTATCGTTTTTCTGAGGCTGTTGAGGTATTGTATCAAACCATCTGGGACAAATACGCCGACTGGTTCCTAGAAAGTCAAAAGATTTATAAGAATGTTAACCTCATGAAGACCACACTAGAATCACTGCTAATTGCTCTTCATCCTTTCGCTCCGTTTGTGACTGAGGCCATTTGGCAGAATTTGTCCTGGACGAGTGGATTTATCGCGATTGCCGATTGGCCTTCGAGGCTAGAATTTGACCCAATCAGCGCCGAAAACTTTGAAAACATAAGAACTATCGTCTCGGAGGTTAGAACCACTTTACAGACCCTCTCAGGCGCCAGCAAGCGTAAAAATTATGGCCTATTATATGACAACGATAGTTTAGTAAAGGATAATCAGCTTCTGATTAAAACTTTAACTAGAGTTCCCGAGATTAATAGCCTAGACGGTTCCCCGCGTGGATTGAGGTTGGCCCTCGCAAACCACGAGCTGTATCTCGACGTCCCAGAGAAGGTTGTAATTGAATTCAAAGAAGCTTTGACCGAGCGCATTCTCTCAATCGGCCGCGAGCTTGATTCCCTCAATGCCCGGCTCATGAACCCGAATTACGTTTCAAAAGCCCCAGCCCACCTCGTCAAAGAAACCAGAGACCAGATCGAAGAAAAAGAATCGCTCATCGCGAGACTAAAGGGTCAGCTGAACTATATTAAATAGCAATTAATAGTTAAAAATAGCGCTCTCTAGCGCTATTTTTTGTCATATTTTTTTAGATCAAAGAGCGGTGTTTTGTCGCCATCGATTATTCCCTGCGCTTTTTTGAGTAATTTTTGCAGCGCAAATTCCGAAGAAGCCGAGCCAACATGCACAGTGCGAACCACCTTAGTTCCCTGTTTGTAGCAAACCTGTACTCCGGTAGCACCCGATGTTGTTTTGAACCGCCTAATATAAGCCATAAATCAATTTTACCATACAAGGAGATTTGCACCACAATTCCCCACTATTTTTCCACCAAAACACAAGCACAATGTGCCTACCATCAGAGTGATACTAGCAACCTTTCGGGCTAGCAACCGCACTTGACAAACCAAATAGCTTCCGCTAAAATCAAAGTAACAACTCCGGCCGAGCCGAAGTTGGAGGTAGTTTTAGCAACCATGAACATTGATTAGAATCTCCACACTCTACGGGCTAAAACAGGGAAAACTACAAATTTCAATCCGACATAGTAATAATTGGCGGTGTTTTTGCATAAATATAATATTATGCGGAAATTGTCAATTTAATTCACAAGTCAATATGATTAAAGGCGATTATGAATATACCAATCACACAATCTAAGGAATGGCAGAAGCTTCAGGACGATTTAGGGGAGAAATCCATTTTCGTCTCTAATGACAAGTATCAGTATCTAGGCATTATTAAGAAAACCCCAGTAGGGAAGTATCTCTATTGCCCCTACGGCCCTGTCGCCAAAGACAAAAAAGCATTCGAGCTAGCCATCGATTCCATTACTAATTATGCTAAAAAAGAGAAGCTAATCTTCGCGCGAATCGAACCATATGATGAGAAAATGAGCGAAAGTCTCCCAGAAACCGCCCAGAAGTCTAAAAACCTGAATCCTAAGGAGACTTGGATCCTAGATCTTAAGGGCAGCGAAGAAGAGCTGAAGCTCAAGCTCCCCGAGAGGCTACTCCGTTATCACAGAGTAGCCGACAAGAAGGGAATCACCATTACGAAGAGTCACAACCCTGAGGACATCAAACATTTGGTAGATTTGCAGGCTAAGCTCGCCTCCGCTAAAAAAATCAACGTATTCTCACTAGATTATCTAAAAACAGAGGCTGCTCAGCCGTTTGCCACCACCTACATTGTCAATTATAAAGACCCCGAGAGGGATAAAACGGAAACAATCGCTGCCGGCCTAGTATTTGACGATAAGGATACAAGGTACAATTTGCAGGGCGCCCAGTCAGACACAGGTCGCAAGCTTCACGCCACAGGAATCCTAACCATCCAGTTAATTCTAGATGCCAAAGAAAAGGGCTTAGAGAGATTTGACTTCTGGGGTATTGCCCCAGACGATGCGCCAAATGACCACCCATGGAGAGGCTTTACGAACTTCAAGAAAACCTTCGCTGGCACGGAGGTCCGTCATGCTGGCACCTATGATTTAGTCATCAATCCGATAAAGTACAAAACTTACCAAATCACGAGAAAGATAAATTTAATCAAAAGAAAAATCTAAAAATCATCAATAAGTATAAAGGAGCAAAATGTCTAGCAAAGTATATTATACCAAGGAAATCACTCCAGAAAGCCTCATTAAAATCTACGAAGCCCTCGGAGTGAAGCTCACGGGCAAAGTCGGCATTAAGGTGTCGACCGGTGAAACTGGTGCCAAGGGCTATCTTAAAGCCGATCTGATTGGCCCGCTTGTAAAGAAGTTAAACGGCACCATTATCGAATGTAATACCGCCTATGACGGCACCCACAACACCGTAAAAGACCACATCGAGACGGCCAAGAATCACGGCTTTACCAGCATTGCCGATGTGGATATTATGGATGCTGAAGGGGACATTAAGATTCCAGTTAAGAATGGCAAACACCTTAAATACGATTTAATTGGGAAGAATTTCGATAATTACGATTCAATTCTCAACTTAGCTCACGGCAAAGGTCACATCATGGGCGGTTTTGGTGCCAATCTCAAGAATCAGTCTATCGGCATTGCTTCGCGCAAGGGAAAAGCCTACATTCATTCTGCCGGTAAAACCACCAGCCCGAAACTTTGCTGGATACTAAAGCACGCCCAGATTGATTTTATCGAGTCGATGGCTGAAGCCGCAAAAGCGGTCTCCGATCACCTCGAGGAGCAGGGCAAACCCATTACATATATCACTGTTGCTAACGCGATTTCGCTTGATTGCGATTGCGCAGCGAACCAAGGCGACCCTGTCATATCCGATATCGGCATATTTGGCTCACTTGATCCCGTCGCCAATGACCAGGCTTTCATCGATGCCATCTGGGCCTCCAAGGAGCCAGGTGCTGAAGCTCTGAAGGAACGCATTGATACTCGCGAAGGTCGCGCCATTCTCCCTTACGCCGAATCCCTCGGCCTCGGCTCCTGTAACTATGACTTAATTAAGATATAAAGTATACATATTCACGGAAAAAGTGTACATAAAGTATACATGTACTTGACAAAAGTATACATATTTGCTAATATGTATACATGACCACCGTAAAAGAAAAGATCTATCAAATACTTTTTAAACATCCCGGTCTTTCTGCTATCCAACTCGGCGAGAAGACTGCACTCGGTAATCGTACCTATATCAGCAAGAATCTAGCCGAGTTAATCAAGGAAAACCGTGTTCGCTCCGAGAAGAATGGTCGCAATGTCACTTATTATGTATCTGATAAAATTATTGCCCTCGAAGAAAACCTTAACCTAATCGGACTAAAGGAGGACGAAATTTGGACCAAAGTCCGTAAAACTACCACCTTCCTAAACGACCTCACCGAAAACGCCGAAAACATTCTTTATTTTGCCTTTACCGAGATGTTAAACAACGCCATCGACCATTCTCGCTCCGGCGTTGGCTACGTTAAAATTTGGCTAGAAGATGACGAGCTTAAATTCATCGTTAAAGACAATGGCGTTGGCGTTTTCAAAAACGTCATGATTAGTCGTAAGATAGATAACGAACCAGATGCCGCGAGGGAACTAATTAAGGGAAAGCTCACCACTCAGCCGGGTTGGCATTCGGGCGAGGGCATTTTCTGGACATCTAAAATCGCCGATCGATTTTCGCTTAAAAGCTACGACTACGAGCTTATCGTGGACAATACTATAAACGACTATACTATTCAAAAAACCGAACGCCCCACAATCGGCACTGAGGTCACCTTTGAGATCGCTAAAAACACCGACAAATCCCTGCAGAAACTTTTCCGCAGCTTCTCTTTCGATCACCAAACCCTTAGCCTAGATACCACAGTAATCCCAGTTAAGTTATTTAACGAAGGCGAAATTTGGATCTCTCGTTCTCAAGCCAAAAAGCTTCTTACGGGCCTCGATCAGTACAAAAAAATCATTTTTGATTTTGCTGGTATCGAAGTTATTGGTCAGGCCTTTGCCGACGAAATCTTTCGCGTTTTTAGTATTCATCACCCCGATATAGAACTAGAGCCAATCAATATGTCTGACTCCGTCAAACTTATGGTCTCCCATGCCCAACACGACCCCACCGGCCGCGAATAGGCCACTTTTTTGTGCTACAATAATCCTATGAATTTACAAGGTCTCACCACTAAGCAAGTCGCAAGGAAAATCGCCGAGGGCAAGGTTAACCAAACCTCTCGCAAGAATCAGAACACCACCCTAAAAATCATCCTCAAAAACACTCTCACCATCTTCAATCTCGTCAATCTCATCCTCGCTCTCATGATTCTCGCCGTCGGCTCTTACAAGAACCTCCTCTTCGTCCTCATCGCCATCGCAAACACCCTCATTAGTATCGTCAACGAAATCCGCGCCAAACGCACCGTCGACAAAATGCGCCTCATCTCCGAGCAGCAGCCCACTGTCATTCGTAACGGCAAGCCAGTCCAAATCAACCAAAACCAAATCGTCGAAGGCGATCTCCTCGTCTTCTCCCTCGGCGACCAAATCATCGTCGATAGCGAAATCGAGGAGGGCAACGTCGAAGTCAACGAATCTTTCATCACCGGCGAACAGGACAATATCGAAAAACACCCCGGCGACAAACTCATCTCTGGCTCATTTATTGTTTCCGGCACCTGTAAAGCCACTGCCACCGCGGTCGGCGCGAAGACAGAGCTCAGCAAAATCGAAAAATCCGCCCATACCATTAGGACCGCCGACTCCAAACTCTTCAGCCTAATGAATAACATCGTGAAATACATCGGCATTGCGCTAATTCCCATCGGCGCCCTGGTGCTCTGGAGCCGTTTTCGTGTCGAAAGCAACGATACCACCACGGCCATCACGAGCACGGTCGCTTCGCTTATCAATATGATTCCGGAGGGTCTCATTCTCCTGACCAGTTCCGTTCTCGCCCTCGCCACTATCCGCCTCAGCAAGAAAAAGGTCCTCGTCCAGGATCTCTATTCCATCGAAACTCTCGCCAGGGTGGACACCATCGCTCTGGATAAAACCGGCACCCTCACCACGGGCAAAATGACCGTGCATGATTCTACTGCCACGGAAAAATCCTTTGAAAGGGCCCTATTATCGATTCTAACGCACCAAACTACCGAAAACGCAACCGTAAGCGCTTTAAAGCAAAAGTTCCTTAAAACCACCAAATTTGAAGAAATAGAGGGCATTACGGACATTATTGATTTCTCATCCGACCGCAAGTGCTCTGGAATCAAAACCAAAGATGCCACCTACCTCCTCGGCGCCATCGAATTCCTCACCGACGACGAATCGATCATCAATCAGGTCAAATCTATTTCTGGAGAATATCGCACCCTGGCAGTTATTAAGAAGATGTCAAAAAACGTTCATTCGAGATCCTTGAGCGACGACGGGAGCGAATGGAGCGAAGCGAGCCCCGTAACGACGGGCGCGAGCAAGCGCATCGAGATTGAATCGTTTTTGACATCTCCTGACAAGCTTCTTGGTTTCATTCGTCTCGAAGACGAAGTCCGCCCCGATGCCAGAAGAATCATCAATTATTTTTATAAAAATGACATCGACATCAAAATCATCTCTGGTGACGACCTTGAGGCAGTGTCTTCCATCGCATCCCGCGTGGGCGTGAAGAATATTCATGGTTTCAATCTCTCCTCCGAGAAGAATCACGATTACGACCATCTCGCCAAGGAATATAATGTCTTCACCCGTGTCACTCCCGCGGAGAAAAAGGAACTAATCACGGCCTTTAAAAAGCAGGGAAGAACCATCGCCATGACCGGTGACGGCGTGAACGACATCCTCGCCATGAAGGAGGCTGATGTTAGTCTAGCCATCGGTGAAGGCGCCGATGCCGCTCGTCGCTCCGCCAAGCTTGTTCTTTTGGACTCTGACTTCGCCGCCGTCCCATCGATTATCGATGAAGGTCGTCAATCTATCAATAACCTCGAACGCTCCACCGCGCTTTTCCTGGCCAAGACCGTCTATGCCAGTATTCTTGCCGTAATTTTCATCTTCGTCCCTATCAAATACCCATTTTCGTCGCCGGTCGAGATGTCGCTTCTAAATTTTGCCTGCATTGGTTTTCCTGGTCTCGTTCTCTCTCTGGAACATAACACCGACCGCATCAAAAATCGTTTCACACGCAACATTATCGAATATTCTCTCCCTGTTGGCTTAACTATTTCCATTTCCATGCTCACCATCTCCCTGCTCGCCCATTTTGGCATTTTCCCACACTACGACCTAGCCACCACCGCAATCTTTGTGACCTTCACAATTGACCTTATTCTCATCTATTGGATTTCCAAACCGCTCAACGTCCTCCGCGCCAGCCTCCTCTTCACCATCATCGGCATCATGGTGGGCGCCTTCCTGATCCCGTTCTTCCACAATTTCTTCGATTTTGTCTTCCTCAGCTCCAATGGCCTTATTGCCACGCTTATCGCCATTGTCTCGTCTATCATTCTCTTTGAAATCCTAAGGACTGTCATGAAGAGAATCTCCGCCCACATTTTCGACCAGGGCGACATCTAGCCAGACTCACATTATCAACACTTAATAAATAGCACCATCACTGACTAGATTCATATTTGACAATAAATTATGAACAGTTTATAATTCATACAAAGGATGGGACTATGAAAATTACTAAAAAGGACAAAACTATGACTTATGCAGTCGCAATCAATTCATCCGGACAGGCCACCATACCGAAGGCCATCCGTGATTTACTAGGGGTGGTACCAGGCGAGAATCGCCTTACTTTTGATATCGTTAAGGGCAAAGTCATCCTCGGTCGGGAAGCCTCCCGCCGCGAGCAGCTTCTTGCCTCTCTTGATAAAATCCACAAGAACATTGAACGAGAAAAGAAGCGCAATCCCGAATTTGCCAAAAACTACGAAAAATACAAGGGAATGGACTTCGAAGAAGTGCGTAATGCCTACGAAGCTACCCCAGAAGGTAAACGCGAGTTTAAGGAGAAATATGGAATTGACGTCTAAAGAATCAGCGATAGATAGCTGTATACTGCTCAGGATTATTCTGCGAGATAATCCTTCACAATATCAACAGGCCACGAGTTTACTGCTAAGTGGCACGGAGTTTTATGTAGACGATGTTGTGATTATGGAGGCGGTATATGTTCTCACTAAAGAAGGCATGTCCAGAACCAGTATTTTGGACAATCTCATTACACTATTAGACAATCCGATGCTTGACTACGATAGGCAATTCTATTCAGGTGTTTTCGAAAGGTATGACACTCATCCATCGCTCTCTTTCGACGATTGTGTCCTGGAAGCCCGCATTGCCATGAAACGCAAAGAGCCTCTCTGGACCTTCGACAAAAAGTTCGCCCACCAATCCACCTCCGCTAAGCTCCTCTCATCATCGGAGAAAGCAGCATGACAAAAGGAGGAGAAATAGCCAAACCGGGCTTTGATGCTTTCGAATCCATCAAGCACACCGATGAAAAAGGTGATTATTGGTATGCTAGAGAGCTTATGAAGGTACTCGGTTATTCCCAATGGAGAAATTTTTTGCAGGTGATCGAAAAATCTCAAAAATCAGCCGAAAATAGCCAAACCACCCCTGAAATTCACTTTGCGCTTAAGGGCAAAGTGATTAGAGTGGGACATAATAATTCTACCTCAATAGAAATAGAGGATTATCGCCTAGATCGCTACGCCTGCTACCTTATCGCCCAAAATGGCGATCCGTCTAGAAAACCCAAAGTTGCCGAAGCTCAGACCTACTTCGCCATTCAGACCCGTCGCCAAGAGCTAAGCGACCAAGCCGTTGCGGATCAACAGAGGCTGGAGCGACGTAGAGAGTTTTCTGAATCTGACAAACGCCTCTCAGAAGATATCATGGAAACTGGTGTTAGTGCTGTTGGCATGGTCAATATCAAAGAAAGCGGCAATCGCATTTTCTTTGGTGGTAAAAGCAGCAAGGAAATGAAGCGAAAACTTGGCACCGGCAGTCGCCCCTGGGCGAACAGAGCCAGCAACGTTGTTCTTGCCGGTAAAACCCTTGCCAATGAGCTCACATCCGCTAACATCAAATATAATGGCGTTTCTGGTGCCGAAAACATCAAAGAGGCTAACAATTTCAATAATCAAACCGTCCGGAATGCTATAAATGATAGCCAAGGTATAAATCCAGAGGATTTTCCCGCTGAGGAAGATACCGAGAAAATAGAGCGCCGCCTCACCCGCCAATCCAAATCCCAGACTCTTTTGAAATAACCACATATATGCTACAATAAACATAAGAAATAAGGAGATTTTTAATGGAAACAAACGATGATAAAACACCGGTCGAGACAAACACATCAGAATCAGCTGCGCCAGAGGCTTCAGCCGCCTCGGAAAAACCGATCAAAACACCCGAACCAACCGAATCGGCTTCTGAGCCTAGTCCTACGTCAACCAAATCTACTAAATCCACAATCTGGTGCCTCTCTATCCTAGCCATCATCGGCATTACCGCCGCAGCTGCTTTTGCCTATCTTTATTTCACCACCCCAACCACCACTCCATCTCCATCCAATCCGAACAACAGTCAATCCTCTACTGCCCCATCTACCCCCAATAACAATCAAGGCACTACTCCTTCAGAAACTGAACAGAGCTCATCTGCACCTTCTAACTCGGAGACGACCACTACGATCACACTAGATGAAGCAAAAGCTCTGCTGGCTGATAAGTATAAATTCCCATCAGTTGCAAGACCAATTTTTGATGGTTGGCACAGATACATTGAAAATTTTAATCAAGCTGCCAAATTATTATTTGTAATCCATCAGTTAGAAGATGAGTTTACGCCGCAAGCCAACCCGTCAGAAACTGCTACCAAGCGAGAAATTAGCTTTGACGATTTTAATTCAAAGTATGTATATTATTTTGGTAGCAAGGAGTCATTGGAGAAGAAAACCTATCAGCTCAGTTCTGATATTTACCTTTCGGAAATTGTTTACCAGCCAGAAAACGACAGTTTTGCTGTCTTGTTTCCTAATGGCATAGGCGGAACAACTACAGCTAGGAGAGTTAACAAGGTTATTAGTGTTTCGGATATTCAAGACGGTTTTAAGGCAATTGTTGCATCGACAACTATTGAACTAAATGATGATGGCGACTACACTACAGGGCTATTGGAAAGCCTTTCCGTGTACGAGTTTTATTTCACAAAAGAAAATGACGAGTATGTTCTGACCTCCATCAAGAAATTATAAACTACTATAAACAATGAAAATGACCCCAGCCCCGAAGGGATCATTTTTCAATCGAAATTCTCGGATAAATATTAATCTTATACGGGTCCACCGGCTTCACCCCGGACTGGATTTCAAAGAAACACGCCCCCGCCACCATTGCCCCATTATCGCCAGAAAGCGATGGGGAAGGGAAATATGCCTCCGGCAATGCTTCCCTTAAGGCCTGGTTTGCACTTACTCCTCCGGCGACTACGACAGACTGAGTGTCAGGATATTGCCCGAGCGCTTTCTCAAGCTTTTCGACCAATATATCCACAGCAGCCTTCTGGAATGAAGCCGCAAAATCGGCCACCTGCTGAGGATTCAATAGTTCCTTTAGCTTATGTGACGGATACGAAATCGGCACCCCTACTTCCTTTTGCACGGCACGCAGCACCGCAGTCTTCAGTCCCGAGAATGAAAAATCTAGCCCATCCACCTTCGGGTGGGGAAACTCATATTTCCCAGCATCGCCATCCAGGGCAGCCTTCGCAATTGACGGTCCACCTGGATATGGCAGCCCCAGAATCTTCGCCACCTTGTCGAAGCACTCTCCTATCGCATCGTCTATCGTCGTCCCGATAATCTCGAACTGGTTATGTTCCTGCATATGCAGTATCTGCGTATGCCCCCCTGACACCACCAGTGCCAATAGGGGGAATGTCGGGCAAGCTGGAATCTGTTCTTTCTGAAGCATAAAGCCCTGATTTGGATTTTCAACACGTATATTCCTGACGGCACCGAGAAAGCTGCCCTTTCGGGCAGTCTTTCCCGGATGCCCAGCGTATGACGTGCTTGAAAATTCAAGTCCAGCTGAAGAAAGAACAGATTCAGCTTGTCCGCCAATTACCCAATTCGCATACACATGCGACTTCAGGTGATGTACGGCATATAGAGGCTTATCATAAAGGATTGCCAGAGCCCGTGCAGTCAGAGTGCCGATAAGTAGAGACCCAAGCAATCCCGGTGCATGTGTCACCGCAATCGCATCGATATCCCCCCACCGACACCTAGCATCGGCGAGCGCTTTATCAATCACTGGTAGTATGGCCTCCAGGTGGCTTCTCGCTGCCACCTCTGGTATTACGCCCCCGTACTCCGCAAAAATATCAATCTGCGACACTACAACATTAGACAGTATCTTGATACCATCTTCCACCACAGCTGCCGCTGTCTCGTCACAACTAGTCTCTATTCCTAATATTTTCATCTCTTAATTATATCACATGAAGCATAATTACTCATGGTGATAATGACTCCCTCTTGCTATTTCTTGTGCCCTATAAATCTGCTCTACCACAATCAGCCTCGCAATCATATGTGGAAATACTAATTTCGAAAAACTCCAAACAAAATCTGCTCTTCTCCTTATTTTGTCATTAAATCCATATGCTCCACCGATTAGAATCACCACATCTTTCGAGTTAAGGAAAGCCCCACTAAGCTTCCGAGAAAATTCGTCTGATGATATATTCTCTCCGCGTTCATCGCAGCATATCACATATTCCCGTCCCGTGAATGGCCATTCGGCCAACCTCTTCAGGAGCCTTTCTTCCTCAATAAACTCCCATTTCACTTCGTATGGCTTACGCAGCCGTTTTTCGTACTCACTATAAGCCTCCTGACACCAGGAAAGGCTTTTCTTTCCCCCTGCAATTATCCTTATCATCTTTTAATTATACCATTTTTGTGGTAATATAAGAAAGCATTGGGATGTCGCCAAGTGGTAAGGCAACGGGTTTTGGTCCCGTCATTCGCAGGTTCGATCCCTGCCATCCCAGCCATTTATTTGAGTTAAAAGACGGCATCTCGGCATTTTTTCTTGCTCGCTCATCCATAAGATGCACTTCGCAAGAAGAAAACACCAATCTGCCACCCTACGTCCTACCTACCCTTTACCCCTTGTGCTTTTCTGTTAAGTGTGCTATAATATACACATGACTGCACGAAAAAGAAAAACCACCAAAAGGCGCTCCAGCCAGTCGCGCCGCCGCACTAAGGAGGCCCCAATCGAGCACGAGCTCCCCGGTGGCTTTTGGCATCAGACCTTCGCCGTCATCATGATTGCCCTAGCGCTCTTTTTCGTCATTACTTGGTTTGGCCAGGGCGGTACAGTCCTAAATACCATCCACCAATTCTTCATTAACACCATCGGTTTCGCCGCTTATTTCGTCCCGGCGCTCTTAGTTTATCTCGCCGTCAAAATCTTCCGCAGCGAGAACAATCGCATCGCGGCCGTGGTGTATATAGCGAGCATTTTGATGATTCTTTGGATTTCCGGCATTGCTGCCATCTGGGGCAATGGCGGTGTCGTCGGTCAGTGGCTTAACGGCCTCTTCACTAACGTCCTAAATCAAGGTGTAGTTATTTTCATTTACCTTGTTCTAATTTTTATCACTACCGCTTTCATCATCCAGGTTTCACCTATCACCATGTTTAAAGGCACCAAGAACCTAGTTAAATCCGGTAAGAAGTCGAGCGACGGTGAAGGCTCTACTAAGAAGCTCGGCCAGCTCGAGATTAAAGTCAATTCCGGTGTAGGCCTCGGCCAAGCCGAATCGACCACCGCGAGATCCAGCGGCCACCTTCTACATAAAAACGACCCTAAGGCCCCAGCGAAGCCCGAGCCAGCCAAAGAGCCTACTGCCCTCGTCGCAGTTACGGACCCTGACTGGAAAATGCCCACAGTTGACTTACTCGAGAAGAAGCAGTCTCCCGCCGATGCCGGTAACATCCAGCAGAATGCCTACATCATCAGGTCCACTCTTGCCGAGTTCGGCATTGATGTCGAGATGGAGGGCGCCAACGTCGGTCCTCGTGTCACTCAATACACTATGAAGCCACCTGCCGGTGTCAATCTTTCCAAGATTCTTTCGCGCGATAAGGAGCTAGCCCTTAATCTCGCTGTCGATAAAATCCGTATCGAAGCCCCCATCCCTGGCACTCGCTCGGTCGGCGTTGAGATTCCGAATGCCCGTCCGGCTGATGTGCGCCTACGAAGCGTTCTTGAATCCAGCGACTGGAAGAAATCCACCGATCCTCTCACTTTTGCAGTAGGGAAGGACATCTCCGGCAAATCCGTTGTGGCCAATCTTGCCAAAATGCCCCACCTCCTCATCGCCGGTACCACCGGTTCTGGTAAGTCAGTCATGACTAACACTTTAATTACCTCCCTGCTTTACCGTAACGCTCCGTCCGACATGAAGCTAATCATTGTCGACCCGAAGCAGGTCGAGATGGCTCAGTATCAGGATATCCCGCACTTACTTACCCCGATTATCACCCAGACTGAGAAAGCTCTCAGTGCCATGAAATGGTCTGTAGGCGAAATGGAGCGCCGCTACTCCCTGATGGCCGAAGAGAAGGTTAAAAACATTGCCGACTATAATGCCAAGATGGCCAAGAACGAGAACCCCGAAAAAGAAGGCAAAATGCCCTACATCGTTATTGTAATTGACGAGATGGCCGACCTTATGATGATGGCAGGTAAAGACCTCGAAATGCTTATCGTCCGCATTGCCCAGAAGGGTCGTGCCGCTGGTATCCATCTAGTGCTTGCCACCCAGCGACCAGAGGTTAAAGTCATCACCGGCCTCATTAAAGCCAACATCCCAGGCCGTATTGCCTTCGCCGTCGGCTCCCAGATGGACTCTCGCATTATGCTCGACCAAGGTGGTGCCGAGAAGCTTCTCGGCAAGGGTGACATGCTCCTTCTCACCACCGAAATGATGGGCAAACCTCGCCGTATTCAGGGCGCCTGGGCTTCAGATGATGATATTAATAAAGTTACTGATTTCTTGCGCGACCAGCGCCCACCGGAATACAACGATGAAGTCATTTCTCAGCAGGTCGCCATTAAAGGCATGACAGGTGGCCCTAGTGAAATGGACGGCCTTGGTCGTCGCTTCGATTCGCAGGATCCCATCGTCAGGAAAGCCGTCGAAATCTCCCTAAGTAAGGGCAAATTCTCTACCGCCATGCTTCAGACTTACCTCGGTAAAGGTCACGGCTTCGTCTCCGGCCTCGCCATTTGGTTCGAAGAAATCGGCGTAATCGGCCCTCAGAACGGCAACAAGCCTCGCGACCTTCTCATTTCCTCCATGGAAGAATTCGACCAGCTCGCCCAATAAATACATTATTATGCCTCAAACCATATAACCCAATCCATAATCAAACTTAATCATTGGCTAAACTTTAGCTGTAAAAGACTCTGCTGGCAATCTCCAATCTTGGTCTGGCTGATTCCGAAGATGCCAATTTCGCAAGCTGAATTTACTTTCTTCCTCTCGTTTTATGGTATTATATACTAGTACAAGGAGGTAAAATGAAAATCTGCATTTGCTGCAGTCTAACTTTCACAGATCAGGTAAATGAACTCGCTAAGAAACTAAAGTCCCTCGGTCACGAAGTACTTCTGCCAAATGGCGTAATCATTGAAGCAATCAAGCAAGCCGATTTTGATCCCGTAGCCGCCAAGCGTAATAACGGCTACGATGCCATCCGTGACCATTTCAGCAAGATTGAGGAATCAGACTTGGTTCTAATCTGCAATTACACCAAGAAGGGAATCGAGAACTATATCGGTGCGAACACTTTTCTCGAAATCGGTTTCGCCTATTATTTAGATAAACCCATTTATTCATTGTATCCCTTACCCGACCAGCCGTACATTTATGACGAAATCGCATCCTTTGATATAAAAGTAATTAATGGTGATTTAGCCAAGTTAGGAGAATAAAATGAATAAACAAGAATTTATCGCCGCCCTCGAAAAGCTTAATCTACCAAAAACCGAGTTCATTATCTTATCTGGCGGCTCATTACTCATGCGCGGACTTCGCGAAGCCACTAATGACCTGGACCTTTGTGTCTCAAAGAAACTAGCCAAGCAAATTGACCTCTATAATGCACCGAAGGATCAGAAAGGTTTCTATACCCCATTTGAGAACTGTCAGATGTTGGACGATATGGATGAATTCGAGTTCGACCTAGTAGATGGCTATCAGTGCGAAACTCTCGAGAGCGTACTAGCCTTCAAGAAGCGAGCCCACCGCCCGAAGGATTCGAAAGACATCGAAGTAGTTGAACGCTATCTTAAAAATCATTAATCCTTCACCACGACATAGCAGAGCCATTTATCGCCAGTTTTGTCACCTTGCATAAAGAACTGCTTAATCCTAAAGCCCGTCTTTTCAATTAAATCATCCATATATGCTTTGTCGTAATAAGCAAAGAATCTTTTCTCACCCATATTATACAAATCTTTAACACTAATCCTTTCATCTTCGCTTAGTTTTTTCAGTACATCCGCTTTCCTTTCATCGTCTAATTTAAAACGGTTTTCCTCCGCATTTCTCCAATCATTATATCAGAATAACCATTAACTTGACTTATCAAGCAGAATATGTTATCATAGAGGTATGTGTAGATATATTTCCGTACACGAGTTTAACATGACTAATTTGGTCAACACACTTGGCCTTACTTCTTCATGCTCAAATTCATACTCGTGCGCGGGAGTTATCTAAACCTTATCAAATCTAAACAATTTACTCTTCTATTACTGGACTAGATAAGCTCCGAAGCGATGTTTCGGGGCTCTTCTAGCCGCACATGGCAAATACAATTTAACAATTGTAGGGGTATAGCGGCTTGGCAAATTAACACAAAAAAGGAGGCCATCTATGAACAAGAATAAGAGAAACCTTTATCTCGTCATGGCCGAAGCTACGATTACCGAAGGTCTTTTGGCAATGTCAATCATGACACCTTTTTTTCATTCGGTCGGCCTTAGCAACGAGAAAATCTCCCTCACGCAGATCATTTTCACCGCCGTTCTGGTGCTCCTGAATGTTCCCACCGGCTACATCGCAGACCGCATTAGCCGTAAATGGGCAAACATTATTGGAGACTTTGCGAGTAGTATCATTTTCCTTTGCTATGCCTTCACGAATAACTTTCTGGGTATTATTATCTGTGAAAGCTTGCTGGGTGTGACTTCCGCATTAAGCAGCGGCGTGGACCAAAGTCTGTTGAAACACTTTTCTGGTAAGCTAGCAAGAGGTAATGGTGAGCCAGAGGAGAGTGTATTGAAGAAATACACTGCAAGATTATGGTGCTTTAAGTATATTAGCAACCTGATCTTGCTCCTCCTCGGCGGGCCGATTGGCGCCATTGACTTACGCCTAGCCATTGCACTTTCCGGTGTTCCTCCGTTTATCGGCGGAGTCATCAGTATTTTTATCGAAGATGACAGCGAAAAGCTGACTCCTAAGCATAAAAATCCGATGAAAGACATGCTAAGCGTTGCTAGGACCGCACTAGGCTCTAAACCTTTGCGGTGGCGTATCTTCGCCTATGCGGTTGGACGTCAGATGACACACGCGATCATCTGGGTGGCCACCCCCCTGTTCATACAGGCCGGTGTACCACTAGAATTCGTCTCGTGCGCGTGGGCGTTTAACTCGTTCATGGCAGTGCTTGGAGCACACCTCGCCGGAAAATTTGGCCATCGCCTGAATGATGTTCAGATCCTTGTCGTGCCAGTCGCTCTAATGAGTATTAGTATGACGACAATGTTTATCAATCTGAACCTCGTCACGGTATGGCTGTATGGGCTGATGGGTATAGTGCAGGGTTGGTCGTCCAGCACTTTAACCCCTATGGTCCAGAGGTACGTCAAACCGAGCGAGCAGACTTCGGTCATCTCGCTCATGAAAGTATTCTCGGATGCACTATTCATCCCGACGACTTGGATCACAGGCTTAGTGGCGGACATTAAGCTAGAATATAGCTTGCTCACTACCGTCGCCATGTTCCTGCCACTCGGGTTGATAGTGATAAGACAGCTCAAAACCACTAAATAGTTAAACAAAAAGTAGTTAATTTGCCAAAATTTCCCTCGGCCGACCACCGGGGGATTTCTGGTAACAACAAACTAGTAAAGTCCCATTCCCTCCCAGCGAGCGCCTACGCACCACCTGAAAACGGAATGGCACTTTGCTAGTCAGAACCAGCCCGTAATGGTTAAGCTACTCTGTATCTTAACAAATTATACTTTGCGAACTGACGAAAAATTTATAGTTCATAAAATAGACTTTACGAAATGAAAAGGTAGTGCTATAATAATATCAGAAAGGAAATATGATAAACAGACCAGATTATTTAGAACAACTCAAGAGATTTAAGGACAAAAAGGTAATCAAAGTCACGACTGGTATCAGGCGATGTGGTAAATCATCGTTATATAATCTTTTTATTGATTATTTGAAGTCGGAGGAGGGTATATTAGACAATCAAATCATTCACATTAGGCTAGATGACGGCGAACATGATGGTTTAGTTAATCATGCCGACTTATATAAATATATTAATGAGCGACTATGCAAAGATAAAACTAATTATGTTTTTTTGGATGAAGTGCAATTGGTAGATGAATTCCAGAAAGCTTGTAATGCCTTATATAGTAAAGATAATGTAGATTTGTATATTACTGGTTCTAGTTCTTCTTTGTTGTCTGGTGAGCTTGCAACGTATCTTACCGGCAGGTTTGTTGAGATTAAAATGTTGCCACTGTCCTTTAAGGAATATGTCTCTGTGCGCGGAGAAGAAGATTTGGCGCGTAAGTATAACGAGTATCTTACCACCTCGTCTTTTCCAGGAGCGATGGAATATAATAGTGTGCAAGATGTAAGAACATATCTGGACGGGATTTATAATTCTGCTATTTTGAAAGATGTGGTTACTCGTTATCGAATCTCTGACGTGGCAAGTCTTAATAAACTAGTCAAATTCATGTATGACAATATTGGTCATGCATATTCAGCGGCTACGATTGAGGCTGCGCTGAAAGAAGAGAAAAAGTCTATTTCGGCACCTACGATAGATAACTATATTGATAATCTAAAGAGTGCGTATATTCTTTATGAAGCACGCAGATATGACATAAAGGGGAAGGAATACCTGAAGGCACCGACGAAATATTATATTCCAGATATTGGATTAAGGTACTATTTGCTCGGGAGTAAGGGCACTGATATGGGCTTCGTACTGGAGAATGTTGTGTACTTAGAGCTCATAAGGCGCGGGTATGATGTAGCGGTCGGTAAAGTGTATGGCCAAGAAGTAGATTTTGTGGCGATGGATAAAAATCAAGATCCGATTTATATTCAAGTGTCATATAAAACAGATAATCCTGACACCTTGGCACGGGAGCTGAAATCGTTAGAAATGATTAATGACAATAATCCTAAGTACTTGATTACGTTAGATGATGAACCCTATACCTCGTTTAATGGCGTTAAACGGATAAATGCCCTGGATTGGCTATTGGATAAAAGTCGTGTATTGTAGGAGCGGTACACTTTAATGCAAGAAAAGACCTTGATGACTCCATTTATCTCAATCAGATACGGATGCTGAATTCTATTTCAAATCACAAGACTTTTTGTTAACCACTAGGGCATGATTTTGGGACATTTTTTCCCGTGGACTCATCCAATTTAGGCATTTTCTAGGTCTATTATTTATCTCGGTTACGGCTTTGTCAAGCATCGCC
>JAFWNJ010000001.1 GCA_017510425.1 Candidatus Saccharimonadota bacterium
ATGATTATTATTCCGACACCCATAGTTAAATTATATCACGGAATGAGTTCTTCAATGGTTTCAGCCAAATCGCTTACTGGTACGCTTTCGCCATTGATTCTAAATAGCGGGGTGCCTTGGAGATTGACTTTTTTGCCCATTTTTTGCTCAAAATCTAATCGCTTCTTTACATCGGAACTACTCATATCTTCTTTGAACTTTTCGGTGTCGCCAGCATCGTTTGATGCCTTCTTGAAATATTCAACGAATAAATCGTTTGCGTCCTTTTTCTCGGCTGAGATCCATTCTGATTGATTGGCGAATAGTAAATCTTTGTATTCTTTGAAGTATCCTTGAATTTGTGCGGCGGTGGCAGCGTGGGCGGCACCTAATCCATTTTGGAATCCTAAGTTATACCCACGAAACACTATGGCAAGTTTGCCGTCATGCTTTTTAACCAATTCATTCATCTGTCTATTCCAATCGGCACAATGTGAACAGCCGTAGTCGGCGTATTCATAAACTATGAGCGAAGCTTCATCGGGATTACCGATAATTTTTTCAGGGATGTTGCCTGTTTGCTCCGAAGGTTCAATAATGGAATCGGGAGAAATTCCATCGTCATTCCCAGTGCTATTTATGATTATTATTAAGCTAATAATCGCCACGAGTAAAATACCCACAGCAGATAATACTCTTTTCATAAAAACTCCTTTTAGATAACTTGATAGTATTCACCGCTTGGGTGATAGTTTGGATCATCAAGAATTTGACACTTATAAGAATAATTGTCATTATCCTCGCAAAAATAGACGATAGCGGCACAATGATTGCCCGGCAAGGTGCTGCTATAAACATCGCATTTTATATAAAAAGTGCCATCTTCATCTGTGATTCCATAACCAACGATTTTGGTGGTTGCATCTTCATTTGGTAAGAGGTTAGTATTCGCAAGAAAATTCTCGGCAAGCGTATCAAAGGTCGCCAATTTTGCATTCTCGATAGTGGTGGTTTGGTTAGTAGATATTAAATGAGATAGTCCAACACCAAACACTATGCCAAATACCATTATCAATCCTGTCAATAAGAATCTTTTTGGTATGAAAAATTTGTTTTTGATAGTGTCCTGCGATTTTTCTCCATTTATGAGTTCATCATAAGAACAATGGAGAATTTTTGTAAGTTGGAATATATGTTCTGTACTAGGAAAACTATCGCCATTTTCCCATTTAGAAATGGTTTGGCGAGAAACGGACATTTCTTCCGCCAATTTTTCTTGCGAAAATTTAGATAAATTTCTAACTTTTCGTAAATTATCTTTAAATTTCATACCAAATCTCCTACCTATATCATACAATCTATTTAACCATATCGCAAATAACTAATTGATTTTTCTAGAACAATCTTTCTCATAATCATCCTTTCTTTTTTATTGATTCTACAAATGTTTATTAAAAAACACTACCAACTATCAGTTGCGTTATGATTTTTGCGCTTCCGCTTCGTCCTTTCTGGCGGGGCGGGCGGGGCAGCCTGCGAAATATCTATTTATTTTCGGGTTCTATGGCAAAATGGTTTCTAGCGGTGTCATATAAACGCACCAATTTTTTGCAACGAAAATACCCCCTACGATGTTCTGTAGGGGGTATAATCGTTTTGACCCTATCTAGTTACAAGCACAATAGCATTAGGAAAGCATGAATGCCTCGAGCCTTGCCGTTCTCTCATCGGCAAGATAATATCTTGCCGCCCTCAAGAAGAGCCTCAGGTACTTCATGTGGGTAAAAAGATAATCCCACTCCCATTCGTGCAGAATCTCAGGCCGGACAGAGCTGACCCAGGAGGTAATACTTTCACCCTGACTAGTGTCTTCATGGATGGGCACCAACCCCTCTCCAAATCCGTGGCCATCCATTACGGTACCGGTCACAATCTTGAGACCATTGCTATCCGGATTGCAGTGCACAATCCTTTCGCCAGGCTTGAAGAAGCGTTCCGGTCGGCAGAAGGAGAAGGGCGGCTTATTCTCCGCTTTTTCTGCGAGGCTCGTAATGATGCGGATTTTTCCACCCACCTTAGCCTTTTCGCATTTCGCTTTTTCGAGCTCCGAAGCCAGATAGCTGTAACTAACATCAAGGATGTCCTGGGTGCCACCGCTGATAACGCAGTCCGTATTGAAAAAGAAGTGGGTACATTCGTACTCTCCCTTTCCACTGCCGTTGCCATATTCTTCCGGAAGCAGCAAACATCTAGGGTTAATCCAATACCCGAAATGTCCCGTGTCCCCTTCGGCGTACTTGCACCAGCCGCAGAAGTTGAACGTCGTCGCGTCGTACCTTCTGCATTTCGACTCCGTGTCAAGCGGTTCAATCTCGCTTTTCCGCAAACCGAAGGAGCCCATTTCAGTAAAAATGGGTTTATCGTATTTTTCGGCAATCTTACGAATGCCATCGATACTTCCTGCGACTACGTCCAGCCGGGATTGAATCGAGCGAATGAATTCTTTCAGTCTGCGCTCTTCTCTTCTCCAATACCCCTTAAGGTATCTGAGGTTATCTGAGCCAAGAGCGACCAAATCCTCTTCGCTTGCCACATAGATACCACACCAGTCTTGGCATAATATCTCTTGTGGCGCCAGAATTAGGGTCTTTTGAGTCACTGCCATAAAGCAGGCCCTCCTTTCTTTGTGCGCAGTTCATTTCACGAACCGCAAACTACAGAAGCTAAGACATGCTCAGGGTTCAAAACGATTAGTAGTAAATGTTCTGTGTTCCCCCTGCACACCTATTAGCAGATAATAACATAGTCTAGTAAAGCTGTCAAAAAAACATCGTTAGCTACCTTTGATAAACGCCCCACTCTGTCTTGACCAAAGTTTAGCATACTCGCCCCCAGCATTTAGCAGTTCCTGATGTGAGCCACGCTCCACAATCTTACCGTTCTTTAACACTACGATTTCGTCTAATCCCGCAATTGTTGATAGTCGGTGCGCCACCACGATTGAGGTTCGCCCCTTCATCAGATTCGCCAAGGCTTCTTGAATTAAAGCCTCTGATTCCGAATCCAGTGCTGAGGTTGCCTCGTCTAGAATTAGTATTGGCGCATTTTTTAGTATTGCACGTGCAATCGCCACTCTCTGCCTCTGTCCACCGGATAGTTTCACGCCTCTTTCTCCGACCAGGGTATTATAGCCATCTGGCAGTTCACGAATAAAGCTGTCAGCATTGGCTAGTTTCGCTGCCTGGATTACTTCCTCGTGCGTTGCCCCCGTCTTTCCATAAGCGATGTTTTCGTATATCGAACGATGGAACAATGATGATTCCTGTGGCACATAGGCAATCGCCTCGCGTAAACTTTTTTGTGTTACGTCACGAATGTCCTGGCCATCTATATAAATAGTACCCGATAATACATCGTCAAATCTAAGCAGCAGCTTCGTTAGTGTAGTTTTGCCCGAACCTGAGATACCAACCAACCCCACACTTTTCCCCGCTGGCACCTTCAGATCAAAATTATCAAACAATTTTTCTTTCTGTTCTTGGTGCTGGAAAGTAATGTGCGAAATATCAATCTCTGCATTCGTAATCTTTAGAGGCTTGTCGGTCTTGTCGTCAATAATAAGTGGCAAATCAAGTATCGTGACCATTTCCTTGGCATTACCGAATGCTCGGTTAATCGCTCTTAAAATGTGATTAATCGTCCATACATTTGAAAGCAGCGAGTTCGATAATGAATATAGAAAAACCATATTAGCAATCGTCAGCCCAAACCAATCGTGGCTCATCACGATTAAAACCAGAAGTCCAGCAAAAGTTATCATGTTGATTGCATTCATCGATAGGTTTCGCCAGAAAGATACCTTTGCTACTCTAAATGTCGCCTCTTTAGTTTTCTTTGTTGCATTGCCAAACCTTGTCCTTTCGACCCCTTCTCGAGCATATGATTTCACCGACATTTCATTAGTAATCGCATCCGCTAATTGTCCAGTCTGTTTGTTCTCGGCATCGGCTAACTTCTCGTCTACATTGCGAGTTTTATAATAAGTTACAATCGCTACCATCATGTATACTGCCGTATAGATTGCTAGAATCGCTGCGAAAGGTGGGCAAATCATCGCTGCTACCACTATCGAATAAAGCGCAGTCAAAATTAGCGGATAAAGGTCCCATACGAAATTGGATTTTAAGTCAATAAAAGCTCCTGGTAATTTGTTGGCCGCACTAGTTAGAGAACCAGAAAATTTATTATTGTGAAACGTCATCGATTGGTTAATTACCGCCATAAATGCCAGCCTAGATAGGTATTCTCCACCCAATGCATCAATTGACCAGTCTAACCAGTCAATCGCTCGGACTACGGCCAAATTATTCACGCCAGCCGACATGATTGTCAACAATAATATGCCAACATAATTACTAATCTCGAAATCCCCACTCGATAATTTGCCAATAATTTGTGAGGTCCCATATGGCACCACCACATTTGACACAAAAATCCAGATCGGCACCAGTATCAGCAATAAAAGTGTACGAACCTTGTATTGCATTAGTGCTTGCCAAAAATAGTATAATGTTCTTTTGATATTATTATTTTTTGCCATAATTATATTATGGCACAATTATTTGTCCCAGTCAAACCCTTCGCCATAATGACCATAGCACGCGGTCTTCTCATAAATTGGGCGTTTCAAATCTAGATAGTTAATAATGCCCTTTGGTGTCAAATCATAGCCTTCGATTTCTTCTGGCTGACCATCAATCACGACGGTTTTCTCCAAAGGTTCTGCATAACCAATCGCATAGGCTAATCTCACCAGTACCTCTTTAGCCTGCCGTTTTTTCAAATAATCTACAGCAATTTTGCGAGCCATGTAGGCAGCTGAGCGATCCACTTTGGAAGGATCCTTGCCAGAGTAGCATCCACCGCCAATCGCAATACGTGGACCGTAATTATCTACAATTAGTTTGCGCCCAGTTAGTCCAGTGTCGGCATCGAATCCGCCCTGATGCCAGTCGCCAGCTGGGTTAACGTAAGCGCGAATTGAATTCTTATCATCGAGTAGAGTCTTATATTTCTCAGGATTGTCAAGCATGTCTTTGGAAAAAAGGTTTACGCTCCGGTTATTAAGGAACCCTTCTTGGTTCAGCCAATCGGATACAATTCGTGACAGCTCATCTGATGGTACGTTTTGGAAACTTGCTACTACTGAATCAATCGAGCCATCCGGCGCAATCGTTACCTGGGTCTTACCATCATAAGGATACTTGTCAAAAATGAATTGATTTAACCTGCGTGCCAGAATCACCTCGCGTGGTAGCATTTCTGGAGTCTCATCGCAAGCATAACCAATCATAATCCCCTGGTCGCCGGCACCACCAGTGTCAACTCCGGCTGCAATTTCCGGAGATTGTTTTACGATTTTGGTGTGGACTTCCACGTCGTCACCCGCAATTCGCTTAACAATGGCCGGAATATCTATATCGTCGGCTGTTGATGTGATTTCGCCAGTAACAAACACCACGCCGTGCCCGCCACAAGTCTCTGCTGCAACCCTAGCATTCGGATCTTTTTCCAAGTATGCATCTAGGATTGCATCGCTAATCTGATCACATAATTTATCTGGATGTTTTGGAGAGACACTCTCCGCTGTTCGATAGAACATATCTTTCCTTTCTGGTCGGATTTACCACCTTGCACTCGCAGGTTGGCAGGAGGTCATGGGGCCGTTCCCTTGCTCCTTCTTGATATTAATACTACCCATTATAGCAGGTTTTTATAAAAACCAAGCATTATTACAATGTCATTAACTTAAGTATATTTTAAGCCCAACAGACAAAGTACTTTCAGGAACATAAGGACTTGGCCAGAGCGGCCCGGAGCGTGTCCTGAAAGTACTTTGTTGTTGGGCATACTTAAGTTAATGACATTGGTATCACATTAATGATATAATTTTAATATGAAGATTGCTTTCTTTTCTGATTGTTATTTAGATTTGACTGGTGGTATTGTGAGTTCTATCAATGCGCAGAAAGCCGCTCTTGAAGCCAACGGTCACACTGTCTATGTTTTTAGCACTAGTTATCCAAAATCATCAGAAGAACTCAAGGCATTAGCAAAGCAAAATATTTTTCCAGTTCCATCTTGTCGCCTATTTTTCCGTGGCCTGACTCCAGTCTCGCGCCGTCCTGGCGTTATTGAGAAATGGCTGCTTAAAAACCACCCGGAGATTAAGAAGTTCGACATTTTTTATGTGCATTATGAATCCGGCTGTTCTATCGCTGGACTGCGCCTAGGTCGTAAATTGCATATCCCTACCGTTCAAGTTATGCACGGCCGCGAGGATATGGGTGAAGCTGATTTGATCCCCTTTGGTTTTCGCACAATCGTGGCGGTGCTCTTAAATTGGTTCCATTCTTGGTATTTGCCACATCCGACTAGGGTCCCTCGCGATTGCTACCTGGCGGACACAATAGCCAAGGCCAAGATGTGGGCCCTTATGGTAAATCATGCCAATTATGCCGACTATGTATTGGCGCCATCTGCGCATTTTCTGAAAAAACTTAATCATTATGGTGTTACGAAGCCGAGCCATGTTTTTGTGAACGGTTTTCCGGATTCCAGATATCCCGCCCATATACAGACTAAATCTTTGCAGCTCGGCGAAGAACTAAAGATTATCTGGCATTCGCGCGTTTCGGGCGAGAAGCGGATTATTCCATTCTTGAAGGCGCTCGCTCAAGTTACTGGCAAATTTCGGTTGGATGTCTATGGCGATGGCAACACTCTAGCGCGCGCTCGGCGTTTTGCTCGGCGCCACCACCTAAATGTTAAATTTCACGGCAATGTTCCGTTTAAGGATCTCACCACTGCTATCGCGAATGCTCATCTTGATGTCCTAGTCTCATACAATTTTGACACCTTCGGAATGACATTGATTGAAGCTGAAGCCTACGGAGTGCCGGTTTTCTTCTGCGACCCCGACATGCAAGAAATCGTACCGAAAGGCAGTTTCATCCTGTCTCGTAGTGAGACTCCAGAATCCATGGCAGAATCTCTAAATGATCTTCTTGCCCGTCCGGGGCGAATCGAGAAGATGAGTAAAGTCATGCTCGCTCACCGCGATGAAATCCTGATTTCAAAAAGAATTAAGGAGTTAGAAAAAATCTTCATGAATGGGCACAATTTTAAATGATATAATTTAATTATGAGATACTTAGCAGACTTATTAACACTATCAAGATTCATATTAAGCATAATTCTAATTGTGATTTCCTTCACTGGTAGTCCGGCCGAGAATGCTTTTATTATTTTCTTAACTGCTGAGCTTACTGATACTTTCGACGGCACCTGTGCGCGCAAATGGCCCTTTCCGAAGGACAAGACTCCGAAATACCGTAAATATGCCGTGCAGTTTGACATGGTTTCCGATGTCCTCCTAGCTGCAGGTCAGGTATTATTCTGCACCCTTCAAGTCAATTGGATTGTGGGGGTAATTGTAATTATTTATTATACTGTCATCTGTGGTACTTTGGAACTAGTATTATATGGTAAGTTTTTCGGTCACCCAGATAACTGTACGAAGAATTCACTAACTAGTCGTAATTTCCCAGTTGCCAAGAAAATCGTCCTCGCGCGTCGCTATCTATATACAATTTGTCTTGGCATTGTCAATGCTTTTATTCTCTTTGCCACCAGCTGGCCAGAGCCAGTAAAAATTGGCCTATTTATCTTCGGCTGCTCCATCTTCGTCTTCATTTGGTTCTTCTTGCGCCAGCGCCGTAAGCACGTCTCCCGCGATGCGGTTGATATCGAGAAAAAGCTTACCCACTCTGCTAAGTCTAACCAATTCACAAGAATCACTAAATCCGCTAAATTAACCAAGACCCCACGCAAATAATCGTCGCTGCACTAATTCTCAAATAAAGCCACTACCGCAGACTCGATAAACCGATTCGGATTATATAGATTCATACCCACGATTTTTGCTGCAACTTCTCCATTCCAGAAGCTCATTGCTAGGTAGCCAGTTTTTGCTAGCTCCACTGCCTTAACCGCCCCATCCTTGGCCACTAATATTTGTCCATTATGTAGGGTCACTATCCCTATCGGATAGCTGAGAGTAAATTTATGCAAAATCTCCGCTACTTGCATAAGTGACGATGTCATTAAAAGCATCTTCGGATAATACACCGCACGCAGCAACTTCTGCAACTGCATTACAGATGCCATGATTACTAAATTTTCATTCATCAACACTTGTTCTGGCATGTTTTCTGTCAGTAAATTTACCGTATCGCGCGTGACTAATGTCATTTTTTCGGAACTTTTAACTGCGCTCGCTAGAGCCTTTCCGGTCGCTGAGTTTTTGGAAAAATCACCTAGCACCAAGTTATAATCTACCGCATTAAATATATCAATCATCTCTTGACTTTCCGCAAAAGACCCAGTATCGGTCGAGGGTAGAAACTTGAAATTCGGTAAGTTTGGTAAACTCTTCTTCAAGGCATCCGGCAAAACTAGCCAAGTTTCTTGCACGGGATAAACACCGGCTAAGAATTCGGTAGTTTTAACTTCGGTCTTGAAATTCTGCTGATTCCCACCGATTACATTTACGGCACCCTGCTTCTGTTCTGGGATGTTCCACTTCAGATCTTCATACGGGTTCGGTTCCAACTTCTCGAAGAAAACCATCGTTAAAACTCCAGCTCTATCGACACGGGGCAATGGTCCGAGCCGAGTATGTTTTCATAAATTTCTGCTGACTTCAGATTCTTCTCTAGACTCTTTGAAATGAAGAAATAATCGATCCGCCAGCCTACGTTATTTTCGCGCGCATGTCCCCAATGCGACCACCAGGTATACCGTACTGAATCCGGATTTAGGAACCGAAAAGTGTCGATAAATCCCGCCGTAATTAAATTCGTAATCCCCTGTCGCTCTTCATCAGTAAATCCCGCCGAGTGATGATTGGTCTTCGGCCTGGCAATGTCAACCTCCTCGTGCGCCGCATTAAAATCCCCGCATACTACCACCGGTTTGGTTTCTTCTAATAATTTCAGATATTTTAAGAACTCCGGGTCCCATATTTTCTCACGTAGCCCCAGTCTCTCCAGGGCATTCTTAGAATTTGGCGTATATACACTAACTAAGAAAAACTTTTCAAATTCTGCCGTTAGTACTCTTCCTTCCGTCAAAGGGTCACCGAATTGGTCGGCAAATTCCACTTCGGTCGGCAAATCATAGCGCACCGATAGTGGCTTAATTTTGGTAAAAATCGCCGTCCCAGCATATCCTGGCCGCTTTGCCGAATTCCACAATTCTTCATATTCTGGCAAATCAATTTCTGCCTGTCCTTGCTTTGCCTTCGTCTCCTGTAGGCAGAGGATATCAGGCTGACACTCATCTATGAAACGAGTCAAAGCTCCTTTACGAATCACCGCCCTTAGTCCGTTCACATTCCAAGAAAAAATCCTAAGCATATTTACCCCTTTCAAAATCGCGTTTCTTAATGGTTTCCCTCTTGTCGTATTTTTTCTTACCCTTCCCGACCGCAATCACCAGTTTGATATGGCGACCACCACCAAGTAGCTTTACTGGTACAATGGTTGACCCAGCTACCTTCTCGCGCTCTAGCGCTGAAATCTGCCCACGTGTTGCGAGAAGTTTAATGTTTCGCGCCGTTTCTGCACCGAGAGTCAGATTATTAAGCCAGAGCTCCCCATTCCGAATTGTTACAAACGACCCCTTAAGCTGTACATGATGATCGCGAACTAGGCGCACCTCTGGTCCAGCTAGTACCATCCCAACAGAAAGCTCCTCGCCAAGCATATAATCAAATCTAGCCTTGCGATTTACCGTGACCGAATCTGGGATTTTCTTCCTCTTCATACCCCTAATTATACCACTTTTACTTTCTCTCCTCCGACTAGCTCCCTCAGCTTCGCCAGTAGCTCATCCGATGCATCCACTTTGAATGGCATTCGTAGAGGTCGTTTCGAATCCCCTTCTTTTAAAACCAATACTACTTCCTGGACCCCCAGATAGATATCCGCCAGTCTTCGTATCGCAGTTAGAATCTCCGTATCAGCAGGATTCTCAATCAATATATAAATCCTTTCTTTCCGTGGGTCCTTTGGCGGCTCCTTCAGAATCCGTGGCGCATCTTCAATCGCCGAAGACCCATTATCGGTTCCCGAATTACCACCCTTGCCATGATAAACCCTTTCTGCCGAAGTGCGCCCCCTGCGCTTGGCGCTTGGTGCCATGGTTGGAGCTGCTAGCTTAGTCCCAGTAGGGGTATAAGATGATAAAGTATCGTCGGAGATTGCTTCGACCGCTTCTGCTAACAATTTGACATCCGAGGTAATATTGCCATCCCGATCGGTCGCATTCACTTTACCTCGAACCTTCACTACGTTATCTACTTCAAGCTTACCCCCACATTCCGCAAAAACCGACGGGAAGACGATAAATTCAGCTTCGCCAGCCTTGTTTTCAATCTTGACGAAGGCCATTTTGTCACCCTTCTTCGTCAAAATTGTCCGCACCGCCGTAATGATTCCACCAATAGTGACCATTTTATTATTATTCTCTGCCGTAATCATAGACATCGGATGGGTCTGTTCTTCGAAATACGTGTCATACTTATCCAGAGGATGTGCTGATAGGTATAGCCCCATCAAATCACGCTCCCACAGGAGCTGCTCTTTTTCCGGGTGCTGTACGGGCGCCGGCTTAATCTCCACCTCTGGTACCGCCCCCGCTTCGCCCATCATGCCAAATAAATCAGTCTGGCCCGAGCCGACATCTTTCTGAATCTTAGCGCCGTAGGCTTGCACTGCTTCGAGATTGAATAATAAATCTGAGCGCGAGAATCCAAATCGATCGAAAGCCCCGGTCTTAATCGCGCCCTCCCAGGATTTTTTATTAAATTTGGTCGAATCTACCCTTTTTGCGAAGTCGCACACCGACTTGAAAGGTCCATTTTTATC
This sequence comes from Candidatus Saccharimonadota bacterium, assembly GCA_017510425.1. GTDB lineage: Bacteria > Patescibacteriota > Saccharimonadia > Saccharimonadales > Saccharimonadaceae > Nanosyncoccus. The sequence goes on from JAFWNJ010000001.1 coordinate 10,971, forward strand.
GCGTTCCGGAATCACGATCTCTTCCACTAGGGCCTTGCCCATCCCCTTTATCCCGGAAAGCCCGAATCTAATTGTGTTTTCTCCGCCTACAATACCGAAGTCGCCGTAGGACTGATTGATATCTGGCCCGAGGACCTTTAGCCCCATTTTCTTGCATTCGGCCATTTCAATCGCAAGCCGATCAGTCCAGCGCATGTCGGCCGTCATTAGAGCTGCCATAAAGGCATCCGGATAATGTGCCTTCAAATACGCCGTCCAGTAGGCAATTAAAGCATAACACGCAGCATGTGACTTATTGAAACAATAGTTGGCAAACTCTAGCAACTGCGACCAGAAAGTCTCTGCGATTTCCTCGGTCGCTCCGCCAATCTCCACTGCACCCTTAATGAATTCAGGCTTTACCTTCTTCATCAAATCAATCTTCTTTTTCCCTACTGCCTTACGCAGAGTATCTGCCTGGCCACCAGTAAATCCACACCATTCCTTGGAAATCTGCATGAACTGCTCTTGGTAAATCATAATACCATAAGTGCTTTTCAAAGAATTCTCTAACCCAGGGTGTAAATAGGTTATTTTTTCCTCGCCGTGTTTGCGACGAATAAATGAGTCGATAAATTGCATTGGTCCCGGACGGTATAATGCTACCATAGCGATGATGTCTTCGAAAGACGATGCCTTCAAGTCGCGGAGATATCGTTTCATTCCGGCTGATTCAAGCTGGAATACGCCAGTAGTCTCAGCTCTCTGTAGTAAAGCATAAGTCTCAGGATCATCAAGCGGCAAAGAGTACATATCGACATCTTCTTTATAAACTTTTCGCACCATTCTTAAAGCATTATTAATCACTGACAAGTTGGAAAGGCCCAGGAAATCCATTTTAAGTAGCCCCAGCTCTTCGACTTGACCCATCGGAAATTGGGCCGCGATAGGGCCTTTCGCCGAAACTTCGAGCGGTAAGAATTTCACTAAATCATCGGGTGCAATAATCACCCCACAGGCATGCACGCCATGGTTGCGGATGGTACCTTCAAGCCGCGAAGCAAAATCAATCACTTCTTTAGAGGTTGGATTGGTCTCATATTCCTGTTTTAGATCCGGCACATCCTTAATCGCATCCGCGAGATGAACATGGTGTCCCTGTACCGGATCCGGTACCATTTTAGCAAGCCGGTCTGCTTCTTGGTATGGTACTTCGAGTACTCTTGCCACATCACGCACGGCGTTTTTGGCCATCATCTTACCAAAAGTTGCAATATTGCTCACACGGTTGAACCCATATTTATCCGAACAGTATTGGATGACCTCATCACGCCTAGTGTCCTGGATATCCGTATCAATATCTGGCATACTAATTCGGTCAGGATTTAGGAAACGCTCGAAAAGTAAATCATATTTCAAAGGGTCTAGCTCGGTAATACGTAGTGCATAGGCTAGGATGGAGCCCGCCGCCGAACCTCTCCCCGGGCCGTAGACGATTCTTTGGCTTTTACCCCAGTTGATAAAATCTTGTACAATTAAGAAATAACCATTATAACCCATTTTGTCCACGACCGACAGTTCATAATCAATTCGGGGTAGAATTTTATGCAGCTCATCACGTCCTTCGTCGACCTTGGTGAGAATTTCACGGCACTCTGCTACCGATAAGTCTACAGTCTCGTCCAGCTTCTTATCTCCGTAACGATAGACTAACCCCTGAAAAACCAGCTTATCTAGGTAAGTCTTCTCGTCTTCGCCATCTGGCACCGGGAACTTCGGAATTAAAATGCGCCCAAGTTGCAGATCTACATTACATTGTTCCGCGATTCTCTTAGTGTTTCTCACGGCCTCCGGACAGGTGTCTTCCCAGTGCGCAATAATTTCCTGTGCTGATATGACATGAAGATCGTAATCCTTCAAGGTCATACGATTCGTATCGGACAGATTCGCCGCAGTACCAATACAAAGTAGTACCTCATGCGCATCTTGGTCTTCGTGTCTTAAATAGTGGGCATCGCAGGTCACCACTAGTGGTAGCTTCAGTTCTTCGGCGTGTGCCATCAGCCAATCGTTGACTTTCTTCTGCTCCGCTGAATGGGTGGATGATTTTGGATGGCCATGGTCTTGCATTTCAAGATAGAATCGGTCCTTAAAAACATTACGATACCAATCAATTAGCTTCAAAGCTCTCTCGTCATCCCCTGCTCGAATCGCCTCGGAAATCTCCGAACCCATACAGCCGGATAGACAAATAATCCCCTCATTATATTTTTTCAGCTCATCATGGTCAGTGCGGGGCTTATAGTATTTTCCGTTTATCTCGGCATTGCTCATGATTCGGCAGAGATTCTCGAATCCCTGGTTGTTCATAGCTAATAAAGTGATGTGAAATCTTTGTTTGTCATGCGCTGGGTCTCGGTCGGTCATCTTGCGTGCAGCAACATAAGCCTCCAATCCTAAGATTGGCTTAATTCCAGCATCATTGCACTCCTTATATAGCTCAACTAATCCAGACATAGTACCGTGGTCAGTCACGGCCACGGCTTCCATGCCATCTTCTTTGACGAACTTGACCAGCTCAGGTATTTTAGTCAGTCCATCAAGTAAAGAATAGTGTGTATGGTTGTGCAGATGTACGAAATCACTTGGTTTTAACCGAGCTTCAGGCATTTTTAGCGGTCTTTTTTACTTTCTCGGCACCCTTTGCGATAACGTCAGGTCTTTTGTTCTTCTCTGCTGCTTTTGTTTGCTTAGGTTCCTCGACCTTCTCGGCATCTGATTCTTCCATCTCCTCTCCGGAGTCGTCCATGTCGTCCATGATTTCTTCTTCGTTTTCACTGCACCTATTCGAAGCAAACGCTCCTGCAATTGCTCCCGCAATCGCACCGAGGGCTGCTCCTAGGAAAAACTTTCCTGCTCCACTCTTAGTCTTTTCGCTCATTTTTCTTGCTCTCCTTTTCTTTCATTATGCTTTTCAATTTCGGATTGATGTATTTATCTACAAACATTTCCATGGTGCCACCGATTGAAGTCATCCCCTTTACATTGGAGACAATTCCGTTGGCATTCTTGGCGATGTCTTGTCCCTCGACTACAACTTTTTCAACTTCCTTGCTAAGACCAATTAATTTCACGATTAGCACAATTGCTAGAATTAATAATACCATTAGAGTAGTACTAAGAATTGCAACAATTATCCACTCCGCTACGTTCATTTATTATTTTTCTCCTTTCATATATTTTTTAATTAGTTTTATGATATCTTCACCATAATCAGTTTCCGAAAGCACATATTCTAGATGTGCCAGGAAGTAGTTCTTGGGATCACCTGTAGTAATCCATTTACCACGGCTTTTTGCCACAATTACGTCGCCGCGCTCAGCGAGCTTCGTGATTGCATCCACAGTCCAAAGTTCACCATCAAGGCCAGTATTGGATGGCACCAAGTAATCAAATATTTCTGGGGTTAGCAGGTATCTCCCGTAACTAGTCAAGTTACTAGGGCTAAGTTCTGGTGTCTTCGGCTTCTCAACGATATGTGACAGGGTGCCATTTTCCTTAAGGGCAATCATACCGTATTTATTCCAGACACTTTCTGGCATTTCCTGTGCCGCAATGATGGCCTTGGCTTTTGGATTATCGTGATAAGTATCAATCAAAGTCTTCACATCGCCTTGCCCTAAGACTAAATCGTCACTGTAAAGCACGACGAAAGCCTCATCGTTCTCCACGAAGCTCTTCGCTGAGACAATTGGCGAACCATTACCGTAAGGTAGAGTTGCATCTTGTTCAATTACTGTAATCTTAGGAAACTGAAGAACCTGTTCAACCGGTTCAAATCTCTCTGATTTGCCCTGTTTTTCAAGCAGCGCCTTAACATTCTCGGCTTTTCCATGGAAATAGTCATCGTAAATTTCCTTAGATTTAGTATTCGGGGTAGCCACAATGATTATCTCATCAATCCCAGCTTCGATACATTCCTCGACACAAAGCTGCATCACTGGTTTGGCTCCAATCGGAATCATGGCTTTAGGGATGGTTTTCGTGATTGGCAAGTAACGGCTTGCGAATCCAGCATCGGTAATTATTGCTTTCATAAGGTCTCCTTTTAAGAAAATTATATCACAAACGGTCGGCTATTTGCTCTTTTTGCGATTCTTGTAAGCTTGCTTTCTTGCAATCTTGTCCTCGATGTTCTGTGAACGATTATGAACGCTGTAAATCATACTCGTAACACCAACAACTAACAGATAAGCTCCAAAGAATCTAATAAAGGTGGTCTTTTCGAAACCGCCAGCATTTAGAATCACGATCCCAACGATACATCCACAAATCCCAACCAATATCTTGATAAAGCGATCGGTCGGGTCGACGGTTGATAAGAAACCGTGAAAGATATCGATTGCACCAGAAACGACCGTATAGATTGACAGGATGACCACGGTATTAGTTAAATCGTTTCTTGCAAAGAATAATAATGCCATCGCTGCTGCTACGTCCACCAACGCATCGATGATTGAATTAATCCAGCCGTGCTTTTTATTGGAGTTATAAAGGGCTGTGACGGAATCAATAATTCCAATAAACAAAAGAAACACGCTAATCATTGCGACCGCATTCTCGATGTTGGTCATCCCACCAAACAATGCAAAGCAGCCAAACAAGGCCGCCAGTATGCCGCGGATTAGAATCACCGCCCAGTTCTTATCGATATATCTTCTATTGATCTTTGCCATAAAAATTCCTTTATTACTTATGCTTATTTTATCACCGATTCATAAAAATTACTACTACAATTACGCTTCCTCCTCTTTTTGTATGTTCTTCAATGTATCAAATTGGAAAATCTTCTCATATTCTAGATTAAGCGCAGGCAGGCTGTCCACAGATTCTTTCAGTTTATTCGACAACTCATCGCTTAGAGTATTAAACCTATCTTCGTAGCATTCATCGATACATTCTGCTAGCCCATTTGCTCCGCTTGATAGAGAATCCAATATTTTGTTTACTGTCTCGACGATGCTTATTATTCTTACATCATGGTATTTTTCTGTATTAATCATTAAGGCCTTAATGTCATCTTTAGCCGACCGCACTCTCTCTTTAGTAATGCCACCTTCATCCTTATATAATTCATTCAACTTATTAGTGATAGTATTTATCTCCTCGTTAAGTGCCTGCATTTCTTCTAGGGCTGAGACATTAGTATCGAGTAGTTTAATATAATTATCTAATCTTTCAGTATAGTCGGTTTTCTCTGATGCAATAAATGATAAGCGTTTAATTCTGACGGTTTCAATCATAATTGCCCCCAAGCTATCCTTGTATTCGTCTGGTTTTCTGGTGATTACAGCAACCTTGATTTTATCAAGCATATGATTAATCGTCTCGCGAGAGGAGCCAAAAATCTCATTTTGCCTATGGTATTCTTTGCGGATAATTGAACCAACTTCGTAGGCGGACAATAAACCAAAAACACCAACAATGATAACAATTAGAAACGCTTTTATTAACTTCTTATGTTTTTTCATAAGCCACTCACCACCGCATTAATTAAATTCGCATAAGCCACACGCCCATCCGGGGCTAAATGGATATGGTCTGCATAAGTATAACTATAAACATTAGCGGCCGCAATTGGCTCCCAGTCGCCCACCCTTACATTGCCATGTGAGGCTGCAAAGGCTCTAATTGTATCATTCTGTGCCGCACACGAATAGTCGCCGCAATACCCAGTCATGAAGACAAAGGCATGTCCGGGGCCAGCTGTATCCAGGATTGACTGCAGGGTGCCAGCATTAAAGGCGTAATAATTCGTCACCAGTCCAATTACAATTATGTATGGCAGATTCCCGCCGTTTGCCGCCCGATATGACGACAATAAATTAATCGCATCAGCCATATTTCTCGAACCCATCGCATCGACATAAGCCCCAGGTACTGTCGCATAAATCGAGCTAGTTGCTCCGAGCACTACGGAATCTCCCAGTACTAATACGCGCGCACCCGCGAGTGCCGAAATGTTAGATAAATCTGGCGTATTCCACGGCGCCCGCCCCGAAGTATTATAGCTTCCGGCCGCCCCGCCATACGTGCGAGTATATACAGGATAGGGCCGAGCGAATTTCTTAGCCGCCGCAAGGTACTCTAAGGATTCTGAAGTGGCCGAAGTCAGCGCATTTAGATTCGCATAGTCCACTGCTACCTCTTCGGCTGGCTCTTCCGTTTTTTCCTCGTTTTGTGCAGCTTCCGTGTTTAGGTTTTCTTCTATCGAAGAGGTATCGGGTGCCTTAATTAGTGACCAAATTGGTAGTATTAAGCTTAAGATTAATAGAATCACAAACCAAACTTTATGTTTCTTGCTAAACGGCATAATTACCTTATCCAAAAGGACTGCGACTAGAATGCTGATCAGGATTGCAATGTATGGCACAGCCTCAAGCGGCACACCACCCATAATGCTAGGTAGCAGTACATACATTGGATAGTGAAGTAAGAAAATCGCAAATGATGTTTTACCCAGGTATTCAAACGGGCGGAGTATCTTTTGTAGTACTTTATGCGGCTTAGTTGGTTGTAGTTTTTTGATGGCAATTAACATAGCTACGCTAAGCAGTGCCGTCCCAGCTAGACTGACTGCAAAGAAGTTTGTATTCTGATACGAAATGAAAAATGACATCACAGTGATTCCAGCTCCAGCTACCAGAAGCAACATTAATGGTAGCCATTGACGACCTTTCTTCGCTGGCTGAGTATTCTTATTCTTCATGAGACATGCCAGTGCGGCGCCGATTAGGAAAGCTCCGCAGTGTGAATCCGGCCCGAAATATGCTCTGTCTCTTAGCCCCATCCAGTCTCCATAGACATACATAAGTAAATACGATACTATTCCTAACACAAAACATATAATGGCAAACGTAGAAACAAAACGTTTGCGGCCACCCTCTTTCTTTGGGTCCACGATTTTGTAAAGCACGCTCATGAACAAATAAAACATTAAACAAATCTGGAGTTCAAGCGCCAAAAACCAGGTCGGATTGAAAAAGTTCGGAATTAATGAGTTCTCATAAGTTACACTCCTAAACAAGTTTGCGATATTAGTTGAGAAAGTGGCCGCAAAGAGCGTGTTTGGTCTCGCGCCAGTCAGTAAATCTGGGCTAGCAAAAAAGGCTAGCGAAAGAGCAATAATAATACAGAATAATAGTGTTGGGTAAAATCTAGTCAAGCGGTTCTTAAGAAAATGCCAGAAACCTCTTAGCTCTCCGAAATGCTCTTTTTTAGATTCACTTGCACGTAGCAACTTATCACAAATAAAAAACCCAGAAATTACAAAGAATATTTCAACCGCAATAAACCCACCCGGTAAAAACCCAGTGAAACAATGATAAACCACGATCAGAAGAATTGCAAAAAACCTAAGAGAATCAACAAACAGTATCCGCTTATGCATAGTATCATTATACTATATTTTTTAAACGTGGCGATGTTTTTTACGTGTCGTTTCGATTAGTTTAGTAATTTGATACTTGGCTGGTTTAATGATTAAGTCATGCGCCGGTGTATAGCGGAGCTCCTCGCAGCCAAACGAGCGCTTAAATTCCGAAACTCCGTAAAATCGATGATTCGTCTCATTTGGCTCTACGATGCCCCATAGATTGTAACGAATGCAACCACGCCTCCTCGCTTCGCGCATTGCTTCCATGTGGAGAAGTGGCGCAGCTGAATATTTTGTTCCGAGTTCTGAGGATACGCCATAATGGTAACTCGCCTCCGGCCCATAGAAGATTATAAAATTCTGCGCTAATGTCTCACCGTCTTTTTTCGCGGTATAAATAATTACTTCACCGTTTTGTCGAAACGCCTCAAACTGTTTAGTCAGAAATGAGGACGAGAAGGCAACGTACTTCTGCCTTTCGGCATGTAACTTTTCCAGACGGCAAAATTCTTGAATCGCCGTGTCGCTCGTCTCAGCACTAATCTCAATCTCGTTTTTCTCAGTCTTGCGAAGCTTGCGCCTAAATCCTTGCGAAGCTCCCGCCAAAATTTCCTCCTCCGTTTTATTTAAATCCAGTATGCCAGCATATTCGACCGATAAATACATCGGTGCTCTTTTTAGGCCGAGCCGATTCATTAACTGCAGTGACTGATCAGATAATTCTAATTGCGGCCTCACTCTTACGAAAACACAGTTATTATTCTTCCCTTGCTCACGCATATCCTCAAAAACCTTTTTGACGAGCTCATGATTCTTCCAATCCAATATCGGTCCACCCGCAATTGCCAGGTAAGTTCCGCGCTTAGCAGTCTCCACCACGCCAGCATATGCCCCGACGATTTTTTCCTTGTCATAAAACAATCGCCTGACTATTTTCTTCCCGCGCGCGAGGTGAAACTCATAAAAATCCCATGACTGCAAAAAGTTCGACTCCGGATGCGACTTAACGAATTCGTCCCAGATATCGCGTGAAGAAGCACTAGCCACTTGGAAAGCTCCATCACATCTCGGGTCGCGTCGCTCGCTCCCGTCGCCACGGGGCTCGCGCGCTATCTCTCGCGCTGCCGCGCTCCGAAATTCCCGAGATCGCGATGGAGCTTCCCCAGTGCTCATAAATGCCTCCTTTTCTTGCGCGCTTTTTCTACAACAAGGTCTTTTAAATAGCCGATTTTCGAAATCACCAAATCATGTGCCGGGATGTATTCTACCACTTCACCACCGAACCCGGTCTTAAATGTCGTCACGCCGGCATAGCGATGATTTGGTTGTCCAGCCGGCGCAATTCCCCAGAGATTGAACCTCTTATATCCGGCAGCTTTCAAATCCTTCATCGCCTGCCAGATTAAAGCATAAGCTCCTGGCAGTTTACGGTTAAGCATGGTGGAGGCAGCCTCGTAATAATCGCCCTCCTCGCCCTCTTTTATTATTAATCCGTAAGCAATTTTCTCGCCTTCGGCTGTCGTTGCGACATAAATCATTGCATTTTCATGAAAAGCCTCCCTCTCGGCCAACAGCACTTTAAGTGAGGGTGGTACAAATCCTTGTCTTTTGGCAGTCTCGGCTTGAACTTGGTGAAATTCCCTAAACAACTCTTCTGAGTTATTGCAAGTCACCTTTATTCCTTGCTTCTCAGCTCGCCTTACTTCGTATCTCGTCTGGCGCCTCATGTTAGCCAATAACGCCTCTTCGGGAATTGTTAAATCAATCATGACGGTATGCTCGGCCGCTAGATGCATTGGTGACTCTACGAGGCCAAGGCTAGACATTAATCGCTTATTGTCTGGAGTTTGGATTAGTTGCGGCCTAATTCTCACAAATACGCATTTCTCTTTCTTGGCGGTTTCCCGAATTTTTCCGAAGACTTCTTCTACGATGCTCTTATCTTTCCAATCAATCAGTGGTCCACATGGTATTTCAATATAGCGCCCCCGTTTGGCATTCCTTACAATCATCAGGGTGTGTCCATTTTTCTCAAAGTCTAGTACGATAGTCTTGTTCCCCAGCAGCTCATTCATTTTTACATAATTTGGGGATTGCAAAAAATTAGCCTCAGGATATGATTTGACTATATTTTCCCAGTTATTAGACGAAGTATTTGCCAGACTCTGCTTGTTATTCACCCTTCTCTCCTTTCTCTAGGTATTGGTTTATTAGCTTTGTTGCAGGTTTTAAATCGTGTTTGGTGTAATAAATCGGTAAATTGATAATGTGTTCTGAAACATACAGTGCATTTGGGCACTCTTTCTCTGGGAAATCAACCTGTTTATAATAGCGCTCTGGTGAAACTGGTTTTTCATACCATAGTCCACCGAAGTAGTAACCCTTTTTCTGTAGCTTCTTCAACAATTCAGCCCTGTCTCGTACGAAGTAGTATTCACGAATTGGCGACTCTCCTGTGCGCCTTAAATCTTTAATCTGACGGTAGGCTCGCTTGGCTTCGAATTTGCTCAAACGTCGACTAGTGTCAAGTTTGCTATCTGCAGAGCGTTCGACTAATCGGATTTTGACTAGTAGTCGCATTAACGCTCCACCGATGCCAATATAAGTCAAACTTCTGCATAAAGCTCCCCACATCGGATAAAATCTAGCCCTTAAATGGTCAGATAGTCTCGGAAGTTTGCTGGGCGCTTCGATCTCGTGTTGTTTATCGCGCCGCATGATTACGGCTCCACCTGAAACCGTATCAATTGACTTATCTTTTCCAAACGACAAAACCGTCGCCGCCCCAACGGTACCCGCTTCCCTGCCATCCGGGTATCTAACTCCGGCGCAATGCGCCAGGTCTTCAATGATTGTCAAATTATACTTCTTTGCAATTCTCTCAATCTCCCGCATATCTACAGGTATACCAAGAGTATTCTGTACAATAACACCACGAACGCTCGGCCAATCGTCTCTCGATCCGCTTCGCTCACGCCCGTCGTCACGGGGTTCGCTCGCTATTTTGCTCCCTTTGTCGCGTATGATCTCGAGCCGATCGGCCATCGCTCTCGCTATTGTTTCTGCAGAATAATTCAAAGTTTCCCTGTCGATATCCACAAAGATAGGTTGAAGCTTGGCGGCTTTTATCGCCTCATATACCGCGAAACAGGTAAATCCATTTACAAGTACGGCATCTCCAGGATTAAAATAGGCCTTCAGGGCTAAAGTGAGAGCCGAGCGCCCGTTCTTACATAGAATCGCTTCACCCTCGTATTTTTGGCTTAGCAAGTCCTTTAGCTTGTCGCAGTCCTTTTTTCTACCAATGGTGAACAAATGTCTTAGCCATTCCCCGCTTGAATATCCTGCTGCCATACCAAGAAAATAATGCTTCACTTCTTCATCCTTCTTATTAATGTTGTTAGAGCCTTAGCTAGCCCTTCCGGGTCCGAAATATATGGAGCATGGGTCCAGTTAGTATAAAATTTCATCTCGGCTTGGGGTAATTTCTCATACATCATCGTAGCCTGCCTCGGTGGAGTAACCGTATCCTTCTTGCCCCACAAGATAAACACCGGTGTTTTAACTTTCGTAAAATCCAAGCTCTTATCCGAAGCTAGCATATTCGCTAGAGTTGCCTTCATGTTTTTAGGCGCTCTCGAATAGTCGGTGGAGCCAGTCAATTTATGAAAGGCCTTGTCAACTAACGGAACCTTCTTAAATGGCTTCCCAATCTTTGCGATTTTCTCCACGATTTTTTTCCTTATCGACGGTTCATAGATTCCGGCCGAGTCCAAGAGAATCAGATGTTTTAACTTCTCAGGTTTCTTGACACAGAGGTTGAGTAAAATCCTTCCGCCGTTGGAATGCCCAAGCGCCACTGCTCCTTCCGGTATTTCGCGGTCGGCCCACTTCGCATAATCGTCAATCGTATAAATTTTATCTGACGGCTCGGTCAAACCCGGCACACGTAGCATTTTCACGTTAACACCGTTCTCCTTCAGGATGGCCAAAGTGTCACGCCAGGGTTCTATCGTGTAGGTCCAGCCGTGTATTATATATAAATCTACCATTGCTGTACACCTCCGAGTAAGCCTTTGCTATTTTTGCACCTAAATCGTCTCATCATGAATCTAGACCCCAACTTTTACGCCTAGCGACCGCACCCTTGTCGCGCCTGCATAGTTTCTTCGCATCTTTCGGGTCCGCCAGGAGCTTCTCAATAATCCACTCCAGGTACTGGCTCCCCTTAAAAATCAGAGTTTCGTTTCCTCGTATCCGGCGCTTGATGTATTCTAAAGCTTTCCTCGGATCGGTGGTGGCCACAGCGGAAATACCAAGTCTCTTTAGCTCCGGAGCCGTCCACTCCTTGGTACGACGACCCACCAGTATTACCTTGTCCGGCTTTACATCGGCAATTAGCTTCGCCAGCTTCGTATGTTCTTCTTGCTCCAGGGAGCCCTGGTCTACAATATCGCCGATTACCAGCCATTTCTTCTCAGCATGCATCCTCTCTGCCATGTCTAGCACCGATGTCATCGAAATCATATGGGCATTGTAACTGCTATCAACAATGTCAATTCCCTTTACTCCCTTGAAATACGAACTCCGTCCCGGCGCAATCTTGAGGCCGGTGAAATCCGGGTTGAACTTAAGCCGCAAATATTTCATCAAATCCTGTGTCACAAATAAGTTGAACGCGACATCCTTCGGCTCCGGATGGTCAAAATGAAAAGTCGTATCGCCATAGGTGAAATCCGTAGAATCCGGATAAACCACATATTTTTTCAGCAAGGTTTTCTTGATTGGAATAACCTTCGCCTTGATGTTGTTTGTCGCCTTCACCATCAGCTTCGAATCCGCATCGATATAAACTCGCTTCGTAGTATTGGCCGGCAAATTCGCGAATTCTGCCACGATCGCCTCGCCGACATTATTGTAATTCCCGTTTTCGACTTCCTTCTCGAACTGTACTGCATGCGACAGGCCAACCGACACCCAAATCGTCACCTCTGGCTTCAGCCACTCGGCCAAGAATTCCGTCTCGTGCGGCCTCTCGCCATCAATCTCCACTACATAGAACTTCTGCTTACGTCGGTAGAAAAGCCCCCGAAACGGCGCGGCTATCAGCAGCCAAAACCATTTCAGCTTGTTTCCTTTTATGCCACTCAGCCCCAGCATATCAAAAGGAATCCCGAAAGCCGAATTGGCATCGTGGGAATAATGTGCCTTGTCGCCAATTTCGTGCTCTAACATCGTCATCATCGTGGTTTTGCCGGCCGAACCAGTCACCGCAATCACGCGTGGATCCCAGCGCTTGAAAGCCATATTTGCAAAATGCCTGAAATACCTGGCGACCACAAAGTACATGCGCTTTTTAAATCTAGCAATACTCATGTCATCATTATAGCACATCTTGTCATAAAGCATAAAATATGCTATAATAGAAAGATTCGACCCTTTTTATTGCAAAGGGGTTGCACTTTGATATTTTGGTTGGTTTGCGACTTTGTCGATGGTGGTAAGACAAAGCAGCATTTTTTAATAGATCTGCCTATCTAGATGGTGGCTAGAAAGGTAGACTAGAACGTCCATATTAAGGAGGTGATTATTATGGACAAAAGAATCAGCGACCGTTTGTGGGTCGCCATCATTGCTGGCGGTAATGGAGATCGGATGTTCCCCATTGGCACCCGGGCAAAGCCTAAACAGTTTTGCCAGATGGATGAAGACAAAACGTTCATCCAGGCAGTTGCCAAGACCTACTTGGATTACGGCGTAAAGCCGAGCCAGATTGTTATTACGACTACGGATGACAATCAAGCTCGTCTGGCAGCCGAACAGACTTTAGGGCTTGGGATTCTTCGCCGGAATATAATTCAGGTGGAGAACTATGGATACCCGGCGGCGATGTATTTTGCAAGCGAGTTTATCTCAGAAACCCATGACCCGGAGGCGGTCGTTATCAATACGCCGTCTGACCAATATGTTGAAGCCGGCTTAAGGTTTTCTAAGACTATCGATGAAGCCGTCAGGGGTGCCACCCAAGGGGAGGCGGTCATTGTTGGTGTTAAGATCAATAACCTTAATATTGCCACTGGCTGTGGCCATGCTTTATTTAGGTATGTTCGCGGTGCCAGGCGCTACGATGTTCTCGGCTTCGTCGAGAAGCCAAATGCAAAGGACGCGGCCAGAATTATGAAACAGGACGATTCGGCCTGCAATACCGGTATCAATGTCTGGAAGGCGGAGACAATGCTTAGGGCAATCCGTAGACATGAAACTAAGAATCTGACGACGGATCGGATGATGTGTCGACTGGGGAATTTGAAAGTTTCCGTAGGAAGCTTTAAGTGGTACGATTGTGGCACCTTCCAGTCGCTATACGATATCGGCACGAAGGATAGTGACGGGAACGTCTGTCTAGGCGGTGGCACAATCGGTCTGAAGCCTGGCTGTTGTCGTAGTTTCTTCTGGGCAGCTGGCGATTTAAATCTGGAGCTCTATGTCGACAGCGCTGAGGATGAGGCGATTGTCTTTAACGTCGTCGATAATCATCCGGTTTTTGTCGACCTGAAGCTGTGCGAATCGCAGCGCATGAGAATCTTGGCAGGAAATTATTATCTACACAAGACTTTTCTCGGCAGAGATTTCTCATCTGGCGCCAGAAACAACCTGGTTAGCTCCAATGACATCGACAACCTGATTGTCGGATTCATGGGGGTCGACAATCGTCGCGTTGATGTGCGCCGGACACAAAATGGCTTTAAGGCCTTTGTGAAGTACGATATCTGCTAAACCACAAACCACCTATAAAACCACCACTTCTCCCCCGATTTTTAATCGAGGGAGATTTTAATTGTCGCTAAATCGAAAAAACCGGGCAGTAAATGCCCGAGTTTTAACTTTAAGAATTTTACATCTTTATCTCAGCATCGACACCAGCTGGCAAAGAAAGGTTTTGCAAACTCTCGATTGTCTTAGGTGTAGCATTGGAGATGTCGATTAGCCTCTTGTGCACCTTCATCTCGAACGCTTCGCCACCAGTCTTGTAGACATGTGGTGATTTCACTACAGTGAAAGTAGAACGCTTGGTTGGTAGAGGAATTGGCCCACTAATAGTGGCTCCAGTCCTGATTGCGGTATCTACGATTTGTTTTGCGCTTTGATCAATCACACGATGATCATAAGCTTTTAGCCTGATACGAATGGTTAAACCTTCGTTTTTCTTGGCTTCTGTCATTTTATCCTTTCTTGCCCGATAACCTCTTTAGACACGAGTTTTTCAGGCTTGATAATTATTAATAATATGTCATCATTATAACACACTTTTCCCAAAAGACAAAGTCTCTCCAGCGGAGAGGCTTTGTTATAAACCAAGAAAAAGTCTCCACGGCAAATATGCCAATGGAGACTAGATACTCCATAAAATGATATTAGTGGGGATGCTCCGCAAGGAAAGATTGAGTAGCGGACCGAGTCGTATTTGGCATACGGCGAGGGAGCAACGCAAATCTTGACGAGGCGGAGCGCCCCAATAATATTATTTTATAACTTTGGTAATCACACCAGAACCAACAGTCTTACCACCCTCACGGATAGCGAAACGGTCTTGTTCGTTCATAGCGACAGGAGCAAGTAACTTCACATTGAAGGTTACCTGATCGCCAGGCATGACGATTTCTTTGTCAGCTGGAAGCTCGACTTCACCAGTCACATCGGTGGTACGGAAGTAGAACTGTGGCTTGTAACCCTTGGAGAATGGAGTGTGACGACCACCTTCCTCTTTCTTCAAGATGTAAACCTGCGCTTCAAACTCGGTGTGTGGAGTAATGGTACCAGGCTTTGCAATCACCTGACCACGCTCGATTTGATCACGCTCAATACCACGAAGTAGCAAACCAGCGTTATCACCAGCTTGACCCTGGTCGAGAGTCTTGTGGAAAGCTTCGATACCAGTAACAACCGACTTCTGAGTGTCGCGAAGACCAACGATTTCAACTTCGTCGTTCAATTTGACTACACCCTGCTCAATACGACCAGTAGCGACGGTACCACGACCCTTGATTGAGAAGACATCCTCAATTGGCATTAGGAATGGCTTGTCAAGATCGTGCTCAGGAATATCAAAATACTCATCCATCGCGTGGACAAGTTCCATGATAGCATCTTCGTTTTCTTTGTCACCCTCTAGAGCCTTAGTTGCAGAACCCTTGATGATAGGAGCATTGTCGCCATCGAAGCCGTATTTGTTAAGAAGTTCACGGACATCCATCTCGACGAGCTCAACTAGCTCAGGATCGGCAAGATCCATCTTGTTGAGGAAGACGATGATTTTTGGTACGTTCACCTGGTGAGCAAGAAGTACGTGCTCACGAGTCTGAGGAAGTGGACCATCATTCGCAGCAACTACGAGGATAGCGCCATCAACCTGGGCGGCACCAGTAATCATATTCTTAATATAGTCAGCGTGACCCGGCATATCGACGTGTGCATAGTGACGCTTCTCAGATTCATACTCCTGGTGAGAAGTTGCGATAGTAATACCGCGAGCCTTTTCCTCAGGGGCATTATCGATTTGATCATAAGCTACCGGCTTGTTTACATCAGACGGGAGCCTCTTTGCGAGAACGGTTGTAATCGCAGCGGTTAAAGTGGTTTTACCATGGTCAACGTGACCCATGGTGCCGACATTAATATGCGGCTTGGAACGGTCAAAATTTGCCATTCAATCTCCTTTTATTGATTTTATTACGTTTGGAGCGCTAATAAAAACCAGCTCCAAATCACTACCCTATTATTTTAGACTATTTTTGCAAACTTGTAAAGAGTAACTTTGCTCTTTTAAAAAAGTCCATAAGCTGAATTCTATTTCAAATCACAAGACTTTTTGTTAACCACTAGGGCATGATTTTGGGACATTTTTTCCCGTGGACTCATCCAATTTAGGCATTTTCTAGGTCTATTATTTATCTCGGTTACGGC
>JAFWNJ010000002.1 GCA_017510425.1 Candidatus Saccharimonadota bacterium
CTCTCCATTATTGTAATGTTAAATTTGCTTAACTCAACATAAAATTAAAAACTGACGATGATTAATTGCACAACTAAATTGTTAAAATATTTCTAAAGACTCCTAAAATATATGCTCGCAGCTTTAGACTGATACCATCTTATCGCAGTCAGCTTTTTTTGTCAATACCCTTTTTTCAGATTTTTTGGCGTTTTTTCGGATTATTTCATTGGGTGTAGGCATAAACCACCAGACGAGCAACAATGCACCTATGATGTTTAGAAATATAAACCACCAAGGTGTTTCCAAACTGTTGTCTGAACTATCTGTGTAATTTCCTGCCCTACCGGTTTCTGGCGCTTTCGGCGCGATAGGGTCTTCTTTGACCAAAGCGAGAGGTGGATTAGAAAGTGGGTTATTGTTCGATTCCGGTTCTGGCTCAGGGGTTAATGTAAAGGTTGGCTCAGGTTCTACCTCAGGGACATCATCCGAATCTGGATTAGAATTCAACTTCTCCCATTCTTGTACATAGTAGGAATACGGTACTTTCCCCAGTTGGCAGTTGATTTCTGCTGATTCCATCACAATCTGGAGAGCCTCTTCCAGATTACAATATACTTCTTTAACCACTTCGGGCTGATTTTCTTCCTCTGATACCGTAGATTGTTCAACGATTTGTTCTCTAGGTGGAAAATAGGAGTATCCTTGATCGCCAGAGACATACATTTTGCATTCCGTCTCCTCCTGGTAATCGGCAGCGTTAAGGCAGCTCAAGTAATCAAAACTACCCTGAGCGTTAAACATATTATTCTTAGCGAAGACGGCGTAATCAATCCTGCCGTGCGTGTTGTCTATCAGATTCGAGCCAGCTACCGACAATTCGTATTCCTCCCAAGCCGGTATCCAATCTTCGCCGTTCACTTCAGAACTACCATCGTACATGGGGTGATTCCCAGTTATACTGCCACCGATAAAGCGGTCGTGATCATAGTTAAAAATCTGGCCACTCCATTCTTCGACCCAGCCGACATAAAGGTGCTCTAGATGGATTTTCTCCTCAATACCCATGCGTTTTAACATCATTTCATCATCGAAGAAAAGCACCTTAATGGTTTCTTCGGCGGGATTAACTGAAGTAACCCAGATTTGCGCATCAAGAAGGCTGTTCAGGGCACTATATTTTGGTCCTCGATCGAACATGGTGAAACCAAATTCCATTTTACATTCCTCATCGTCGCCACATTCTGCCACCTTCTCTAGTTCGACCTCCTCATTAAACTCTAATAATTCTTCCACCGACCACCAGGTGGTCCCTTTATCTGCTATGGCCGCAAAGGTTGGGCTAGGTGGTATAAAAACCGAACTAAGCATTAAACTTGATATTAGTATTTTAGGGATTCTTTTCATACTACTCCTCTTATAATTAATTCTGCGAAGAATTAATCATGTAAGAGGAATATCTTCAACCCCCCTTAAGTCAAAATTAAAGCTTAAGAGTTTTAGTTTTTGTCATAAGAGTTTTGCTATTAAGTGTTACTGTCAATTGGTTTTAGGTGAATCCTGAGTGTTTTCACCTAAATCATCTGGATTCTCTTCTGGGAGGACAATGCCGATGGAAGCTACAGTATCATTATCGCTCATCTTCATAATCCGTACGCCCTGGGTAGCGCGGCCAAGTGTTGGAATTTCCTTCATGGCGACACGAATAGCTTGTCCCTTGGTAGACATCATAATAACTTCTTTAGCCTCTGGATCAAGGGTGTGAACAGCAACAATCGGGCCGGTCTTACTGGTAACAGCAGCAACCTTAATACCAACTCCGCCACGCTTATGTGGTGGGAAGTTGGCGACTAGGGTGGCTTTACCATATCCGTTGGCTGAGACAACAATAAGCTTCTGCTTAGGGTCAGTAACTACATCCATACCGACGATTTCATCTTTCGGACGAAGGCGCATACCGCGTACGCCCATGGCAGAACGGCCCATGGCGCGAACTTCTTTCTCATTGAAGCGGGTAGCCTGACCAGCAGAGGTAGAAATCACGATATCATTCTCGCCGGTGGTCTCCTTAACCCAGCGCAACTCATCGCCGGCATCAAGTTTAATAGCAATTAGACCATTACTGCGAACATTAAAGAAATCTTTGACGAGAGATTTCTTAATGGTGCCCTTCTTGGTAGCCATAAAGAGGTAGCCGTCATCTTTAGCCTCGCCCTGCTTGATAATAGCAGTGATTTTCTCCTCTGGGTGCATATTGAGCAGATTGACTGCCGCAGTACCCTTGGCAGCTAGAGTGGCCTGTGGCACCTCGTAAGCCTTCAAACGGAAGAGACGACCTTGATTGGTAAAGAATAACAAATCGTCGTGAGAATTGGCTGTCAAAATCTGAGAGATCACATCCTCTTCCTTAGTAGTCATGCCGCGCTTGCCCTTACCACCACGGTTCTGTTTCCTAAAATCGGTTTGCGGTACGCGCTTCATGTAGTTCTCTGCGGTCAGGAGGATAACACTCTCCTCTTCCGGAATCAGCTCCTCCTCGGAGAACTTACCAACCTCGTGCGAAACAATCTTAGAGCGGCGCGGATCGTCGTATTTTTCTTTAATTGCAATCAATTCCTCTTTAACCACTCTTAGAATTTCCTGCTCACTAGCGAGAATTGCTTCAAGCTTCTTGATGAGCTCATGGAGTTCTTTCAATTCCTCTTCAATCTTATCCCGCTCCAATCCTTGCAAGCGGCGAAGTTGCATTTGCAAAATGGCATTTGCCTGAATCTCTGATAGCCCGAACCGCGACATGAGCTGTTTATCGGCATCATCGTAGGAGGCACGAATCACCTTAATTACCTCATCGATATTATCAAGGGCAATCTTCAACCCCTCTAAGATGTGGGCGCGCTCCTTGGCCTTCTTTAGGTCGAATTCGGTCCTTCTCCTAATCACAATCTGACGGTGTTTCACAAATTCATTTAATATCTCCTTAAGACCGAGAATGCGGGGCTGGATACCGTCAACCAGGGCTAGAACATTATAGTGGAAGGTGGTCTGGAGATCGGTTAATTTATAGAGCTGATTGAGGATTTTCTTTGGGAAAGCATCTTTCTTTAGTTCGATGACCACCCTGGTCTTACCTCTAGCAGATTCGTTACGGGCATCGGCGATATGAGTGAGTTTCTTATCCTGAGCTAGCTGAACAACTTTAGAGATGAGGGCTTCTTTGCTAACCCCGTAAGGCATTTCTGTAATGACGATGTTATAACGGCCATTCTTGCGCTCCTCGATATTGGCTACACCGCGGATTACCACTGAACCTTTACCGGTGGCATAGGCTTGCTTCATCGGGGCACCACCATATACTTCGGCACCGGTAGGAAAATCTGGACCCTTGACGTGTTTCATGAGACCCTCGAGAGAAATCTCTGGATCATCGATCAAGGCTACTGTCGCATCGACAAGCTCCCCGAGATTATGGGGTGGAATATTAGTAGCCATACCAACCGCGATGCCCATCTGGCCGTTTAAGAGAATATTCGGGACGGCAGCCGGTAGAACGACTGGCTCCTTCTCTGTGCCGTCGAAGTTATCGCGGAAATCAACGGTTTCCTTCTCGATGTCGGCAAGAAGTTCGGTACCAATCTTATCCATCCGGGCCTCGGTGTAACGAGAGGCGGCTGGCTCATCACCATCAGCAGAACCGAAGTTACCTTGACCTTCGACCAGGGTGTAGCGCATTTTCCAGGGCTGAGCAAGATTAACCATGGCATCATAAATAGAAGAATCACCGTGTGGATGATACTTACCCATTACCTCACCGACGATACGAGCGGATTTAACGGTGGCGTGTGGGGCTTTCCAACCGTTCTTATTCATAGCATAGAGGATTCTGCGGTTTACGGGCTTGAGGCCGTCGCGTACGTCAGGTAGAGCGCGGTCGATAATTACGGACATGGAATACTTCAGGAAGTAGTTCTCCATGGTGTGCTCGACAGGCTTGATCTCAATGCCATCCGAGCTTGGAAGCTCCGCAGACACCTCTTCTTCGGAGACGCTTCGCGCCCGCCCGTCGTTACGGGGGGCGCTCGCTCCGTTCGCTCCCGTCGTCGCGAAAGCCTCCTCAGAAGAGGTATCCTGCGGAGCTTTTGACTTATTGCTATTTGAATTCTTGTCGTCTTCCATCGTTTATTCCTTTCTAGAAGTCCAGGTCGTCAAGGTTAACAGATGCGGCGCCGGCCTGGATGAAGTTCTTGCGGAGTTCGACTTGGTCTCCCATTAACTTCGTAAATACAGCATCGGCTTTCTCGGCATCTTCGACGTGAACTTTGACAAGGATGCGATTCTCGGGGTCCATGGTGGTCTCCCAGAGCTGCTTGGCATCCATCTCACCAAGACCTTTGAAGCGCTGCTGAGCGGTGTAGCCCGCCTGCTTGAACCTCTCTGCGGATTCGTCTATCTTAGTGCCAGCTTTTTTCTTCTCTTCGATTTTCTCGGTTAGTTTATTCTCAAGCGCGACCTCGTCGTAGACATAATCAATCTTACGGGTGTTCCCAGTGCCTTTAATCAGACCAAATAGGGGTGGCTTGGCTAAATAAACGTGGCCTTCCTCAATCACTTGTGGCATGTAACGGAAAAAGAATGTCATAAGAAGTGTAGCAATATGAAGGCCATCTACATCAGCATCGGTCATGAAGATAATCTTGTCGTAGCGAAGGCCGTCAATATTGAATTGATCACCGATGCCTACACCAAGGCCCTTGATAAGGGAGACTAGCTCTTGATTTGCCAACATCTTATCTAGGCGCGCGCGCTCGGTATTTAACACCTTACCACGAAGCGGGAGAATAGCTTGAATCTTAGGATTACGGCCTTCCTTGGCAGAACCAGCGGCCGAATTACCCTCTACGATAAACAACTCGCACTCTGAGCGATCACGACTAGAACAATCGGCTAGTTTAGATGGGAGGTTCAGTCCTTCGAAGGCACCCTTCCTAATGACGTTATCTCGTGCGGCTCTGGCGGCTTTACGGGCCCTAGCAGCTAGCGTGGCTTTACCTACGATTTTCTTAGCGATGGCAGGATTTTCATCAAGATAGTAACCGAAATATTCGGTCATAACCTTATCAACTATACCCCTAACCTCTGGATTGCCTAGCTTGTTTTTAGTCTGACCTTCGAATTGAGGATCCGGAAGCTTAACTAGGATGACTGCGGTGAGGCCCTCCTTAATATCGTCACCAGTAAGGTTGTCATCCTTTTCCTTTAAGAGGCCGTTCTTACGAGCATAGTCATTCACTGTACGGGTAAGCCCGGTCCTGAATCCAACCACGTGCATGCCACCATCAGGGGTGAGAACGTTATTGGCGAAAGGCTTCATGGTCTCGGCATAGCTGTCGTTATACTGCAGAGCAATCTCCACGCCTACATCGCCGACCTGCTTATCTACGTAGAAAATATCATCAGATAGAGCCTCCTTACCATTATTGAGGCGCTTAACATAACTCTTGATGCCACCCTCGAAATAAAATGATTCCTTGTCGCCAGTGCGCTCATCTGTAACAGTAATGAGAATACCTTTGGTAAGATAAGCTTGGTGACGAGCATAATTAGATACCCAATCGTAATCGAAAGTAGTGGTCTCCTTGAAGATGGTAGGGTCTGGATAGAAAGTAATCGAGGTGCCGGACTCGCGTGGGCTACCTTTAGACACTTTCAAATCGCTAGTTGGCTTACCGGTGTCGAACTCAATGTGGTGAGTCTTGCCACCCCTGTATACCTCAGCAATCATATGGGTAGAAAGCGCATTCACAACTGATGAGCCTACGCCGTGAAGACCAGAAGAAACCTTATAACCACCGTCACCAAACTTACCACCCGCATGAAGGACGGTCAAGACAGTCTCTAGAGTGGATTTGCCGGTCTTAGGATGGACATCTACAGGGATACCACGACCGTTATCGTCGACACGAATGCCGCCATCTTTCAGAATGGTAATATCAATCTTATTAGCGAAGCCCGCAATGGCCTCATCAATTGAGTTATCAGCAATCTCCTTAAGTAAGTGGTGCAGACCATCATAACCAGTGGAACCAATATACATACCTGGCCGCAAACGGACCGGCTCCAAACCCTCCAATACCCGAATTTCAGACGAATCGTATTCTTCAGCTTTTCCAGCCATTTTATACCTCTTCTTTATTAAATCTGTGTCTATTATACACCTTATCCTGTCAAAATGCAATATTCTGACAAGCTATTCTTGCCGGTTCAACCAGCCATCCAAAAATCCTTCCTCGGGCGATTCTTGGGTGCTTGCAGGCGTTTTAGGTGCAGAGTTGATATTTTCCACGTTTTTTGGCAAAAAGTCGTCCTTGCGGCTGCTAGGTGCCTTAGAGGCGATTTCTTCAATTTTGGATTTTTCCCTCTCTGCCCTGGACCAGCGTTCCTCTATTTCCTTCTCGACCTCAGCACGGGTTTTACCGTATTTGGTCGCAGAGTAAGCTTTCAGGGTCTCCATCAGCTTATCACTTGGCTCGCCCATCAGAGGCGGCAACTTCATCGTGAACGGGGCAGACGGCACATCAAACATCATAACTTTGGCAATAGCGGAATAATTTGGGGTCTTGGTTAAATCTTCGGCGGTAAAGGTGGGCGAGAAGGCTTTGACCATAATATCGGCATCGGTGATACCGATACGACCGCAGATGATTGAACCGACGTTGCCGAGCAATGCTTCCCTGATTTTTTCGGTTAGCTGAGTCATAAACTGATTGGCAACGATGAGATTTAAGCGATACTTACGGGCTTCAGATAGGATGGATTCGAAGGATTCAGTGGCGAAATTCTGGAACTCGTCGACATAGAGACAGAAATCTTGACGTTCGTCTTCGGGGATGTTCTGTCTTGACATAGCTGCCTGCTGGAACTTCATCACGAAAATCATACCGAGAAGGTTGGAGTTAATATCACCGAGTTTACCCTTAGAGAGGTTGACCAAGAAGATTTTTTTGTTGTCCATGATTTCGCGAATATTGAAGCCTGATTTAACCTGGCCTAGAGTATTCCTCATAATAGTGTTGGCTAGGAATGGACCCCATTTACTCGAGAACCAGGTGATGACTTCGCCAGCATCGTTGGATTTTTGCGAAGCGGGAAACTCTTTAGTCCAATAATCATAGACTGCCTTATCCGTAACATATTTGAGCTTAGATTTCACAAATTCGGGGTCAGTAAAACACTGCGGGATATCAATAAAGGTAGCGCCGTTCGGATCTGACATGAGCAAGAGAGCTGCATTGCGGAACATATGCTGACCACGAGGACCAAAAAAGCCCTGGTTCTGGGGGTCAAACAGGGATTGCAGCATAGTAATGCCTTCCTGGACAATGAAGTCCTTCTGATCAGGATTGGTGAATTCGAACATATTCATGCCGACCGGATGTTCGATATCTGACGGATCGAAGTAAATGACATCGTCGATACGCTCTTCGGGCACACGCTTTAGTAATGCATCCACTGCATCACCGTGCGGATCGATGAAGGCGAACCCTCTACCATCACACATATCCTGAAAAGCGATATTCTCTAAGAATACTGATTTACCCATACCGGTTTGGCCAATCACATACATGTGGCGACGACGATTTGAGTCGTCAAGATAAATGGCTTTCTGCTCACCCCTGAACTCGTTGGTGCCAAGAAATACCCCCTCAGTGGCGAGGCGAGCCGGACCGTCAACTTGCTTGGTCAGCTGGCGTTCTACCCCTGAGCTGGGGATAGAACTCTGCTCGGGAAGATGAAAAATACTGGCTAATTCTACGCTGTTTAGGATATTAGTGTTGGTCTTTAGCGGGAAAAATCGGAAAGCATAGTCAATTACGAGTTTCTTGGGGTCCTTAAGAGTGTTTACCTTAAAGCCGTTAATCTCTGGGGCATCAAACTGCGAAAAAGCTGAGATTACCCCACCCATCAGGGCCTCGGAGCGGGCTTTAGATTTGGAACTGGCTACTACTCTTATAAGAGTTTCGAATGCCGGATAGCGCATTTTGTTAGATATGGCATTGATTTCTTCTTGTTTTGCACTACTGGTAGTGGTGACCTCTTGCTCGGTTTTTTCGCGTGCCTCTGGCACTTCCCAGGGGGCTCGAATTAAGTCTACGAAGAAATCTCCGAAGTTGCCACCAATCGTCTTTTTCTTTTTCCCTTTTTGGACTGATTCTATGTAATCCTTGGACTTGTCTGACCAATTTTTTTCTGCAGGGCGGAACAAAACTTGTACAGCAACACCTTCACCCTTGTTCAAGTTTGAAATGGCATTTAGAATTGCGAGCTGGGCATCCCTCTTGGTGTCTTCGTAGGTTGCAATGGGGAGATAATAGTCCTTGTTTAAGGTCAGCTCTGCCCCTGATACGGCTTCAATGCCGGCTCCACCTTCAAAGATGTTATCCTCGCGTTTTTCCTCGACACGCGCAGTGGGGTAAGATGATTGGATTGCCTGCTTGACCGTCTCTGTCAACGTAGCTGGAACGATGGCATAATACCTTACAAACCCATCTTTGGCGATAATCTCAAAGGAAAAATGACGTTGGCCATAAAGTCTGGTCTTAAACCCCTTGGCGATGGTAGATGCAAGGATCGAATACATCACTTGAGCTTTAGAGATTGCCTCATTAGCCACGTCGCGCTTATCTCGACTGCCAGCTTCGGTGTCATCGGTGGTGGGTGGAAGATGAATGAGTAATGAGACCATTTTGAGACTGCGTTCGTATTTTGTCTTCTTGCGTAAACTAGAGATTTTCACTGAATAAAGAGATGCGAAGCAAATCATTAATGACACTATGACGATTGCAATAACCACCCAGGCACTCATTACGCATAGCTCCTTGTAATGTTGTAAAAAATACTAAAACAGGTTATACTACGCATCTAGGCCGCCTCACCCTCTTGGAAATGTCTTTTGATTTCACTGATCTGTTTGACGAAGCTTGCCGGGTTGGTAGTACCCCGCCTTAATTCGTCCTCAATTTTGCCAATTTCGGTCAAAGCATCGCCTTCCGATAGGCCAATTGCCAGTTCTCCCATTCCCCGAGGAGAACTATTTTTTCGTGAACTATCGCCGGTTCCCACCGCCTTACCTAATGACTTTGCCCCGTCTACACTTGCAGAGCCACTGTCTCCATTCCAATTCCCGCTATTTAAGTCATACTCTGGTTGAAACGACGAGTTTATATCTTCACTACCTGGACCTTTTGTAATAGATTCGCATTGGTCGCCACTATATCCTGAAATTGGGTCCATAGAGTCCTGACCATTTGTATTTTCAATGTCTGGGACTTCAGTATTAGAACCCTTCTCCCCCATCGCCTGATGAACTCTATTATAATCCATATGTTTATAATATCACATTATGCGCGTTTGTAGACCAAAAATTCGGCTAAAAATACGAAAATTGTCATTAAGCTAATCGTCCAAAGGTTAATTGCACCAAAGGATCTAGCCATCATCAGCATGATTGGCACAAAAGCCATAATTGCGGCATAAAGGTATAGCTTGCTGTGACTAACTTGTTTTTTGAGAGCAATTCTGAAGAATGAACCGATCAGGAATACCATAATCCCAAACGAAACAATGTAAACTGTTGTAAAAAATAATAAAACTCCGAACGGTCCGATTTCCGTTGGAGATGTAAGATTAAGTATCATGATTAAAGCTGCGAGTCCGATGATACTAGATGCCAATATAATCTGGTTATGCTTCATAACCTTATTATATCATATTAATGGTTGGTTCCCCCAAGAATTTTGTTATATGGAGAGGGCGCGGGGTTATCCGGTACCTAAATACTTAACTATTGACCGCAACCCCAGCGCTACTCCTTTGACCGCTTCACTCAAAGTGAAGCAAATGTCCTTATAGTTTGTTTCTTTCGCTCTGGTTTATGTTCTTTAGAAGGTACTAACGAAAGATTTAACTATGCGCTCAACGCATTTCCCTTTTAGGATTTAGCGGAGCTCTAGGTAATTCCTAAATGTGTAATTTATGGCTAGAAATTACCTTTTCGCCCGCGAAATGTTACGTTTTGGTGTTTTTCATTTTTAAAGTTCCTTTTGTTTGTAATTTTTATTTAGTCTTCTCGACTGTCTTTATACTAGCACAAGTTTAATAAAAAATCAAGATATTTGTTCAACTTTATCGATGTAAATCTCACAACATTATTCCCTATTTCCATCTGTTCTATTTTATTGTTCTTTTTGTTGTGTTTTTTACAACAAAATTCAAAATTTTGCCTGATGATGGATTATGTAAAATTGACATTTTGGCTGTGTTGTAATGATTACAACACTAAATTATCGTATTCCGTGGTCGACTTTTGACTAAAGCAAAAGTCGTCCCCGGTCAGTCGTTTTGTAGGTTAGATGATGGAAATAGTGAAGCCACTATGCTACTACGTTGTATTCCGTGGTCGACTTTTGACTAAAGCAAAAGTCGTCCCCGGTCAGTCGTTTTGTAGGTTAGATGATGGAAATAGTGAGACTATTTTAATTTAGGCTAGTCTTTTCCCCAAATAAACAAGTTTATTTGGGTCGAGACTAGGCCTAAATTAAAAATAAGCCATACGGCTTATTTTCCATCATCTAACTTACCCCTAAATCTCGTTCCGTGGTGGAGCTGCCGGATACTGCCTCCGGGTCCGAAACATCACTGGATCATAATTCTACGCGCATAGCTACTTATTTCGTCTTGGCTGATATTGTTAGCTGCAAGTAGCAAAACTAACAAAAGCCATGGCTAATTTTCGTGTTAGATTCCGCCAGCTAAATAACCTTATTCCCGTGATATGATAATCCTAGCATTACGGAAACTCATACTAGGACCAGCCTACAATTAATTAGGCATATGCTGGCATGTACATGACATGCGCAGTCTTAGTGTTTTTAGCACTTATTGAATACTTACGGTATTTAATCGACGCGCTTTATGATTGTTAATATCCCGTCTAAGCTTTGTCAGCCCCAACTGCCTATTATTATACCATATCCTTCCCTATTTGTATACATAAGGACAAAGAAAAAGACCGGTAACTGCGAGGAAAACCGGTCTTTTTGTAGAGTGTGGAGTTATTTTGGCTAAATTTTTGTTTTGACCTTTTGAATAATTTATTTATTCAAAAGCTATCTCTATATTATCGCGAAAAAATGGTTATGTCAACACTTTTTTGATACTTTTTTTATACAATTTTTGCGAGTTTTCCACAGACTTTCTGTTTGTAACCTGTAACAATGTTTTGAAGTTTTTTATGTTTTAATTGCTAATGCTTAATATTTTTAGCAATAGCAAAATGTTTTGATTGAAATAATACTATTAACGTGTTAGAAGAAACGCATGATAGCAAAAATTCATTCAATAATTCCCTATGGTTTCGATGCTAAATTAGTTGAAGTGGAAGGCGACATGAATCGTGGCCTTCCGGCTTTTAATATTGTTGGTATGGCAAACAAAACAATCAATGAAGCTAAGGAACGCGTAAGGAGTGCAATTGTTAATTCTGGATTCTCGTTTCCAGACAAAAAAGTTACCATTAATTTGGCCCCAGCCGATTTACAGAAGGATGGTGCCTATCTCGATTTACCGATAGCGCTTTCGATTATGCTGCTTTCTGGTCAAATCATTAGGCGAGACATAAATCATAAAGTTTTTGTGGGTGAATTGTCTCTAGATGGAAAGCTGAGGCCGGTAAAAGGAATCATAAACATAGTCGAAGCTGCCAAAGAATCGGGATATAAGGACATATATGTACCAATCGATAACCTTTCACAAGCATCTTTGGTTTCTGATGTTGCGATTATCGGAGTGAGTTCCCTTCAAGAATTATACTTGATCTTAAAGAAACAAATAACACCACAAGGGCCTGCAAACGACGACTGCATAGAGGAGAATAATGATGCCAGCAACGGTCCATTCTTAGATCAGATACTGGGTCAACAACTAGCTAAAAGAGCCATCGAAATTGCCGTAGCTGGGCACCACAATTTATTGATTTCTGGCCCGCCTGGAGCCGGCAAAACACTGCTAGCCAGGACTGCAGCAAACCTACTTCCTGATTTAACTCCAGATGAAATGATAGACATTACTAAGATTTATTCAATCGCCGGCTTGTCTTGCGATAATGTGATTAGGAAACGCCCTTTCAGAGCGCCACATCATAGCGCCAGTGCCACTTCTCTAATTGGTGGGGCTAATGGCCCAGGCGAAATATCGTTAGCGCATAAGGGTATCCTGTTCTTAGACGAGATACCAGAGTTCTCTCGCTCGGTGCTGGAATCCCTGAGACAGCCACTTGAGGATAGAACAATATCAATATCTAGAGCCAATCAGAAAACTACTTATCCGGCAGATTTTATGCTAATTGCAACCATGAATCCCTGCCCTTGCGGGTTCTTGAATGATCCGACGCATGAATGCAAGTGTTCGGAACTCCAAATCCAGAACTATAACAAGAAAATTTCGGGACCACTGCTCGATCGAATCGATATGAATCTTACGGTTGAAAAAGTTGATAATCGGGAACTAAGAAAACCTATTTCCAATGAGCGCTCCGAACATGTTGTTGTAAAAAATACTATAACAGAGGCAATTATGCGCCAAAGGTCGCGCTACGGTCAAGATGGAATCTACAATAGTTCCCTGTCCTCCTTCCAAGTTTCACAGCTAATTCAGCTGGATCCTGCAGCCGAGCAGCTGCTTGCAAATGCTTCTGAAAGGCTAAACTTATCGGCACGGTCATATTTTAAAACCATCAAAGTCGCCAGAACTATTGCTGATCTCGAAAAATCCGACCTGGTACTCGCTAAACATTTAGCGGAAGCTTTGACTTACCGCAGGAGATAGCCCGCCTTTGATATTGCTTTTTTTCTTAGGGTTTGATATAATTAGTGACAGGTTAATTCAAGAGAAGAAAGGACTACTATAAAAAACAATTCACGAACTAGATTAAACGGAGAGATTCGTTATCCGAAAGTTCGCGTTATAGGTTCTAATGGGGAGCAACTAGGCATTATGTCTAGTCGTGATGCCCAGCTTCTAGCGAATCAACAGGGAGTGGATTTAGTAGAGATTGCTGCTAATGCCGTTCCACCGGTTGTTAAAGTGATTGACTGGGGTAAATACCAGTATCAAAAAATGAAGGAAGAAGCCAAGAATCGCAAAAAAGCTCGCTCAAAACAATCCGAGCTAAAACAGATGAAAATTGGTCTCAAGATTTCAGATAACGACCTTAACATAAAAGTTCGCAAAATGCGTGGTTTCCTTGATGATGGTGATCGGGTAAAGATTATGATAGTCTTTAAGGGTCGCGAGATGGCCCATAAAGAGTTAGGATCGGAGCTTCTGAATAAAGTAATGGAGCTTCTGGGAAGCGACATTATCGTCGAAAGCAAGCAACAAATGAGCGGACGGAATCTGTCAATACAGATTCGTAAAAAATAGCAGAATAGACACGAAAGAAGTATTTTCCTACTTCCAAGGTTTCCTGCTGGCACATTCGGGGGATTAATACTAACTATAAATAAAGGAAAACATTATGCCGAAATTAAAGACGCATAAAGGCACTGCGAAGCGCATCAAAATTACCGGTTCTGGTAAATTGGTACGTGGACGAGCCTACGGGAATCATATTCTCGCCAAAAAATCTAAAGCCAGAAAGCGCAACATGAAAACTGCTGCGATGATTGATGGCAAAATTGCAAAAAACGTTAAGAAGGCATTGGGGGTATAGTCATGAGAGTTAAAAGAGGTGTCGCAGCACATGCGAAACATAAGAAGATATTACAAGCAGCGAAGGGTATGCAACATTACCGCCGTCGCAGTTTTAAACTCGGCAAGCAAGGCGTAATTAAGGCTTTACAATATAGCTATCGAGATCGCCGCAGTCGCAAGCGTGATTTTCGCGCTTTATGGATTACTCGTATCAATAATGCTTCAAGAGAGCTTGGTCTTTCCTATTCGCAATTAATTGCTGGTATGAAAGCTAAGAACATCAATGTAGATCGTAAAATCCTAGCAGAGCTTGCAGTAAATAACCCTGAAGCATTTAAAACAATTGTTAATACGGTAAAGGAGAAATAAGATGGCGATTTGTGAAGTTACCGGTAAAGGCAAGATGTACGGCCACAATGTATCTTTCTCCCAGAGACACACGCGCAAGGTGTTCAAGCCAAATGTAAGCAAGAGAACCTTGGTGATTAATGGTAAGAAAGTCAAATGCAATGTTTCTACTTCAGCTTTACGTACTTTGAAAAAGAAGGGTTTAATTGAATCCCCAAAGGCAAAAGCCGAGAAAAAATCGAGTAAATAATTTATAGTTACTACAAAAATCCGACCGTTAGGGTCGGATTTTTGTTATATGAGCCGTCAGTAAGCCGGGTTCTGTGACTATATATAATATATAGTCTGCAATCATCTATCTAGATACTACATTACTGTAATATTCAAGCGGTGAGCGTACGTCCCCGAGCAGGGGCTGACAGTACTCCTTGCAACAGGTAGGGTTTGCCGCCACTCCGCATCACTACGAAGTGCTGTGGGCTCTTACCCCACTCTTTTCACCTTTTCCCTTGCGGGTAGTTTAGTTTCTGTGGTACTTTCCCTATCCTTGCAGACGGTCGCCGTTAGCGACTACCTTGCTCTTTGTTGCCCGGACTTTCCTCTTGGGTTTTCCAAGCGATTGCCTTGCAGGCTCAGTTTGATTATACCACAGAGAAGGCAATAAGAGAATATGGTATAATACGAGTATGTCTGTTAAAGAGTATTATTATGAACACCTCGATGAGCTATCTCTAGAGAAGCAGTTTCATTTTGCGACCAGAATGAAAAACTTTTTCAACTCACACGATTTCGATGATTTCCTCGAGCAGAATAAGCCAGATACGAATATCGCTAAACTGTTGTCCAAAAACGATTGTTCGATGGTAGCAAACTACGAAAAGCGGAAGAAATATTTTGAGAAATACCCTGATATTTACGGGTTAGAGGCGGCGCTTTTTAGGGTACATCATCTATTAAAAGAGTATCGCGTGGACATTAGAGATGAATTGACCAAGCTATACCCGAAAAACAAGATGTACGAGCTCTCTGATAGGCTTATGGCGGATGGTGATGCTCTGATAACTTTATCTAGCTGGGCGGTGAACACAATCTGCTTGATAGAGGAATTGTTCCCGCGTGATGAAGACATGGTGGCGAAGCTCGGCGACTGGGTGCTAAGACTTGATGCTGATGCCATAGACCCAGTGCTACTGATATACTTTTGTACACATATCATAATATGCGAGTCAGAGTTTTATACGCAGAACATAAAAAATACAAAACACCGCACAATGCTGATAAACTTACTGAACAAATGCAAAGAGATAATTCTTAATAATATTGATACTATTTCGCTGGACCCCTGTATTGAGTACTTAGTGTGTTGCAGAATGCTCGGAGTAGCAGATGAGGAAACCGCAAAAAAGGTGAATGAAATCTGTAAGAATTTTATGCAGAATTCGCCCTATTTGATTAACTATCGGCGCGATTCTACCCCTGACAGTTATTATCACACATTAGACGGAGCGGAGCATATTAATGCGCTCTATATCATGAGTGGACTAGACGAGCTTAATTCCCTGTGATAAGTGATTTTA
Source organism: Candidatus Saccharimonadota bacterium (assembly GCA_017510425.1). Classification (GTDB taxonomy): domain Bacteria; phylum Patescibacteriota; class Saccharimonadia; order Saccharimonadales; family Saccharimonadaceae; genus Nanosyncoccus. Next base: position 15,651 of record JAFWNJ010000002.1, read on the forward strand.
GGACTGAAATTTTGGCCTCTGGGAACGCGCCGGTGATGAGCTGAGGCGTGCGGTTGACTTCAAGAACGGTATACTCACCAGAGTTTTTGTCTTGTAGGATGTCGGCGCCGGCGATTTTGATATCTAGGGCCTTCGCGGCATCGGTGGCTAGCTCTAGAACTTTAGGGTCCACTTCCTCTAGTGGTACCAGAGTAGCATCGCCTCCGACAGAAGTGTTATTACGAAAATCTTTGCCGTGAGAGGAGCGGTAAATGGCTAACCTGGGTTTAAAATGTGTGAGTATGATGCGCCAGTCTCCATCATTAGGGATGAAGTTTTGCATAACAAAGTGAGTATCTGGGTTGTCATTGATAACTTGGCGAAGCTCAGTTTCGTCATGAATAAGGTAGCTGTCCTTACCTTTGGTCCCCTGTACGGATTTAATAATACAGGGAAAGCCGAATTGCGAAAACTGTTGCACCAGAAACTCGACGGGGCCGAAGGCAGTTTTTGCAACAGGGATGCCGGATTCCCAGAAACGCCAGAGGGCGTAAAGCTTGCCGTCGGTATTAGAGAAGCTATCATCCAAGAGCGTGATATTATGCTTGCGACAATAACAGGCTAAGGCGCTAAAGAGATAGTTCTGGAGGTGCCCAGGGGAGGTGGCGAGTATGATGATTCTGGAGAATTCCCTGATGTCTTCACCAGTGGTGAAGTATTTGATAAAGGAGTGATCTTTATCCAGACAAAACGACAAATCCCGATATGAACAGACGGAAACAGTGGTCGCCGCATCGGATAATTGGCTCAAAACTGAATCGAATTTGCTGATATCATTACCGATAAGAAGGACCTTGCTAGTCATAATTAGGCCCCTACGCGATCTTTACCGTTGCGGCGGGAAGCGTTGTGTTCGATGTATTCGATAATCTTAGAGGCGACGTCGCGACCAGTGACCTTTTCAATACCGAATCCTGGAGAAGCATTAACCTCAAGTACAAGTGGACCACGAGAAGACCGCATAAGATCTACGCCACAAATATGAAGCCCCATGGCTTTTGCGGCCTTAACTGCGACTTTTTTCTCTTCGTCGGTCAATCTAACAGTGATGCCCGTACCACCTTGATGAAGGTTGGATCTAAAATCATCGTCTAATGATGCCCTTTGCATGGATGCGACCACACGACCGCCGACAACAAAAGCACGAATATCGGTGCCGGCGGATTCCTTGATAAACTCCTGAAGCAAGATGTTGGTGCCATCTTCATTATAAAGGTAAAAAGCCTGCAAAGCCGATTTGGCAGCCTTGCGAGTATCAGCGAGAATTACGCCATTACCATGAGTACCGGTGGCCAACTTAATAATTACCGGAAGGCCAATTTGCTCCAGCAGGTCGTCAATATCAGAAGTATTACGTGAGACCAGGGTCTTTGGCGTATCGACATCATATTTTGCCAAGATTTGCGCAGCGCGCAATTTGTCCCTAGCACGAGTGATTGCCACAGAGGTAGCCGAAGTGTAAACACCCTGCATTTCAAATTGCCGAACCACGGCGCAACCATAACGAGTCATGTTATTGGAAATGCGCGGCAAAACCGCATCGAAACCTTCCAGCTTTTTGCCCTTATAATAAACATCTGGATGCTTATCATCAAGCGAAAGATAACAGTTCTTGTATTTCACGACTTTTACCTTATGGCCACGTTTCTCGGCCTCTTCGACTAGGCGCCTAGTGGAATAGTTTGCGTTGCCATTAGAGAGAATTGCTAACTTCATTTTTTGTTCCCTTCTTTTTTAGTTTTATATTATCAGCATTGCCGGATAATCTTTTAATATACTTCTTGTGAAATTCGTGCGGGTTTTCGTTGAGACGTTTTTGAATTATACTTGTCTTAGGGTTCTTCTTTGGATGTATATTAGTGTTATTGTGAGATACATCCACAATGAATTTATATGCGATAGTACGACGGCCTATAAGAACCGGAAAGTTATTTCTGCTGCGATCCGAGAGGTTGAAAAGTGCCTTAATCCTTCGGCCGCCGACAACAACAGGAAGGTATGCGCGATACCGAATCTGTTCATGTCCTGAGGCACTGCGGACTACAGCAACTTTGTATTCCTTACGTTTGTAAGCCTTGCTCGTATAGAAGGGGCTACCTTCATCAAAAAGACGAAAATGGAGCACACCATCCTTGGTCACACGAATATGGCTAGCCCATACAGACGAAGAATCGGCACCAGTGTCAATCTTGGCGGGAACCTGTTTTGCTTTGCCAATATCAATGAGTTCACTTGAACCAATAATGCTTTTTTGATCATTATCTGAATGCATATCCATATATTACAACAGAGGAGAAACATTGTCAATGTGGCATATATGTGGTGTTTATGAGACTTAATTCCCCAGGGTTTTATCAATAGCTTCGTTCGCTTCCCTATCGGCCACCGCGTTCTCAGAACGCGAGACGTGCTTAAACGAAACTGCTTCAAACTGAGCGATTTTTTCAAGAATATCCTTGTAGATAGGCATAATATCCTGGTTCTTGATGGAAAAAATACCAGACAATTGATTTACCACCATTAGACTATCTGAGACGAATCTCACGGTCTTGTAGCCTAGCTCTAGAGCTCGCTCGATTCCCTTTCGCATGGCGAAGTACTCGGCCATTCGTGACGTAGCGAAGCCGATAAATTCGCCGCCTTGCTCAATTATCTTACCGGTATTATCGTGAATAATATACCCAATCCCAGCTGGACCAGGATTGCCACGCGAGGCGCCATCAACATTAATAATAATACTGTTTGCCGTATCGCGCATGGATAGGTGGTCGGAATTGGTCTTCTCTTCTTCAATCTCAATCACTGAAAGACTAGTCTCGTTCAGATGAATACCTAGGTTCGAGAAATCTTTAATGAACTTATAGGAAGTATATCTATCCTTCGGTACGGGCCTAATCTCGCCATTAATCCCGATTTCATATACTATATAGAGATTGCTAATCTGGCTGGAGCCTTCGGGTGCTAGGAAAGTGATGACATCTTTTAGGATGACAGAGGATGCAGTGAGGCCGGTGTATTCACTAAGAGATCGTACCATAGCTTCCTCTGGCTGTTCACCGAACTTGATTTTACCGGTCGGAAGCTCCCAAAAAACCGGAGACTCGCTGCGACCCTGGCTATGTTTTAAAACCAGGATGCCGTCTTCGTTCCGGATGATACCTACTACTCTTATACGCTGTTTCATGCCCACCTTCTTTAAAACCCTGTCGGCCTGTTTTCCCCGTAATATATACAAGGTGGGTAAAATCTTATGCGATACACCCACGGGTGTAAGCCACGAAGTCCCTAGAACATGATTATTCAGGAAAATCATGCTGCCAACAGGGCTAATTCCATTATATCATACTCTAGCGAGTCCTGCCGCCTTTTTCCCCATTCTTGTCAGGCTCGGATGGGGCTTCCAAGATGGTGTTACCAACCAACAATCCAATAAAAGAAATTTAGTAGTCCGTTAATACCTCCGGCCATGATACCAGAAAAAACTTGTCCTAAGATAATGATAAGAGCATAAATAATAATGATACCGTATTGCTCCATAGCTTGTAGGACACTACGTACTGAATCTGGGGAGATAGCATAAAGAAGCCTAGAACCATCCAGGGGTGGAATAGGTATAATATTAAAGACGGTAAAGCCAAGATTAATAAGTACCAATTCGGAAAAAATGAACCCGGGTATTTCCCCACCTACGCCATATAACAACCCTGTAAAATGACCGATCAAGAAAGATACAAAGGCCAGTAAAAAATTGGTAAATGGGCCAGCCAGAGCAACTAGAGCCATGCCCCATTCCTGCCATTTCAAATTAGACTTATCAATGGGGACTGGTTTCGCACCACCGAACACTGGGGCTTTTAGTAGATATAAGACTACTGGGACAATAATAGACATGAAGGGATCGATATGCTTCAAAGGATTAAGGGTTAATCGGCCCGCTTCTTTCGCGGTATGGTCACCCAGGTAGTAGGCCACAATACCATGAGATAGCTCATGCAAAATTACCGAGCCGACTATGATGACGAGAACCAGTACTATATTTAATATGTCCATATTAGTTCAAGGCTACCACTTCCCTGGTAGTTGGGAGTGAGTCTAGATTCTTAATCTTAAGCTTCTTCTCGGTGCGAGCAGTTAGTTTCAGCTCTGAAACCATACCGTCGACATTGCCCATTGATACAACGAGCTTCGGCTCAATCTCGCGAACCGCACGAACGGACGACGTACAAAGAATATCGGCTACGATATCATCAAGATTCTCTTCGATGTCGCCGATTATGCCCACATGAATACCATTAATCTCAACATCGTAAATAACGCGTTTACTAGTAGTGGCAATCCCACGAATGGAAATATCACCAATCTCGAACTCGCCTGGGCCATGAATAATGCCAACACCTAGATTTGCATCGATGGAACTTTCGTCGATGTTAATGGTCGCAGTGGTAGTCTTGGTCGAAAGTATGATTTCGCTTTGGTTTTTGCTCTCTATTTCAAACATTTTGCTTCTCCTTATGATTTAATGATGTTTTCTGGATCGATTATTTCGGTAATTTCCATTTCTAGGACGTCTAGTACGAAACGGTCCCTGACACTTTTTCGGTAGGTAAAGTCGTCGGGCGACATGATGACGTAATTAATTGGTTTGCCTTGCTTCTTTTCGACCACCTCGGCCCAACGGGTGAGTTTCTTGGTCTTATCGTTGCCAATTATTAGTAGGTCGATACCATCCTGGCCTGGTAAACGGTTCGTGACGATGAGGCCCTTCAAGTATTTCTTGACTGGACGGCAGTATTCCTCCCATGTCGTTTCCCGAATGTCCTGATCGCTCAGTGTACTAACTTTTTTAGAAAATATTTCAATGAGCGGGCGGCAGAATGGGTGCTTGCTGTTGGCTGAGTAATAAACTTTGTTGTCAAAGGTCTCATTTTTAATAACGCCGATACTTTCCAAGTTCAGTAATTCCCTGCGGACGGAATTAATCTGCTCGTCGATCACTCTTGTCATTTCTCGAACGTAAAAAGATTTCTCTGGGTTTTCAAAGAAAAGGTTGAGTAGCTTAGCTCTAGTCTTCGAGCCAAATAATTTTTCGGTTGGTGTGTTAACTACTTTACTCATACTGTTCTAATTCTATCACAAATTAGCATAAAAACTAGTCGATTTCGCCTGGACGGGTCCTGCCGTTTTCTCTTCCCCCGCTCGGCTCTCGCGGAGGACCCCCTTCAAAAACGTCACCCGCCCATGGAAAGCGACAAGATACATAGCATAATCAGTTATTATATTTTTCAATAACGTATGAATAAATCATTTCCAACTCCAACCAAATAATATCTGGGTTTCTTTTGAACCAGGTCATTTGGCGCTTGGCGAGGTGCCAGTCTTTGTAAAAAGCTTTCTTTTTAGCTTCTTCTAACGTAAGCTCGCCCTGGAGATATTTCCAGACATATTCGTAAATATTGCTCTTCATGGCGCCATTATCCCAGCCATATTTCTGAACTAATTTTCTAGTTTCGTTGTATAAATCTGGGTTGAACATTTGTTCAATTCTTTTGTTCAACCGAGCTTGCAATGTTTCTGGGGTGGTCTTTACGCCAACCACTAGATAATCGCCCTTGATCTGATTGCGGTCTGAACAAGTTTTTTGTTCAAAATCGCCGATTTTGGCTCCGGTGGGGCCTTTGAAATGATAATCATAGATTAGTGCATCAATATATAGGCCGGTACCACCAACAATAATCGGAACCTTGCCGCGCGCTTTGATATCATCTATTGTCTCCTCGGCATACTGCTTCCAATCTGCCACGGTGAAACGCTCACCTGGTGTGACTAGGTCTAAACCGTGATGGGGGATTCCCTGCTGTTCCTCAATGGTTGGCTTGGCTGTACCGATATCCATGCCTTTATAAATTGCACGAGAGTCGGCTGAAATAATCTCGCCGTTTAGGGTCTTTGCAATTTTGATGGAAACGCCAGTCTTACCAGAGCCTGTAGGACCTAGAATAATCAATGTTCTCATGAGCGGGTCTTGTCCGAACCCATGATTATTTTAATTCCTTCAAGAACTCAGCAAGTTTGGCGAGCTTGACTTTCTCTTCGGAATCGCGGAGACGAATGGAAACGATTCCCTCTTCGGCATCCTTCGGTCCGACTACGAGAATTGCTGGAACTTTCAACTCGGTGGCTCGCTTGATCTTCTTGCTAAGCGAATCAGAAGTATCGTCTATAGTATAACGTAGTTCATTATATTTTAGTGGCTTATCAAGAACAATGTCGTCTAGAACCTTCGTAATCTTGGCGACGTAGTCAGAAACCTTGTCATTGATAGTGACAATACGAACCTGCTCAGGGGCGCACCAGAATGGGAACCAGCCACCGGTATGCTCAATAAATACAGACAAGAAGCGCTCGATGGAACCGAGAGTGGCATGATGAATCATGACTGGGCGCTCTTTCTCGCCTTTTTCGTTGGTAAACTCGAGGCCGAAGCGCTCTGGCATGACGAAATCTAATTGGATGGTGGCCAGCTGGTGTTCGCGGCCGATAGCATCCTCTGCCATGAAATCAATCTTCGGACCATAGAAGGCAGCTTCACCCTCTTGCTCGTAGTATTCGAGGCCATTATCAATCGCAGCTTGCTTAATCTGATTCTGGGCCATATCCCAGAGCTTCTTGTCACCTAGATATTTATCCTCGTCAGAACGATACGATAACCTGGCGCGAAGCTTCTGCATGCCGACGGTCGCATATAATTCTTTAACTATATTAACCAGGTGGGCCACCTCTTCCTTAATCTGATCCTTACGACAGAAGACGTGAGAATCATCCTGAGTGAGCGAGCGAACCCTAGATAGGCCACCCAACTCGCCAGTCTTTTCATCGCGGTAATCGGTCGTAGCTTCCATATAGCGTACTGGCATTTCACGGTAAGTACGGGGGCGCGAGGCGAAGATTTGGGTGTGATGAGGGCAGTTCATCGGTTTCATGGCGAAATCTTCCCCGTTCACTTGTGAGTGCACCATGAACAATTCATCGCCGAACTTCGCATAGTGTCCGGAAGTCTTGTACAAATCAGTTTTGGTGATGTGGGGAGTCCAGACTTTCTTGAACCCTTCTTTACCACGAAGCGATAAAGAATAGTTCGCAAGCAGCTCACGTAGTTCCGTACCCCGAGGGGTGAAGAGTGGTAAACCAACTCCAACCAAATCAGAGAAACAGAACAGATCCAGTTCCTTGCCTAGCTTGCGGTGGTCGCGCTTCTTAGCTTCCTCTTGACGCTTAAGATAAGTGTTCAGCTCGTCCTCGGTATCAAAAGCAACTCCGTAAATACGCGTAAGCATGGGGCGCTTCTCGTCACCACGCCAGTAAGCTCCAGCAACGCGAACCAGTTTAAACGGGCCGGTCTGAGACAAATCTTTCACATGGGGGCCTTTGCAAAGGTCGGTAAATAGGTCACCCATGTCATAGAAGGTCAATTCTTCATTCTCCGGCAGCTCTTCGATTAGCTCAATCTTATAATCTTGCTTCTGGTCGCGTGCCCAATCTAGGGCTTCGGATTTGGAAGCGGTGCGCTTGACCATCGGTAGCTTGCGGGCAATAATGCCACGCATTTTCTTCTCGATCTTATTTAAGTCAGAGTCGGAAATCTTCGTGTCGCCAAAATCAATATCGTAGTAAAATCCATCGTCAATGGCTGGGCCAATGCCGAATTTCGCGTGCGGATAGAGTTCCTTAACTGCTGCGGCGAGAACATGACTTAAAGTATGTCTCATTTTTTCTATTTCTTTCATAGTGTTTCCTTTGCTAAAATACTCTGTAATTATACCACAGTTTTGGCTGACCGCGTAACTTATCCAATATCATTACAGAATACATGCATAGTAGTAGTACCAATATTAGGAGTATAGGTACCATTATTGATATTGGGGTTTCTTATGGAAAAATATCGAATAATATTAAACTATCTGCCGCGAGGTCGTTTGTTTTTGCAGATGTTGCCGCGGATTTTTAGAGTCTTATAGATTTCACTGGTCACATCGCGTGTCCCGTTGCAAATTTCTATGCTTCTACCGAGCACACGTTTTAGCTCTGGGATAATATCATTAAACTGCGAACAGCCGATAATAACTTTAGACGGGGTAAAACCTTCATTTATGACATTTCGGTATATGGTTTCCTTTATTTCTGAAAGTTGTAATTCCCCGTCGTCGATTTTGGCCGGCCAGGAATCGAGTAAAAGAGTTTTAAGGCGGAAGCTTTGTCTCAATTTGTGAACAAAAATCCGGCAGTTCATTGATTTTGCGAGAGCTTTTGTGGTTAAAAATAATATGTCTTTTTCAACAAAAGAACACGGATGCTCAAGCTCCAGACCAACAAAATTTTGATTCTGATACTTTCGTTTAAAAAAATTAAGGCTTGTAGTGGTTAATAAATAATTCGCAAAAACAATTAGGTCCACCTTATTAAAATATGGAGTCAAGGCCGCCTCGGCGCATTTCCTTGCCTCTTTGACACCGGATAGAATCTCACTGGCGTGGCGCCAATCAATAACACGTATGATTTCCGCCACTGGTAATTCTTGCTCCAGGTAATCAGCAAAACCCTCGCCACCATACCCACTATCAAAAACTACTATTTTCATCATTAAAAAACCTTTCCCCTCCGCTTGCAGAGAATTGTACTATGACGAAAACTGAATGGAGAAACTTTTTTACGAGTTGTGTAACAAATGTTGCATAACTTTAACAATAAAAAATAAATCCTTTTGGGACTTCTTTTATTGTGTGGTGGGGCTTAATAAGCCAAGTTTTAACAACATACAAGGAAGATATACAAGAGAAACTACAGAACTATGAGTATGAAGATTAAGTGGCGATCTCCATAAGCGTACTATATCACAGATACTTGCTCCCGCGATACCGTTTACCCGTTTTGCCGTTTATTATAAATACCACAAAACATATATTAAGCAGTATGACTTTTCTTAATAAAGTAGCGACTAATAATAATTATTAGCATCACGAGAAAAATCGTATTATTCATCTGAAAGCCTACAGTAGCGCTTTGTTCTACAACAGTTAGCGAACCAGTATTTGGAACTTTTATGTCCTCTTCGGCTTTTGGAATAAGACTCTTTAATATCGGCATAATACTCTCAGGAATGTGACCTATAACGAGGTTCTCAGCATTATTAACGAGGGTGTAAGTGTAATAAAGAGAATAGTCTTCACCAAATGTATTTTGAGTATAAATGGCGTCAGCAGTCAAAATGGGCGAGAGAGCCTTAACCAATTTTGGCAGGTTTTCTTTAAGGACCTCAAACTCTGCTTCGCTAATGCTTGGAGCTTGGCCAAACTTAGTCTCATAATCACCATATTGCCCCATATAATCAGTAAGAATTCCGATTAACTCATCGATGTCCTCATCAATTGCAGTACCTTTTAGAACCTTAACTAAATCAAGGTAAGCTGGAAAACTGGCTAAATCACCAGCATAATTTGCTAATAAATCATAGAAAGCATTTCCTGCCACCATGCCAGCGAGGCCCTTGCTAGCATCACTAATAAATCCAGTAAAATCGCCTTGTTTATCTAGTGTCCTCATTTGGTATAGTTTCATTATGGCCGACAATGGCTCTTTGACTTCAGTATCAAAGTATTCACGGGTTAGCCCATTATCGGTCACAAACTGTATCCAGGCGTCCATAAATTCACGACCGTTCATAGTACCAACCTGTTCGGTAAGACCTTCATTGTCCGATAAAATATTGGCAGCAGTAGTAGGATCGGCAAGTTCGGCAATGTTAACAACCGACGTTGCGATTTCTAAATCAGCAGGATGTATCTCTTCATAAGTGCCAGTATTATAGAACCCCCACAGCTCTGGGAAAACATACCCAAGAAGTAAATCATTGCCATCTTTTACGTCATGAATATTAGTATAACCTGGCTCGGTAATACTAGCTCGGGGTGCACCAAAAGTATAAGCATAAAAATCATCTGCTACCATATCATAATCCGAAAGATTTTCGTTAATCATTTTGACAGCGAGGTCAACTACCGCGCCACCACGAGAATAACCGACCATCCATATTTTATAATTTGAAAGATGATTAGTATTGATATATTCGTCGAGCCTATCTTTAATATACCCAGCCGATTCGCTAAAACCAGCATGATCGCCGCTGGTACCCACATTAAAATTCGAAAGCCATTCAGTCATATAATTATAATTTCTAGGAGCGACGACAATTAATGTTTGTCCATTTGGGAGGGCTTTTTGCGCAATCGTTGTTCCCATAGAATGTCCATCTTCATCGGAATTTGTATCCCATTTTTGATAATTACCAAAACCAAGTTGATCTAAGAAATGCTGGAGTTTTGGATTCGATATAGAACTATCAGATGGATAACCGTCGGCCTCATTCTCAAACCCAGCCAATGCTAGCGCATATGAAACAGCGCGAAGCTCTGGGTGATCGCCTGGAGAGGGTACACTAAAATAACTATCGCTATAATTTATAGTATCGATTGAGTCCAAAGCGTCCCAAACAGTTTCCCATGGATGATCCGGGTTCTCTACGAAACCATAATATGGGTATGTAACCGTAATAGAGTCCGACAATCCAGAGACATCATCGTGATCATCCGGACCAATCGCAAATGAAACTGCCGGATTAAAACACGATAACATAAAGCCGAAAACCAGAAGTATTACTGCAAAATATCGTCGCCTATTATATCCTCTTTCTTTTATTCCTAGTTTATTCATGCAATTATTATCTACTACGATTATTCCCGTTTCGTTTTCTTCATCAAAACGCCTGCCACTACGACAATCCCGGCAACCACAATGGTAGCCACAAAATTGTTGGTAATCTCTGCGCTACCACCTTCGCCAGTAAACACACCGGTATTAGGAACCGGAACATTCTCTTCCTCATCATCGCTCTCTTCTACTATTTTGAAACTAGCTTTAGCGGTTCCCGATTCTGGCTCTGAGAACCATGCCTCAAAGGAGTGTTCGCCTATTGCAAGTGCATTCAGGGTATTAGCTGAAAGAATAATAGTCTGGTTGTCTGGATCTACTTCACAACCTGTACGCATATCTTGATACTCGTCATCAATTGAGAGAACACCTGTACCACAGAATTCTGTTACATCGTTGTCGATTTTAAAGGATAATGTTTCCTCGCTGCCTTTAATATGCTCACCACCGTCACCTTCTAGCACTTCGTAAACTCGGAGGAAGGTTGCATAGAAAGTCAAAGATTCTGTACCGGGGGTTACTCTGAAAATGTTGTCTTGTATCTGATCGGTGACTTCTTGGTCGTTCAATTCTAGATATACTAGCTCATTGCCAGGTTCTGGTACAATTCCTACTTCTACATCAGTACCGCCAATTACTGTATCTGGCACATCAAGAGTTCCATTGCCGGTTATGTATTTGTATACTCTAATATCGTGTCCGGCTATTGCGTATGCGTCCATAGTGACATTTTGTATTTGTTTGCCGGTTTCGGTGTCGTCGTCGATAATGGCGAAATCAAGGGTGACTGGCATGTGTCGTCTCAATACGTCGACACCGTCTTTCACTTCGAAGGTAACATAGATGAGGGAGTCGCCGGCTTGAACATGGATGCCTTCGTCGCCGACGACATCATCGATGCATCCTGGGATGTTCCAATCAAATTCACCGGTTGACATGGAATAGCAAAGGTGGCTGATGCCGGATGAATAGTCCATCCAGCTCATATAGTGATCTAATTCTTCATCTTCGTCACTAATGGGTGTGAAATATCCGTGCATGGAATGGATGGTCATTTCGCGTGTCGCTTTTAGTCTTACATCGACTAGGCGTTGGTCTGGTTCGGACGGATTAATTTTGTCAAGCTCGAGCGTGCTACCTTCGGCGGTAAAATAGGTTTCGACGGCGGATGCCTTAGGAATGTGAATATTTGACAACGCTAGAATTGCCACTGCAAAGTATGTTATTGTTCTTAAAAATTTGTCCTTTTGTCTAACTTGACTCATAAATCTCCTTAAATAAAATTTAACCTGCGTTATTAAAATTATAGCACAAAATACTTATGTTTGGGATGTATGTAGTAGATCAAAATGGAAGGGTTTTAACAGCCAAATATATAAAGGTAGAACCGTATCCATGGCTCGTAAAATTGGAAAAATCGGCAAGAAAATTACCCTAGAAATCGAGAGGATATTTAAGTCAGAAATTAAACAAAGAGCCCTTGGCTCTTTCTTTAATTTCTGGTGGGTGATGAGGGGCTCGAACCCCCGACCTTCTCGGTGTAAACGAGACGCTCTAGCCAACTGAGCTAATCACCCACTTCTTGTAATTATATCATATAAACCGGACGAGCGCTACTTTTTGACAACCTTCTTAGTGACATCGAACTTCTCCATGTAAAGCCCGAGCATGAGGCGGGTCTGGGCATAGAAGGCGGCCAGGGACTGATATAGGATAGATGTGATTGGCATTAGAATCCACTGCAGAAGCATGAGAATGCTTCTTCCCTTGCGGTATTTGGCTGGGCGCTTCGGTAGCATTTTGAAAGAAACTAGCACTGACACGATTAAGCCGATGGAAGCAAAGGTCTCGACCACACTAACGATGTTCGGCAAGTTGTAGGCCACCATTGAATGGGCGGAGATATTCATAATCATCGGCACCCAACCGCCAAAGGCTACAATCGGTGCTAGAATCGCCAGAGTAATATGGCCATCCAGTAGGCGCCAGAACTTCGGGAAGAGTCGCCAGAACGGCATGATACGATTCTCTTTCCTAACGAAAAGCCGCGAGCCTACGTAGGCAACATCACTCGCGCCATAATACCAGCGGCGCACCTGGACGAATTGGGCCTTGATGGTCCTCCACAAGGTCTCGTCTATTACCGCATCCTGGTAGATGGGGATACGAATCGGCAATACAGAATAATCACCGGAGAAAAAGAACAGACTGCGCCAATATTGATGACCGTCTTCAACGATGGTGCGTTTGCTCCAGAAATTCATGGCCTGGAGAGCCTGAAGAGGTTGTGAATGGGAGGCAAAATTCCTGAGGACATGTGGCCGCATGGTCGTAATGACATTGAAAAATGAATTTGAAACGGCGATTACGCGTGATGGGGCTGGGGCATCCCAAATATTGTTCATGAACAGCGAAACTGGCTGATAGCTCAGGTGCTGCCTATTCGGATGAGTAATAAACTCATATGCCACTGAGTCTAAATATTTCGGTGCCATGTGATTGTCGCTGTCGAGCGAAGTCACGATGATGTTTTCGATGTGCATCTGATGGGATTTAACATACTCCGCCACCGCCTTGCCAGCATAGGTCAAATTCGGACCCTTGCCAATGATTTCACCTGGTAAGTTCTCGGGGTGCTTTACAGCCATGAAATGCCTAAATGTGCTCTTATATTTCTTGGCTAAGTACTCTGCGGTCTGCTCCATCGGCTCTCCGCCCCGCTCTTCGTAGGCTAGCACAAAAATAATGTGGTCGTTAGGAAAAGTAGAATTCACAACAGCCTCGATCGAAGGTTTGAGAACTTCCTTCCCTTCGTCGTAGGCGGTCATAATGACGACATGATAAATCTCGGACGGCTTAGGATAATCTTTATCCATTGTAATCATGAGCTTGAGGTTCTCAACATGTTCGTCGAAATGATAACTATGATTATCGTCATCATAAATACGTTCATAGGCTTCGTGAGGATGCTCCAAATCTTCTATGCGCTTCCGCCAATCTACACGACCGGCGCGCTTGATAACTTCGTAACCCTGGACGGTGCGGTAGGCCACGGCAATGGCTTTAACCAAGGTAGTAGCTATGAGAATAAATAGATAAATGGCGCCCAGGACTGGGTCAAGCCACGACAACAAAAATAGTAAAATAATCGCACCATACGAGATTAGCCCTGGTAAGATTTCTAAGAACCGATAAAGCGGCTTGCGCTTTCCGGTCGGTATTTCAAGATTCCTGCGCATTAGCTCTCCCCGAGCAGACGGATCAGAACTAGAAAGGAACCCAGAATCAGCATCGTCGTGGCAAGCAGAAAGAATTTCGTCATGCCACCACCACGCTTATGGAAGATTCGTACCGCGAGTAAATTGTGGAAGATTCCAAAAATAATGGCAAGGAGCGGAAAAGCAAACATGTCTGTCCAACTACCATCGCGATAGCCGCCAATATCGCCGTAGCCAACTTTAACTACTGAAGCGCTGGGGTTTAACCGGATAACCGCAAAAATAAACAGAGTCGTGGCGAGGAGCAGATTGATAATCATGAGGATGAGAATGCCCCTTTCGGTGTGATAAAGTTTGATAAAATCTTTTTTAAGCGTTTTCATTGTGATTTCCGGTCAGAGTGTCTACTATTTGATTAACGTGCTGGATAAACATCACATCCCCGACGATACCAACTAGGCCAGTCAAAACCATCATCCAACCCACGAGCAAGGCTACTGCGCCCTCGTTAAAGATGACAAATACGCCGAGAACCAACATGATTAAGGCAATGATGAGAATGTATTTCCAGACGTTAACCTTGGCAGATGCAAGCTTGGTGGCGGTATTGATACGAACTAGCGATTCGTAGACGATGATGATACCGATGACAACGCGAAAAACATTGGCGATGTCGTCACCAATCACAAGTGCCGCGACGCCAATCAAAACTGAGACAACGCCAGCAAGTAGGCCGTTATTTAGAAAATCGTTCTGGCCCTTTTCCATGAAATAATTGACGATCTGAAAGCCGCCTTTTACAATGAAGAATGCCCCCACGATGTAGGCTAGGACTTGCACCATCGTCTCCTGGAGAACGATAAATAAAATACCAATAATAATAAGAGCCAAAGACTCAATCACTGCCGACCAGGCTGTTTTTTTGAGATCGCCGCTGACTTGTTCGAGCGGACGTTTGATGATTTCCACCTTAGACATAAAATCTCCTTTGTCCCATTATAACATACTTACAATAAAAATGGAGCCGATGGCAGGGATCGAACCTGTGACCTGCTCGTTACGAATGAGCTGCTCTACCAACTGAGCTACATCGGCACAAAATTGGGCAGATGATGAACTTTTAGCGTGCCCTTCGGGCACGCTCCGGGCCGCTCTGGCCAAGTCTTCATGTCCCGTAGGACACATCTAAAAGATCATCATCTGCCCATCATTATATCACATTTTGCGGGGTTTACGCTTTTTCTTTGTGGTGGACTCGCTGCGTGATGAGGGGTTGAGGGCATGGAGAAGTTTGGCCCGGGCATGCGAAGTGATAATACGGTCGAGCCAGGACTGCTTGGGGGTTTGGTTCTTACTGGTCAATATCTCCACAATGTCACCCTGTTCAAGTTTTTTGTTCAAGTTGCTCATCTTACCATTGATCTTAACACCGACGACATGGTCGCCGATTTCGGAGTGGAGCTTATAAGCAAAATCGAGCGGAAGTGCGCCTTTTGGCAGGTCGATAATGTCACCCTTAGGCGTATAGACAAATATTTTATCAGAGAAGAGATTGATTTTAAGCTTCTTTAGATCAACTTTTTTACCCTCACGCAATTTAGCGGCGGTCATCTGAAGCTCAGTGATCCAGAGTAAGTTGGTCGGAAGGTGCTCAATCTTCCCTTTCTTGTAGTTCTCGGTCAGCTTCTGCTCGTTATAATAGAAGCTGGCGGCAAGCCCGCGCTCGGCGTATTCGTGCATTTCTTTGGTACGAATCTGGAATTCTACGACGTGTTTATCTTTCGTGATGACGGTGGTGTGTAGGGACTGGTAGCCATTCTGTTTCGGCATAGCAATGTAATCTTTAATCCGACCCTCCATCGGGGTGTAGAGCGAATGGATGACCCCGAGAGCGAGGTAACAATCTGTAATGTCGTCCACGATGACACGCAGTGCGGTCAGATCGTAGATTTCGTTGATGTTCTGATTGTGCTTGGCGAGTTTTTTGTGAAGGGAGTAAACTGACTTCACGCGCCCAGAGATCTGGAAGGTGATTTTCTCTTTCTTCAGGGCTGCGCTGACTTCGGATTCGATCTTCTGTAGGGATTTCTCGGCGGACTTGTTGTATTTATCGATTAAATCCTTTAGCTTCTCGTACCGCCTGGGGTCGACGTATCTGAAGGCAAGGTCGGCCATCTCGACCCGAAGCCTCCCCATGTTAAGACGATCGGCCAGTGGGGCAAAAACCTCGAGTGACTCCTTCGCGATTTTCTTCTGCTTGTCGGGCGGCAAGGCCGAAAGAGTGCGAAGATTGTGTAGACGGTCGGCAAGCTTGATGATAAGCACCCTGATGTCGTCACCGAGAGCAATCATGAGACGGAGGAAGTTGTCCTTAGTGGTGGGAAGATAGGTGTCAATATCACGCATGCCGTTACGGGCCGTGGAAAGTTTGGTAACACCGTCCACCAGGAAGGCAACTGATTCGCCAAACTCTCGCTTGATGTCTTCTAGAGTAAGGTCGGTGTCCTCTACGGTGTCGTGCAGAATACCAGCGATGATGGTGTCCTCATCCATGCCCCACTCTTCGAGAATCTTTTTGACCGCCAGGGGGTGCACGATGTAGGGTTCACCGGTCTTGCGGAACTGACCCTCGTGGGCTTTTTTGGCAATTTGAACAGCTTTTTCGATACGAGCGGAATCTTTCATGTATATATTATATACCAGGATAAAACACAATGTCATTTACTTAAGCATGCCCAACAATAAAGTACTTTCAGGACACGCTCCGGGCCGCTCTGGCCAAGTCTTCATGTTCCTGAAAGTACTTTGTATGTTGGGCTTAAAGTATGCTTAAGTTAATGACATTGAATCGATTAACTAAACTAGCTTTTTGATAAGTTCTTTCAATGCGGCATCGCTTTTACATTTGAAGGTCAGCGAACGGCCGTGGATGTAGGCAGGGGCGTTATACTTGGCAGTAAGAGCGTTTTCCTCTTTGATATGCTCGCCACGCTTGATGGCGGAGGCGCTGGAACGCTTCTTGTGTTCGGCGAAGTAGCGCTCCACTTTGCGGGCAGTCCAGCCCTCTTCGATGATCTTGGGGAGGATTTTCTTAATAGTCGCCTCGTCGCGAGAGACGAGTGGGCGCATGACACCCTCGGTGAGCTTCTCCTTGACCATGGTTTTTTTGACTTCGTCGGGGAGGCTTAAGAGCCGCATGGTGTTCTGAATGGTGGATTCGGATTTGCCGACTTTGGCCGCAATATCCTCGTCACTCAGGTTAAACTGAGATTTGAGCTTGGCATAAGCGGTGGCAAGCTCGATAGCATTAAGATCCTCGCGCTGGGCGTTCTCAATGATAGATAGCTCGAGACGATTCTGCGAATCAAGGGTACGGATGATGGCGGGGATTTTGGTGAGACCAGCAATCTTACTGGCGCGCCACCTGCGCTCACCGGCAACGATTTTATATTTGCCATCTTCCCTAGTGACGACGATTGGCTGCAGGACACCGTGTTCTTTAATGGATGCGGCTAAGGCTTCCAGGGCTTCCTGATCGAAATCGCGCCGGGGCTGCTCCTCGTCACGAACGATTTCGTCGATCTTTAGCTCTTTTAGTTTACTTTCCTTCTTGTCCTCCGAAGCGGTGGGGTCGAATTCGTCATCAATTAATTCGGTAGGTATTAAACTTTCAAAACCGCGACCTAATCCTTTCATTTTGTTCTCTCCTCTATTTCTTTTGCTAAATCTTTATAGGCTCTGGCGCCTTTACTAAACTTGTCGTAAGCGCCGACCGGGACACCGTGGGACGGGGCCTCGGCGACACGCACATTGCGTGGGATGGTAGTTTTAAAGGTAAGAGTCTTAAAGTACTTCTTGATTTCGTTGTAAACCTGAGAAGAAAGCGAAGTGCGCTTATCGTACATCGTAGCGAGCACGCCGAGCAATTTAAGGTCTGGGTTAGCCTGCTTCATGATGAGCTTCATGGATTCGAGGAGCTGGGCTACGCCTTCCAGGGCGTAAAACTCGGTCTGAACCGGGAGCAGAAGATAGTTCGAGGCGATCATGCCGTTGACTGTGAGCAAAGAGAGAGACGGTGGTGAATCGATAATGATGTAGTCATAACCCGAGGCGACGGTACGGATAGCATCGCGAAGACGGGTAAATTTGCGGGGCTGATTAGTAATCTCGACCTCAGCGTTGGCAAGCTCTGGCGTGGCAGGAGCTAAATCATAGAACTTATACTTGGTGGGACGGATGGCTTGAGCTAGGCTAGCAGCACCTAGGGTCACATCGGTCATGGTGAGGCCCAGCTTGGTGGGGTCGGTCTTATCTACTCCCAGCCCGGAGGTGGCGTTGCCCTGAGGATCGAAGTCGACTAATAAAGTTTTATATTTATCCTTGGCGAGATAATAACACAGATTAACGGCGGTAGTGGTCTTCCCTACGCCGCCTTTTTGATTCGTGATACAGATTACCTTCGCACTCATAGTACTTAAGATTATAGCACACTTGGAGTTTTCTTGGAAGAAAAGTGTAGTAAAAGAACCTATTTTGAGCCAAAAAGTCAGGACCCGTGCCTGACTTTTGGTTTGTTGTTAAATATGGTTTAGCCGATTTTGACGATTTCAATCTCGGTGTATTTCTGGCGATGGCCAGTCTCGGTGTGGACACGCTTCTTCGCTTTGTAGCGAATGTTGCGGACCTTGTCACCCTTTACCTCGGGCGTTTTGACTTTCGCTGAAACTTTTACGCCCTTTACTACTGGTGTACCGACGGTGGTTTTATCGCCGTCAATGACAAGTAAAGCGTCAAGTTCGAGCTCTTTGGTGCCTGCCGGGAGGAGGTCCACCCGTAGGGTCTCTTTCTCGGTGGCGATGTATTGTTTGCCACCAACTAAAATGACTGCTTTTTTCATATTATTCCTTTATTTGATAGGTTTATTTTACCATATTATCTTGATTTTGGGAAGAGGGTTCAATCAAAAAACCGAACATGGTGTTCGGTTATTTGATTATAAGATTAGGCTAGTAAACAGAGTGCAAGTATAAGTAATTCGTAAAAGGTTTGGAAGTTTGTAAACTGATATTGTTTTACATCGGTAATCCTTTCGTTTAAAATTGATATTAAGGTACCCACTTTGTGTTGTTCCTTTCTATGAATTAGAGAGACAATTTAGCTAAATAAGGCTTCGTGGCCTATTTTTAAGGCGATGGCGCGCTTTGCTTCCGCCGATATTTCTTTTGGAGATTTATACTCCATTTCATCGTGATATGTCTCGTAACTCATTTTTGTTTTCCTTTTTATGTTTGTTATTTGTTAGATTTTTGTTTTATGTTCTAACATGATTTAAGTGTAGCACACTTTGGCGATTTTGTCAATAGTGTTTATGCTAAAAAATATCCTTTCTGTCAAATTAACAGGGGTCAGCGTTAAGAGTTTAATTAGATTTTTCGAGCGAAATGGTGACGTTCTCGCCGTCCAACTTGGCGATTTCGTCGTGTGTGAAGTTGCCGTCTTTGACAATCTCGGTGGCACCAACTTCGGATTTAATCATTGACTCATGTCCACGTGGCAAGCTACAAGTTAGTGATAGTCTAATCCTATCATCCTGGCGCAAACCAGCGTGTTTCCTGGCGGATTGAACTGCACGGATAATTTCACGGGCCTTCCCTTCCGCCAGCAGCTCCTTAGTTAAGGTCTTATCGAGGGCGAGCTTATCAGCGTGCTTTACGGTCTTCACATTTACCTCGTCGGCGATGATGCTTTCGTAGAATTCGTCGAGCGGTTCGCCATCGTAGGTCAGCTTAGAGAGTGGCTGGCGAATTTTGATTTGCTCTTCGGTGTCGGATTTCTGCATACGAAGGGCTAGTGCATCGGTAATAATCTGACGGGTTCTTTGCATATTGCTAAGGATTTCCTTATTGATTTCGCCTGATTCTGGCCAATCTAACAGATGAACCGATTCGCCCTTCCCTGTCATTTTCTGGTAAAGCTCCTCGGCCAAGAATGGGGTAAACGGAGCAAGTAGTTTAGCTAGATAAACCAGAACGTAATAGAGCGTAGCGAAAGCCTGCTTCTTGTCCTCTTGGTCGTCGTTTTTGCTGAAGCGACGGCGAGAGCGGCGGACGAACCAGTTACTCATGTCGTCGATAAACAGTAGAACTCCATCCAGGGCCTTCGGGATATTGTATTCCTCCATGCCTTCGGTGATTTCGTCGCGAAGCTGATAAGTTCGTTGAATGATCCATGAGTCTAATGGGTTCGAAATATTCATTTCACTGAGCCCCAAAAATGATTCATTCTCGACACGCTCGTGTCCGCCCGTCGTTACGGGGGACACTTCGCTCCCCCGCTCCTCGTTAGTCGCGGAAGGTCTCGAATGAACATTTTCTGGTGCTCTGTGTGCAAACTTTTCTAATTCATCTGAATCTAATCCTTCAACTTCGGCATAGGTTGTGAAGAAGTCGTAGACATTCCAAATCATCGATAGCTTGCGGTGGACATCGGAGACGTCTTTGTCGAGGAGGGCGAAGTCCTCGCCGGAGAGCACTGGGCTGGAAAGCAATAGGAAGCGGAGCGCATCGGCGGAGTATTGATCCATGAGAAGATTCGGGTCGGTATAATTACCTAGCGATTTACTCATCTTGCGGCCATCATTCCCCGCTAGAGTACCAGTGGTAATGACGTTCTTATAAGCATTCTTGTGGCCCTTCTTGGCTTTGCTGCCAAAAGCACCAATCTCGGCTAAAGTAGTATTCACAGCGTGAACGTAGTAGAACCAGGCGCGAACTTGGCCGACGTATTCGACGATGAAATCAGCTGGATAGTTATGTTCGAACTTCTCTTTGTTTTCAAACGGGTAGTGAAGCTGGGCGAAAGGCATCGAACCAGATTCAAACCAGCAGTCGAGGACCTTGTCGATGCGCTTAAAGTGTTCGCCTTGGTAGTCAAACTCGATCTCATCAACCCATGGGCGATGATAGTCATCCAGCTCCTTACCCGAGAGCTCCTTGAGTTCCTCGTAAGAACCAATTACTAGCACTGTACCTTCTTTAGATTTCCAGACTGGCATGGCAGTGGCCCAGAAACGATCACGGCTCAAGTTCCAGTCAGGGGCGGCTTCGATATTTTTGGCAAAACGGCCGTGCTTCAAATAGCCTGGGAACCAATTAATATTCTCGTTCTCTGCCAGCATAAGCGGCTTCTGACCTTCGATATCAAAGAACCAGGACGGAAAAGCGCGGTACATAATACGCTCCTTACTGCGCGGGTTGAAGGGGTATTCGTGCTGAATATACTCAATCTTGTAGACGATTCCCTTCTCTTCGAGGACCTTGGCAATAAACTTATTGGCGGCCCAAATCTGAATACCGTGTTCATCAGTGTCACGCACGCCAAGCTGATGTAATTTATCGGCGTATTCTGGGAGATAGTACCCGTTCTCATCGAGAGTATCTACAAACTCCATGACATCTTCGTTGGCTTGATAAAGATTATAGTCGTCTTCGCCATAAGCTGGAGCAATGTGAACGATACCGGTGCCTTCTTCGCTACCGACAAAGTCAGCGGTGAAGACTTGACAGACAGTGCCGTCTAAGGATTTGTACTTGAGACCAGCAAGAGCTTGACCTTTAAACGTGATAGCTTTGAGCGGGTCCTGCCGACTGCTGTCCTCCCCCACCTCGCGAGCTCGGCGGGGGCCCCCCTCCGCGGTCGTCACCCGCTCATGCATTATGTCGATTAGCTCGTAATCTTGACCTGCAAAAACTTTTTCGACCCTAGATGCAGCTACTATATATATTTCGCCGTTCGCTTTGACCCCGACATAGTCTAGGTCTTTACTGACGGCTAGAGCGCGGTTCGCCATCAGGGTCCAGGGGGTGGTGGTCCAAGCAAGCATATACGCGGATTCAGGAATAGCTCTTTCTCGGGACGCTTCGTCGCGCCCGTCGTTACGGGGCTCCTCGCTTCGCCCGCTCCCGTTGTCGCGGATGCCCCTCGAAAGACTATTCCCTGAATCCGCATCTACTAGCTTGAACTTGACGTAGGCGGAGGGGTCGGTGACGGTTTGATAGGCATCGTTATCCATGGTGACTTCGGCCTTGGATACTGGGGTAGCAAACTTCGTGTCGTACATGAGAACTTTGCGGCCTTCGTAGATTTTACCGGCTTCGTATAATTTCTTGAAGGCCCACCAGACGGATTCCATATAGTCCTTATTCATGGTGCGGTAGCAATTATCAAAATCCACCCAACGGCCGACACGGTCAATGGTGGAGCGCCAGGTCTCAGAGTTTGCGACCATAGATTCGCGAGCTTTGATAATGTAGTCCTCGAGGGACCATTTGGTACCGATGTCTCTTCTATCAGTAATGCCGAGCTGTTTCTCGACGAAGTTCTCAGCGGGGAGGCCGTGGCAATCCCAGCCCCAACGACGTTCAACGCGATAGCCGTTCATGGTCCAGTAACGCGGAACGGCATCTTTCACGATAGAGCTGAGAAGTGTGCCATGGTGAGGGTTGCCGGTAATGAATGGGGGGCCATCATAAAAAACGTATGATTTATCGATAGATCGGTTTTCGACCGATTTTTCGAAGATTTTATTCTTTTTCCACCACTCGGTGAGTGATTTTTCGTATTCAATGGCCTTGCGGCGACTCCCTGCTCTATATTTCATATTTATATATTATACCATGTTTATATGGATCGCGCTGAAGATGTTTGTAGGAGAGGTTATTTCTGGAGTGCTTTGGCTTATTCCTTGCCTCCTGTTCCTCATTTCGCTTTTAGCTCATGAGAAACGGGAACGCTTTATTCCTTGGGGTTCTGGGGGAAACAACCTAGCTCATACAATACGCTACTCAGACATCAAGCATCGCATAGAATGTCCGCTGAAGCGATAGTTACCGTAGCTCGGGTACACGTTAGCCGGATCGACGAACATGAAGTACATGCTGTTGCCATTGTAGTAAGTAGACGACCACCAGTAGCCGTAGCTACCCTGATTGCCCGCAGAACTACTGAGGTAGCCGCCAGACAGAGGCGTAGATAGGTTATATTGGAGACTGTTGGCTTCTGTAGCAGTATTAGTGTATTTTTGAGCTAAAGTAGAGTATTCTCCAGTATTACCACCTGTAGGCATTCTCCAGTTAGCTGGGCAGATATCTTGTGGCGCGTCAATGATAGTATCTGGTACATCTACGCCACTATTGTCTGCATAGCAATAGGTACTAGCAGATGCAGCACAGTAGTTATAGTAGATACCTACTTTGGCTTGTCCATTAGTTGAGGCTGGACCGTAGGATGTGACGAGAGTATCTTTGCTGGCGTTATTAATCCAAGGTTGCACCCACGTACTATTATTACTGTAGTCCCAACCAGAAGACATATTTGCTACTGCAGTATTGCTCCAACCAGTAGTAGTACTACCACCATTGAGTAAGTTGGTAATGGCTTCCTGAGTAGCATTAGTATTAGATGCATTCATATTCGCTGCAGTAGTGGAATTTGTTGGATCAAGTGCGAGATTATCTAACATCCAGCATTTACCGTCTTTGAGTCTCCCTGCCACGTAGGTGGTGTTGTCTCTAGTATCTATAAGGGTTTCTGTAGCACCGACGTAGATTTCCTTACATAGTTCGTCTGTACCGTCTTGCATTTTATAATGACCAGATAGTTGTGATTTATTTGCATCAGCATAGGCTGCATTGAAGGTCTTACCCCATACTGCATACATAGTAACTGTATTGTCTATATTTGTGTATGGCGCATTAGTGATGAAGTCTGCTTCGTTAGTGTATAGTGGCTCTTCGGCGTCAGCGTTAGCATTTGGATTAGTACTCCAGCCAAGGAAGACGTCTTGCCCTACTCTAGTAGATGGAGTTTGATAAGTGCCAGAAGTGGCGGTCTTGTTATATGCGGTGATAGTGCCTTGGCCAGTGACAGAAGCATAATAACCAGTAGAGACTTCGTATTGACTATAATCATAGAATGTGACGGAATCGCCAGTGATGTCACATTCCATCGTAACTTGAGAGCCAGCACTACCGGAAGATTTGAATGCTCCGTCTATTGCATTTGTCGTGCCGCAATTTGTCAGGCTTGTGGTATTATCTGCATTAGTGTAGTCTGGATGATTACCCGCCCAGATATAAAGGTCGCTTGGTGGACCACTGGCATTTTGTGGGGCACCATAAGTGACAGTGATATGTAATGATTCCGCGCCGTCAATTGTTACTACATCATTACCACTCTTTGCTGAGTAACCACCATATTCTCCTTCTTCAGTATAGACATTGCGTGAAACTTTTGTCACTTCACCAGTAGTTTCAGTTTTGGTTGCTTCATAGGCCACTAGATTAGTAGATTTACCATTCGGGTAGGTTAGACCATTGCCATCATAGATGACGTTTAGTTTACCGGCTACGGCAGAGGATGGGTGAACTAGAGTATAGATAACTTGCCCAGAATAAGTATCAGCAGCTTGAGTCTTAGAAATGTAAGCAGCATAAGTAGTAGTAAGCTTAACTCCACCAATAGTTTCAGTCATGTCGGCACCAGAGTTCTTATGAGCTACTTTGACGTATTCATTTGGGACTACATGGTAGTTACTGAATGAGGCTTGTGTTGCACCGGATTCTGCTTGACTTGGAAGTGCTTCGTTAGGAGCAGAATCAATAGTAAAGGCATTGTCAGTTGTAGTATCTCCTGAGTCCTGAGTCATAGTAAGTTTCATAGCCCAGTTAGATACGTCTGGGTTACCAGCAGATGTGGCTATACCTGATTCTATAGTTGCATTATTACTAGCAGTTGTTCCTACTAGTTTATTACTATTCTCTCCACCTATTTCATCACCAGTATATCCAGCAGCATAGATAGCAAATCCTTCATTATCATTACAGAATGCATGAAGCGTAGTAGAACCAATGTCTGGAGTATAAGCGCCATTAGCTATTTCTGCATTATGGGACTGCATACCAGTACCGGACATAGTACAGGACATAGGGACTGTAATACTAATCTCGTCTACGACGGAAGGGTCGTCTGCGGAGACAGTATTAGAGACTAGGATAGCACCAGAAAGTAAGCTAAGAGAAACTAGTCCTAATGGAATAAGGTTGATAGAGTTTAGGATATTTGATTGAATTGTTTTCATAATACGATTGATGACCTTTCTTATATACTATATTACCATAATCTTTATGTTTATTGTAATATATATATCAAGAGGGATTGCAAAAAAATAGAGAGCGGAGTAAAAATGGAACACCCTACATCATTCACCCGTTGTCGATGGCGTGCGATGCAATTGCATGCAAAGGCACGACGGACGAAATTGTCGCCACAATCTTGCTACATGATGTCTGTGAAGATTGCAACATTCCACTGTCAGCATTGCCGGTAAACGAAGTTGTGAAAAATAGTAGTCCTCTTCTTAGAGGGCTACTTCTTAGTGTGAATATCCAGCTGGGCGTGAGGAATGTGGATTTTGTTTTCTTCTAAGGTCGTAATAATGATACGAAGACAATCGCGCTGAATCTGTAATTGATTGATGGGATCGCAGGTGACAACAATTTGATAATTAAGCGAGGAGTTCGTTAGAGCAGTAACGCCCTGGTATTTGGCCTCGTTTACGCAGTCGTGGCGAGCCAACTGCCTGATTATCTCGTGAATTACCGCTTCGGCAGTCTCGACACTGACTTCGTACGGAAAAGGAATCGGGATATACAGATAGCCAGAGACAACTTCGACCTGGTCGATGTTGCGATTGGCGATTGAGACGATATTCATGGTATTCATGTCCTGCATTCTGGTGGTGCGGAGACTCATGGATTGAACTTGGCCGATATTGTCACCATATTTAATCACATCACCGATATCATAGTAGCCGTCCGAAATGATTTCAAAACCGCGGAAAATATCCTTCATAGCATCCTGCAAGGCAAAGCCGATCACGATACTAGCAATACCAACTCCGGCCAGCATGGAAGTAACATTGACACCGAAGATTTGCAACACTACCAGGGCAGTGAAGGTGGCTATGGTATAGCCGATGATGTTTTTAAGAATCCGGAGGAAGGTTTTGTTCTTCTTGCTGGAGAGAATCTTGGTGTTTTGCTTCTCCTTATTATTCAGGAACTTGGAGATAATATGATAGATGAAGAGACTAATCAGACAAACAATAACCGACCAGAAACAGCGCTGAATCCAGATATTATTAATAATATCTTCAATAAACTTCATATGCTTATTGTATCATATTACGGGCTGATTAAACCATGTAAAATAACACTTCATTAATCAGTGGGAGAGTTTTGCCGCGCCAAGAAGCACGGACTTCGCCGTTCGCTCCGAGGGCGAGGATGGTGGGATATTCGACAATATCATAGGCTTCGCAGAAGCCGGGATTATGGTCGGGGTCCATGGTCTCGATTTCCCTGCCGGTCTGACGGCGGATGTTTTCGAGCCATTCAGTAACAGAACGCGAATAGTCCTGGTTATCTCGATAAATACAAACAACTCTCATAATGTTATCCTATTTCTCCCAGCGGGTCCTGCCTTTCCCAGCGGGTCCTGCCGGTGCTTTCTTCCCCCAAAAATGACACATGCATTTTTGGGGGTCCCCTTCAGCACCGTCACCCGCTGGTGTAATACTGCAATCATTGAACCCTCTTCCTCTTCTGTTCTTTTAGGATATTCTCGAAATCTTCCAGAGTTTTGAACTCGCGGAAGACGGAGGCGAAGCGGACGTAGGCGACTTCGTTGACTTCGGCTAGGACGTCAAGGACAGCCTCGCCGATTTGCTTGCTGGTGACTTGGTCGGTATTGTAGGCGTATAGAATGTCAGAAGCTCGGTTTACCACGTCCTCAAGCTCGAGTTCGGAATTGAAAAATTTACCCACGCTGCGCTTGACTGCCAGGAGTAATTTGTCGCGATCGTAGATTTCCTGATTGCCGCTACGCTTGATGACGGTTAATTGTGGCATCTCAATGCGCTCATAGGTCGTAAAACGACGACCGTCGGGTGATTCGCGGCGACGACGAATCATGGTGCCGTCAACAGTCTCGCGGCTTTCTAGAACTTTACTATCTCCGATACGTAATCTGTTCATCCGCGGGCCTTTCGGTTACTTCTTCTTGCGATTCTTGAATCTCTCTCTTAAGGAAGGCGGGATATCCATGTCGTCATCGTTTGCGGCCGGCTCTGGCTCCGGCTCTTTCTTAATGGAATCCCACATGTTGGATTTATTCTCAAGGGCAAAATCCTTGGCTTCGGTAGTAGGCTTGTTATCCTTAGAGCTGGTAGACTCAGGCTGCTCAGTATCGGCAGGCTCTGGCTCGTTATAATAGTCAGAATCAAAACCAGTAGCAACTACGGTTACAACAATCTCATCGTCAAGCTCTGGGCGAATGGAGGCACCGAAGATGATGTTTGCATCAGGAGAGACCGCGCCAGTGATGACTTCGGCAGCTTCCTGGATCTCACTCATGGACATGTCATAGCCGCCGGCAACACTGAAGAGTACACCACGGGCGCCTTCAATCTTTACCTCAATTAGTGGGGATTCTACGGCTTGCTGAGCGGCAATCACGGCACGATTCTCGCCAGAAGCGCGACCGATACCCATAAGGGCGGAGCCGGCGTTCTTCATGATGGCTTTAACATCGGCGAAATCAAGATTAATCAGTGAGTGCTCAGTAATCAGCTCGGAAATACCCTGGACACCCTGACGAAGGACGTCATCGGCGATTTTGAAAGTCTCGAGAAGTGGGGTGCGAGGATCAATGGTCTGAAGGAGACGATCATTCGGAATGGTAATGAGAGCATCTACCTGGCGGGCTAGCTTGTCGATAGCGACATCGGCATTAGCTTTGCGACGAGCACCTTCGAAGGTGAAGGGCTTGGTCGCGACACCAACAGTGAGGATGTCCTTCTTGCGAGCCTCCTCGGCCACGACAGGACCGGCGCCAGAACCAGTACCGCCACCAGCACCGAGAGTGATGAAAACCATGTCGGCGCCATCTAGGGCTTTATCGATTGCTTCCCTGCTCTCCTCAGCAGCTTCGCGACCCTTCTCCGGATCACCACCGGCACCAAGACCCTTACCAATGTGCACCTTGACATCGGCAGGCGAATGGTGCAGAGCCTGGGCATCAGTATTAATTGCAACAAACTCTACGCCAGAAAGGCCCACTTCTTTCATGCGCTCCACTGCAGAACCACCGGCACCACCTACACCTACGACTTTAATACTTGCTTTACTTTCCACCTCTGTTGGTTTGACTTCTGGCATAATTTACCTCGCTTTATTTGTTACTAGTATACACCTGATTTCGGGTTTTATCAAGGGGTTTATTTTGGGTAGTTCTATTTCGAAAAAGCATTTAGGTGCAGAGATTCGGAATAGATTATTTTGGACCTGAGGCAAGACTGAAATCGCGAAAGTCACGAGATTTCTGGAGTTTCGCGATTTTAGACATCAATTATTATCGCACAACCAATTGACGATATTACGCTTAGCGACCCCAGATTCGTCGGTTTCAATTAAGTCTAGCGTCAGGAGGGTCTTGCGATACTTGTCGCCAGTGTTCTCGATGCTAGATAGTTCTCGCGCAAGCGTTTCCGGCCCCGCCGCTGTCTCCGCAACTTGGTAATAATCCAATGTCCCATCTAAGTTTTTACAAACAAAATCTATTTCCTTCTCGTAATTCTTCCCTACCCATACTTTGCCATCATAGCGTTTAAACAGCTCAAGAAACACGATATTCTCTAGCCGATGCCCTACGTCGGCACCGCTAGGCATACCGAGCACCGCGTCGACCAGCCCTAGATCCACGACATAATACTTCTCCAGAGTTTTTAGCAGTTGTTTACCCCGAATATCAAACCTCTGAGTCGGATACAAAATATAGCAATCCGACAAAGCATCGAGATAGCTAGACACCGTGGCTTTATCGATTATCTGATTTTCGCCGCGGAAAACATTAGATATATTATTCGGCGAAGTCACATTGCCGACATTGTTAAATGTAAAGTTCACGAGATTCCGAAAATCATCCATGAAACGAATGTTTTTCCTCGTCTTGATGTCTTTTTCAAGGACGGTATCGTAAATACCCCGCAGATACGGTGCGACTGCCATCTCCCTACCGGCAGCGAGCAACTTCGCTACCTCCGGAAATCCGCCATACCGCATAAAAACCTGGAACTTGGCAAACTTATCCACCTCGCCATTCGGGAAAAACTGCAAAAATTCGCCAAAAGTGAGTGGTTGCATTTTAATCTCAACATACCTACCCGAAAGCAAAGTCCCTATCTCACTACTGGTAATATCGGCATTGGACCCGGTGACATATAGATCAATATTCTTCCTCAGATGCAAGCTGTCTAGCGTCTTCTCAAAATCCGGAATTAGCTGAACTTCATCTATAAATATATAGTTCATGGCATCTTTTGCTAGAGTATCCAAAATATCATCATGTAGCAAATCAGCGTCCAAAGTGTATTTCTTATTCAGCTTATCTTCTAAATTATAGAATTGAATCCTGGCCGCAGGGACGCCATTTTCGGCTAATCTCTTGCGGAATTGCTCCAGCAAAGTAGACTTGCCCGAGCGTCGTACGCCGGTCACTACCTTAATCACGTGAGTATCCTGTAGATTATCTAATAATTGTAGATACGATGTCCTTTCCATGCCATGATTATAGCGTAATTGGCCATTAAAATCAATAGCTTAATCAATTGAAATCGCGAAAGACACGAGATTTCTGGAGTTTCGCGATTTCAGATTTATGAATTTTACAGAGGCGGATTCGCTAATGCTATGTTTGAAATCGCGAAAGTCACGAGATTTCTGGAGTTTCGCGATTTCAGACCTTTCCCACGGGTCGCTGGGGCGACCGCGGGGAGGTAGAGATAAGCATCCGTAAAGTTTCAATATATACTATATGTGGGTGCGCAAAATAGTTATGAATTAACTTGGCCGCGAGGGGCCGTTTTCGAGCTATTTTTATAACATGATCTGGGAGCTACGCTCCGAGGAAGGAGCCCACCTAGCACTAATTCTGCTTGGCTGCACGATATGGAAATCCCATCCGTATCGCGACTACAGTTATGACTTATAGCGCTAACACTTTTGATATCCGAGGATATCAAAAGTGGTAAGTTAGCTCGTTGGCGGAAGGAAGAAGATTTGGCAGTTTGCGAGAGTCTTCCTTTACTCCGGCAACTTCAATGGCTCATCCGCGAACAATCGTGGCTCGAACGGCAACTATTGGAGTAGGTCGGCGAACAGCAACAACAACTCTTACAACCTGAACCTGAACTCTACGAACTTGAACCCGTCCAACAACAATAATAAGAACAACGGATTTAGTGTCCGTTGCTTGATAGGTAGCTAGTTCATTTAGCGTTCTACCTACCCCGCATATCATGTTACGGCTTGCACCCACTATGTTTAATACCGATAGCTCCATGCAACTTTTTCAAAAGCATCGCTCACCATTTTGAAGTGATCATAGTGCTTAACGTGCCCGAGATATGAAACCAGCGTCGTAATACCTTTCGTGCCCATTTCGACATCTTTGCATGCTTGGCGTAAATTCTTCCTCACTCTTTCCCCTGGCAAAATGTAGCCTTTGTGTACCACTACGCCAAGGAATGGCACACCTTGAGAAGAAGAATAAACCTTGCGTTTCCTGGGGTGGAGTTTTACTCCTAGACCAGATAGAAATCCATCAATTGCCTGGATGTCGTTTTTAAGTTGTGGGAACTGGTCTCGCGTTACCACGATATAAAAATCATCCACATAACGCCCATAGTGCTTATATCCTAGCTGGTACTTGATGAACCTATCCAAGGTATTTAAGAAAATGTTCGATAGTAATTGTGAAGTAAGATTTCCGATCACGATGCCAATGCCTGGAGGTTGGTTAAAAAGGCTCTTTTCTGGTGGCAGTTTAACCCAATCTGATTTCTTACCGACAATTTTGACACCATATACTGGATCGTCCATAATAATCTGTTGCCAAAGAATGACTAGCATTTTATATACGGGCGAATCGAGGTGGTCCTTATATTGTTTCTGGAGCCCAGCAAGTGCCATTTTGAGTAGTTTCTCGCGAGGTATACTCATAAAGAACCCCTGGATATCAAGTTTATAGATATATACTTCTTCGGCATAATTCCCTGATACCGAGCGAATGTGATGATCTAATCGCCGAATACCAAGTAGCGTGCCTTTTTCTTCGCGGCATGAATATGAATCATAGATAAACTGCGAGTCCCACCAATCGTAAACTAGATTGTAGATGAGATGGTGTACTATTCTATCGCGAAAGGGCGCTGCGAATATCTCTCGCATTACTGGCTTATAGATGATATGGACTGTACCACGGCTAGGACAATACTTGTGATTAACAATATCGTCGCAGAGTCTTTTTAGATTCTCGTCTTCGTTAATCTCGAAATCCTGCTCATCGTGAGTTTTTCGTTTGCCGTGCTTTCTGGCGTCATAGTAAGCACGCCGAAGTTGTAATAAAAGCCAGTCTGAAAAACTATTGTTTAGATTAGCGTCCTCCGGAGTTGTCGCTATTTCTGCCCTTTTAGTGTGGTGCGCGACAATCACGGTTTTAGGTTCTCCTCTATTTGGTGCCTCACCTCCAGGATATTCTTGCCTAGATTAGTCCTAGCGGCGGTTTCGAGCATCTGACCGGCCTCTAGAAAAACCATCACAGCAGAAAGGTCGTCGGTTCTCCTTAACATTTCCAACCTAGCTTCTGTCATAGCCATATCGCCATTTGCAAACCGATGATAGAACTTCACTAGTTCCACAGCTGGCTCCATTAATTGGCGCGCCATCACTTCGCGCTTGCCTTGTGGAATTTTCTCGATTTTGAGCGGAATATACTGCGATAAAGTGCGGATAGCAGCGGCAAGCTTGGGGATATTGTGCTTCGGGCGGACCATATTCTCAACCGCTTGGATTTCGGCTTTTTCCTGCTCCACTAAAATTTCAATCTCATGCTGAGAAAAATCTTTACCCATATCTATCACAAAGATATCGTGGTCGATTTTCTCGACCTTGTAATCTAGCTTTGCCGCCTGCGTTGCTAGTAGTTCCCCATTTTTAATAGCGACATAACCATGGCGAAAGGCGAATTGTTTATCTCCATCAATTTGAGTGTTGGCTGAACGCCCAAGGCGGATGGCGAGAATGAATTTATAAAATAACAATGACTTACCCGCGACACGGTACCAGTTATCCTTAGAGCTACCCATGGCTGGGTAGAGGTATATTTTGGACTTATTGTTCTTCTCCTGTTCAAAAACGTACTCTTTACCAGCGTAATAGTCTTCCCGACTGATACCATCGGTATTAGTTTTCTTACCCTGCTTACCCTCTAGTTTGTCTCGGACTAGCAGCTTAGCGCTAGAGTTCTTGGTAATGGTAGGATTCTTAGATAGTTCTAAAACTATGTTAATTTTGGTGATATTATCAAGTCCTGGTTCTTTAGTGGCTCTTACCCAGTAGCTGACGGATTTCTGGCTTACTCCCAATACCTCAGCAAGATCAATTTGTTTCCAACGAAAGTTGGCAAGAATTGTCTTAATTTTTGCAGAAGTAGTGAGTCCCGTTCTCTCTTTCATATGTACATTATACTAAACAGAACCGAAAAGTAGAAGGTATATTACCCGCCTAGAAGTGTTATGTTGTAATTTTCACAACGTTTCAGGGCGAAGTGGTTACCTTATGGTAAGTATGGGAAGGGCTGCTAGAATGCCAAAGCCAGGGTAATTTCCACTACCTCTCCGGGTCGCTGAGGCGACCGCGGGGAGGCAACGAAAATTACCCTGGCTATTTCTCTGCGGGGTAGGTAGAACGCTAAATGAACTAGCTACCTATCAAGCAACGGACACTAAAACCGTTGCTCTTATCATTGCCGCCGGACGGGTTCAAGTTCGTAGAGGTCAGGCGCAGGTAGTAAGAGCCGTAGTTGCTGTACGCCGACCTACTCCAATAGTAGCCGTACGAGCCACGATTGTACGCGGATGAGCCATTGAAGTTGCCGGAGTAAAGGAAGTTATTCGGAAAGCTTCTAAAGAGACTACTCATAATGTCGCCAGTACCAGTACCGCTCTGACTACTGCCTGTGCCACCATAGCGTTGAGAAAGAATACCGTATTCTTTAGTTGTAGTGCCACTAGAAGGTAAGTGCCAGTTAGATGGACAGATAGAGGTGTTAGCAGTCTCTGAAGTAGATGAGCTGTTATAGTAATTGGTATTAGCCATAGCAGCAGCCCAGGTGTAGTAGTTACCATAGGATGAGATTGTAGAGGTTTTATAAGTGCCACTGGTGGATGGGTTGGCGGCATTGGCATAGTTCTCCGTAAAGGTCGGACTTTGTAAGGCACTGGAGATGTTACTATTATTATAACGCGGGAAACGATAGCCTGGGTAGTTAGAGGTACCAATATCTTCTAGAGTACTGGTAAATGAATTGTAAGTATCTACTGGTGGATTAGCAGAAGATTTGTAGATACCGCCATCAGCAAAGCTAAGAGAAGTGGTAGAATTGCTAAAGTTTGCAGATTCTGAAGTAGCGAGGCCAATGAAGTTACCGTAGGCACCAGTCGTCCCGCCATAACCCTGGGAGAGACTTTGGTTAGTGACAGTGCTATCGTTCTTATTGTTCCCTACCGTACCTTCGTGTTCTAGACGTAGGTTTTCTATCATCCAGCATTTATCGTCGGCTAGTTTCGCTATAGTGTAGACTTCATCGTCACGTTTGTCAGTTAAGGCAATGACGCTACCTGGAGTGATTTCACCAGTCGTTGTATTAAAGTTTGTACTAGTCATAGCATTACAATTGCTGGCGGTAAAGTCTTGGAGATAGCGTGGGCTACTTGATGGATCAGATGGATCGGATTTCTCGGCTGGTACCCAAACGGCGTACATAGTGATAATATTAGTGCCATTAGTGGGGTAGGCTGGGGCATCTATGGTTTCCATAGGACCATATATTACTGGGTCGTTAGTATTATCATTATCAGTAAAATGAGTCCAAGCATCTGGATCAGTGCTCCAACCGGCGAAGCCATTACCTGCTTTTTTGAAGTTTGAAGCAAGTAGGGTTACTGGGTCGCCTTCACCGACGTTGGTTTGGGTAACGCTTTTTACACCTGTACTTGCATTTGTAGTTCCCATCCCATTAGGGTTACTAGCGCCATTACCATCGTATTGAATAGAATAGACTGGAACCCAGTGAGCGTAGAGAGTGATGCCACTGCCTGCACTGGAGCCTGCTGGGACGGTATAGGTAGTGCCTACACCGTATTCGGTATTTGTATTGTCTGAGTTATCGGCTACAGTGGACCAGCCTTTGATCTTCCAGCCAGTAAGGGTCCACTTGTTATAAGCGGCGAGAGTGCCGGTTTCCGTGCCAGTACTGGGGTTATTAGCGAGATTAATCTTTTGTGAAGAGTCGGTAGTATTAGAAACATTATCAGTGCAAGAAGCATTAGTACTGGCATAAGTCATGCAGTTGTTTACGTATGTGATGGTATATTGAGGGAGCCACTGGGCGTAGAGGGTGATGGTGGAGCCTGGAGCTAGACCAAGGGTGGCGAGACTTGTGGTGCTGGCGTTCGCGGCGGTGATAGCGGTACCAGTGCCGTCGGCCGCAGTATTCCAACCATTGAAGGCCCAGCCAGCTCTAGTGAAGCCGTTTGCTTGGGTATTAGTGGAGTTTATTTCTACGTTTTCCTGAGTTGCAGTGGTACCTGTGACTGGGTGCTCGGTGGTTCCATTGCCGTCGTAGTTGATGGTAACGGTGCCATTACTGGCGATACAACGGATGTTTTTGCGATAATACTTGTTGCCACCGTATGACGATGAGCTAGTCCCTGTGTTGGTGCCAACAGCCATAGCTGTACCGTTGACTCTTGCACCATAAGCTACAGTAGTGCTACTGGAGCGATTAGTCCAAAAGAAGCTGTAGCTGGTGTTGTAGAAGGATGAACCTTGAGTAAAGCCACCATTGGTTAGGAAGCTACTTGGCTGAGCAGTGGTTGGATTAGATGAGGTATAGGCGGATTTAGATGAGAGATTAGTGTACATAGTGTCAGTGGGGAGATCCCAGTTTTTCGGGCAGATGGAGGTTGTGGGATTAGTACTGATTGAGTTAGTATTAGCTACTGCAGCAGACCAGGAGTAGTAAACACCATTGGTGTTGGTACCACTGGTATTAGTTAGTCTTATCTTGGCGAGATTACCAGTAGCTGTGTAACTGGTGGTATCTCCAGCTGGGAGGATAAAGGTAGTATTGTTTGCTAAATCTGTATCGTCTGATGTTAATGTGATTGTGCCGTCACCATTTGGACCGTCAGTACCGGTTCTACCGAGATTTAGGTTCTTGGTCATCCAGCAGTTGTTGTCTGGAAGTTTACTGACAGTGTACTGTTCTGGTGATTCGGTAGTACTTGGGTCATCGGTGATGACTTTGCCACGATAATCTAGGAGAGTAGCAGCAGGGGTATTGGCAGCAGTAGTAATAGGTGAGTTATAGCAGACTTCTGGAGTCATGTCCTGCATTAAGTTATGGTCTATTTGCTTCGGATCAGTAGGCTGAGTAGCAGGGGCTGCAGTCATATCAGCTAGTGTAGCTTGTTTCCACTGAGCATAGAGGGTAATAGTACTACCAGCATTAGTTAGGTTATTTACTGATTCTTTGTCTTTATACCAATCACCAGTACCATCTACATTAGTATTCCAACCCCAGAAGGTCCAGAGTTTGTCACTGTCTCCTGTGATAGTGTTATTATTGGCATCGGTATAGGAAGATTCTTGTGGAGCTTTAATGGATTCTGATGAGATGAGTTTGGTGGAGATGCCTTCTTGGATACCTTGTTCTATAGTACTGGATGGATTAGGATCATCTGGATTAGTATTTACTAATGTACCACCATTAGGATTAAAGGATACAGTATACTCAGTACAAGTAGTATCCATAGTGAGATAGTAGACAATAGCACCATTAGTACCATTAGTATCATTAGCCATTCTATAAGTACCTGGAGTAATAGTACTATCTACTTTAATACCATAGCTAATATTAAAAGTATCATTAATATCAGTACTAGGGCTAGCTGTATCAACTGATGATTTTAATAATGATTCAGTAGAAGATAATGGTGAGAAGATAGTAGAACTGGTGGGAGTAGTATCTAGTGTATAGCCCCATTTGTTAGTATTATTATTACTACTAAGACTAGAAGTACCATCTACAGCGGTAAAGGATGCAGTATTACTTATTGTATCATTAGTGCTATCATACTTATATAGATTACTACCAGTTGGAGTAGCTATAGTTAGATTATAACCACTTCTACAGTCTGATACTACATTAATGGATTCACTATGAATAGAAGTACCATCTCCGGCTGGAGAGACATCTAGAGTAATAGAACTGGAGGTTGAGATGGATGCAGAGTAGGCGGAGACGGGAGAGACATTAAGACCAGTGATATTACCGATGATGCTAAATAAAGCTAGCAAAATCCCAGAACAGAATAGACCATATTTATTTAGACATTTGATTCTAGGAATCTTTTCGTTTAATTTATTTTGCATTTGTTTAAAACACCTTATTATTAATCTATGACCTTTATCTGTCTATATATTATAGTGTTTGTGGTTAAATGTCAAGAAAAATCAGGCAGAATTTTTATTTATTTTTAAGAACATATTTTGTCTCGTGGGTTTCGCCTATCATTTCTAGATAATCACTATCGACAAGTCCCTTGAGCCGCCTCTGAATGCTGCGACGGCCGATTTCGGGGATGATTTGCTCGGCTTCGGAAATATTGATTGAGCCGAATTTGGAAACGTAGCTTAAAATATCTTGATCTTCACGAGATAAATTATTAGTTTTGCTCTTTGGAAGAGCTAAATTGATCATTCTAATCTCCGCTTCTAGCACGTGCAGTGAAGTAAGGAATCCATCCGTGAAGTATTCTAACCATGGCGTGAGATCGGATTTGACAGAAAAGGCATAATTCTTGCCGTTTAGGAGTTGCAGAATTGCATAATAGGCTTTACGGTCAGATGCATAATATGAATCGAGAACGAGGGAGCCTTTACAGTCATACTGATTAAGTGCGAGAAACAACGACGTGAGTGCGCGCGCCGTGCGGCCATTACCATCTGCAAAAGGATGAATGGCGGCAATGCGGAAATGAATAATAGCAGCAATAATAACTGGGTGAATGAAGAACTGGCTTTTCCTTACCCAATCGAGTAGCTCTTCGAGGGCTGGCTTAACTTTATCTGGAGCAATGGCAGTATAGACCACTTCATGGTCCTGGTTCTCGATATAAACTGGGTTCTGGCGAATCTTACCACTACGTGATTTGCTAAGAAGCCGATCGGTAATAATTCGATGAAGCTCTAAAACATCTTCAAGGGTAATGTCGGAGCTGCCGTGACGGCGCTTATCAATATAATCGAGCGCGTTTTTGTAATTCTGCACCTCAATCTTAGCGTATTCTTCCTTGGTTAAGGCCCCGTCCGACGTGATGACAGCACGAACTTCGTTGGCACTTAGGGGATTACCCTCAATGGATGTCGAACTATGGATAGACTCAACACTGGCGCGCAATCTGACCGAAGCTTCGACCTCTGGTAAAATACCACTGCCACGAATTTGATCTTTCAGTCTCTCGATTTCTTGAAGATTGCTACGAATCTTTTCATTAATAGTGTATTGTGGTATATAACTCATGTTTATATTATATCACACTTTGACAATTTTGCGACAATTTTTGCGACATGTTTGCGACAAGCGACTTGAAGATGGGCCGCTTTATAGGGGTCGAAAGGAATCAGAATTTCGAGAAAATTTTCTTAATGAAGCCCAGCGAATTAGAACCGGAGGATTTCTTACCCGATTTCTTGGGCTTCTTGCCGGGGGCGACGGATAATTCCCCGCTTTCGGCGGCAAGCATGGCGAGACCGATGGCAGTGGCGAATTCGGGCTTCTCAACTGCTTCGGCGACACCGTCTAGCCCCTGCGGCACGCCGATTTTGACGGCGGCTTCGAGTGCTTCTTTAGCAAAGACATCGATATCGCGCATTTTGGCTCCACCACCTACGAGCACTATGCCCTCGGGCAGGCGCTGATCGTAATGGGCGGCTTTCAGCTTCTTACGGATTTCGGCGAAGATTTCATCAAGACGAGCTTTCACGACCTCTTCGACCTCTTTGCGATCAAAGGTGCGTTCTGGGTTCTTCCCTACCTTGATGGCGAGGGATTTCTCGGTACTAAAATCACCGGTGATGAAACGGGTTTTGATTTCCTCGGCTAACTCTGGGTCGATAGCAAGAACGATGGCAAGATCATTGGTAATATTATTGGAACCAATCGGGATCACACCAACATATTGCAGGTCGCCTTCCTCGTAAATGGCAATGGAAGTAGTAGCGGCGCCGAAATCAACTACGGCAACACCGTTCTCCTTCTGCCTCTCGGTGAGGACGGCACGAGCAGCGGCGACAGGGCTGGGGATTAGCCTCATGGCCTGAACATCGGCAGCGGCGGTGGTCTTTTTCAGGTTCTCACAATTTGGCGTCAAAGCAGAAATAACATTAGCGCGGATTTCGAGACGAGCGCCGGACATGCCGAGGGGATCCTTGATGCCACCTTGGCCATCTAAAGCATATTCCAGAGGGACAACATCTAGTACATCACGATTGGCTGGAATGCGACCAGAAACAGCAACGCCTTCGACACGATCTAGGTCCTCGTCATTAATCTCGTGCTCCACGGTGCCGACGGCAATCATGCCCTCGGTGTGAGTAGAAATCACGGTGGAACCATTGATAGAAACATAAGCACTACGCACATCATAACCACCCATGCGCTCAGCATCGCCAAGCATACGGTCAATCGCACCAGCCGGACCAGCTAGATTGGCCGGGACTCCCTTACGCATGCCGGCAGATTTACCCTCGTTATAACCCACGATGGCAATCTCGCCATTCTTATTAACTGTAGCAATCACGGCGCGGACGTTCTCAGTACCGACGTCTAGGCCTGTAACAAAACGTTTATTGTCATCCATAAGCTCATTATAACACACTCGGGCGGGTCCTGCTATATTTTCTTACCCCCAAATACGCCACTCTCCTAGTCTGGCTGGGTTAGGACTTCGTAGCCGTCATGGGTGACAAGAATGGTGTGCTCGCAGTGACAGCCGATAGAGCCATCCTTCATGCGGACGGTCCAGTTGCTGTCTTTATCGATGTAATTAGCTGGCTTACCAAGGCAGGACATCGGCTCAATACAAATTGTGTCGCCTTCAACTAGGACGTAGCCGTGGCCTTTCTTGCCGTAATTTGGCACTTCAGGAAATTCGTGCATGGATTTACCGATACCGTGACCGATGTAATTCTCAATGACACCGAGATGGCCTTTCCTTAGAACCTGTTCGACGGCGTGACCGATATCGCCAATGTGGGCACCGGGTTTTACCTGAGCGATTCCCTCCCACATGGAGGATTCGGTGACCGAAATCATCTTCTTCACGGCAGGGCTAGCTTTCTGCCCGACGACCATGGTAAAAGCTGAATCGGTAAAATAACCCTGATAATATATGTCTAAATCGAAAGAGACTTTGTCGCCTTCCTCCAGTGGCTCGTCGGTGGGGGCGCCGTGAACGAGAGCATCATTAACCGAGATACAGATAGCGCCGGGAAATTCTTCCTCGAGCATATCATAGGCCACTCCGGCACCACGCTTCACAATTTCAGCGCGAACCCAAGCATCAATCTGCTTACCGGTCATGCCTGGCTTAACATAGGCTTTCAGATCTCTCAGGAGGTTACCTAGGATTTTGCCGCCTGCACGCATGGCGGAAATTTTGCGCTCAACATCAGCTCTCGATGCGGTGTCGAGATTGATAATTCCCTGCTTATTCGCCATAACTCTTCTCGATTTCCTCGCCGTTGACATCCTGAGCCTGCTCGGTGGCGCTAGGATTTATCTCCTTGACCACGGCAACAAGGCGAGCGGTGACTTCTTCGACGGTGCCGACACCATCTACACGCCTTACTGGTATGTTCTTAGCCTCAAGTATTGGCAGGATGGAGCCAATGTTCTCATCAAAAATCGCAAAACGGCGATCGATGGACTCCTTCTCCTTATCATCCTCGCGACCTTCGAATTCAGAGCGAAGCCTCAAGCGCTCGTAGAGTTCCTCTTTTGGCACTTCGAGAATGATGGCGCCGTCAATTTTATCCGCCATGTGTTCCGAAATGTATTCTGCTTGAGATTTGTCACGTGGATAGCCGTCCAAAATAACGTCGAAGCCCTCCTTCTCGGCCTTCTCAATTTGCTTATTCATTAGCTTAATCACGTCCTCATCTGGAATCAGTTCGCCACGATTGACAATGTCATCGTACTCGCCCGTCTCGCGAATGACTTGCCCCACGGAAAGGGTGCGCCAGCCGAATATCTCGGACAAGGCTTTGCCCTGCGTGCCTTTGCCAGAACCTGCTAAACCAAATAATATAATCATGTTGTCTCCTTTTCTAAATTATAGCACAAAAATCTCCCCTATGTGTGGGGGAGATTCTTACTTAAGTCCTAACTTAATGCGTTCGGTCTTCTCGGCCTTGCGGGCTTCGCGAATGATGGCCTTAATGCGGCGCTCACGTTTCGACATAGGCTTGGCGAAGCGCATTTGCGACTTCTTAAGGGGCATCATGCCACTCTGAAGGACTTTGCGGTTGAAGCGACGAATGATGTTCTCATTGGCTTCACCCTGATCTTTTCTTGTTACTTTAATAGCCATACTGAGTATTATTATAGCACAGATGGGGAGGGGTGGCAAGAGGGGGCAATGACGAGTCAGTCCTTTTGCTAAAGCAAAAGGACACCGGACTGCCTTGCTCGAAGTATCGGAAACAAGTTTCCGATATTTACTCGCTGCGTTGTCCGGGCGAACTTCGTTCGTGACTCGTCTGATTCGTTAGGAAAATAAATTAAGACCCAAAGGGTCTTATTTTATTTTCCTGGCGGATCCGACGAGACTCGAACTCGCGACCTCTGCCGTGACAGGGCAGCGCTCTAACCAACTGAGCTACGAATCCACTATGTGCACTATTATAGCGCATTTCCAATGCGAGCGCAAGAGCTGCAGAGAAGCTATTTACGTAATAAAGCGATTATCTACATGCCAGGGATCTTGAAGGCGCTAGGGTCGGAGACTTGAGGATGATAAACCTGGTCCTGCATGGCAGGCTGAGAGCCTAGCGGCTCTGTGGTCGGCTCCTCGACCGGAAGAGACGGCTCAATCGGTGAGGTCGGTTCTACAGTTGGGAGGGATGGTTCAATCGAAGGGGTTGACTCCACAATTGGGAGGATTGGCTCAATCGGCGGGGTTGGTGGCGGCGGAAGAACCTCGTCCTCAGGCAGTGGCATGTAATTAATATCAGGAACACCGTTAATCTCTGGGGCGGAAGCTGCCATCGGGGTATTGATGGTAGCTGGATTAGATTCTATGGAATCAGTGTTACCTGAAATGCCGGATTCATTGATGGCATCTTCAAGCATTTTACCGTATTTCTCGGTGTCTTCTGGCGACATGGTGGTGCCAAAATCGGCAGAAGGAGTGATAACTTTTTCGGTTTTAACACTTGTATCAATGTCACTATCGGAAGGCTCTACTTCCGGGGTGGAGGTAGACTCGGTCGGCAAAGAAGACTCATCTACAGTAGGCATGCTGACTGAGGCGAGTGGCTCTGCCGGAGAGGATGGTTCTGACGATGTGGTAGGTTCTTCAATGGGTTCTGAGAGTAGCTCATCTTGCTTGGCTGTGAAATCTTCTGGTGACATAGAGTCGGCACTATCGATCTTGACTGGACGATTGGATAAATCAGGCGTGGTCTCGGTACCGGCTTGAGCTAGGCTGGCTTCTGCAGCTTTGAGATCCTCAAGCAAAGTAGATTCCTTCTCGGTGACTTCGCCACTAACTTCTTTGGTCTCGTCTACGCCCTTTTCATTACCATGCTTGATGTCTAACTTGGTAGGATCATTGTCTTTAATCTCAGTGGCCTCGCTGAGCGAACCGCTACCGATTAAGGAATAGAGTTCGTTATCAACATCTGGCGTGATGTTCTTGGAAATTAACTGCTGGTTAGCGCCAGAACGCATGAGACGAGATGAGAGCTGCATAGTCTCCGGAGTAGTCTGAGCATTAGAGAAGCGATTAGTCGCTGCGACGATACCGGTCAAGAATGCCGTAGCTTCTTCCTTGCCAATCTCAATGTCGCTCTTCACGGAATAAAGTAGCTTGGCAATCATTTCAGAGACTGAGCTGGCTCTCTTGTCGCTCCATTCAATCTCACCGAATTTACCTGGATTACCAGTAGTAATATTAATAATAATAGCATCGTGCATGATTCGTCCGTGCTCGCGAAGAGCAGAGTCGAGATCAATGCCGTTGGCAACATCTAGGGCTAGGACTAGGTCAACATTGAAATCGCCATACGAGAATTCTAGATCATCCTGAGAAATCTTCGCACTATACGGAGTAATATAAATCTTCACATAGTCCCCGTCCAATTTGTAACGAAGATGGTCGGCTTTTTCCTTATTGAGGGCAATCACGAAATCTTGCAAAGCATCGGCCGTGGGTTCGAAAGTCTCCTCGGGCTTTAGGAATTCGAGAGCATTGGGAGTGGTGCCGGAATAAATAGCTGTGGCTCTTTTGCCCAGACGATCCAAATACAGTGAGAGACCAATTGCGGCAGCCATCTCGTCAACCGATGGGTCGCTCGATAGGGCGATCAAAACATTGTGAGACTCGCTAATCTTCCTAGCTACCTCTGAATAAATCTCAGGGATTGGTCCATCCGAAATCGGAGCAGTCAAATCTTGATCATTAAATACTGGCGCTGCAGGCTGAGGCATAGAATCATCTACTACTGGCTGGACTGGAGGCGTGGCCTGGATAGGCACATCAGTAGGAGTAGACGAGGACATAGGTATATCAACTGGCGGGATTGGGGCTTGTGTCGTATCCGAAACTGAAGCATCCGATATCGGCGCATCCGGATCAACAACTGGTGGCATGACGTCATCAGGCCTACTGGCTGGCGGTGTAGATGTGGTGTATGTGTTATCTTCTGGCATAGTTATACCTTTCCATGTTTATATGTTAGCATAAGCTGATAAAATTCGCAACATAATTCTATTTCAATATCATCAACTTAAGCATGCCCAACAACAAAGTACTTTCAGGACACGCTCCGGGCCGCTCAGGCCAAGTCTTCATGTTCCTGAAAGTACTTTGTCTGTTGGGCTTAAAGTATGCTTAAGTTGGTGATATTGATTCTACTTTACTTTTTAGGGGAAATGATGTATAATGTGGACAAGATATTAATTTTTAATCTAAATAGGAAGTTAAATGCCGATTATTAAATCCGCCAAGAAGGCTGCAAGACAAGCTGACAAGCGCACTGCTCACAATGCTGAGATTAAGAAGGATATTAAGGCTGCCGTAAAAGCTTTCAAGGACAAGCCCACGGCT
Source organism: Candidatus Saccharimonadota bacterium (assembly GCA_017510425.1). Classification (GTDB taxonomy): domain Bacteria; phylum Patescibacteriota; class Saccharimonadia; order Saccharimonadales; family Saccharimonadaceae; genus Nanosyncoccus. The sequence goes on from JAFWNJ010000002.1 coordinate 59,241, forward strand.
AAGAATCTAGCGAAAGTACAGTCTGAATATGACAAGGCAGTGAAGAAGGATCTCCTTAAGAAGAACACCGTGAGCCGCCGCAAAGCTAAGCTTCATGCCATACTGAAAGCCAGCAAACAGAAATAATCAATAAGCCTTCGGGCTTATTTTTTTGTCGGAATTAGTAACGATTCAGGCAATTAACCATTAATAATGCTGTTAAGACGAAGCAGGAATGATTCGACGAGCAGCCACGGGTCGAGCTGGGTAGATTTCATTTGAAGGTCGACTTTAGCTAGTTCCTTCAGAACTCGCTTTTCTTTGATTCCCTGGTGCGCCTGATAGTCTTTAATGGCCTGCGAGACAATGAGGCCAAAGAACATAATCGGGTCTTCTTCGGATTTTAGGCCTGACAAGGTCTGCACAGCTTTCTCGCCGTTAGTCTTTGCGATTTTGTAAATGTCAAAAACGAGCCTGAGATTCGGATTCTTCGGCATGGTGAATTCTTTGATTTCGATTTTACCCTTGATGGCTTTATAGGCGGCGGAGCGCTTGTCTAGCTTTAACTCCAGGATAATGATGTTATGTGGGGTGTCGGTATAATCTGGGAGTTTTTCGAATGCGGGTTTGTTTTCGCTGAGATCGCGGATGAGGATATTGCGAGTGCTAGCAAATAAAGTGTTACCCTTAAAAATACTGGGCAGGTCGCTCGGTTCAAGAGTGGCCCCCTCAATAACTTCGTAATCTGGGCCAAGTAGCTTGACAATCTCGGCCTTAGCCCGAATGCGATCGTCGCCAGTAAAAATCTTAAGCATGTGAATCCTTTAATTGACAGTGGGGGCACACGTGGGTGCCGCGACCGGCAACTCGAATTTTAATGATTTTATGACCACATCTAGGACAGGGCTGGCCTTCTTTACGAAACACCTGGGCGAATTTTTCTAAATAGTCGCCCTTGGTCCCGTCGGCCTTAACATAGGTGGCCATGGTGGAACCGCCCGAATTAATGGATTCTTCCATCACTCTTCGCGCAGATTCTAGAATGGCTCTGGCTTCCTCTGCTGTGATGGAACCAGATTTGCGCTCGGGGTGGATACCGGCAGCAAACAGAGCCTCGTCGGCATAAATATTGCCGAGACCGCAAATGATGGTCTGGTCAAGCAGGGTCGCTTTGATACAAGATTTCTGGTGCTTCTGCAATCTGGAATATAGCTCTTCCACCGTCATCTGCCAAGGTTCTGGAGCAAGTTTACGAATGAAGGGATCACTTGAGATTTCGCTCGCAGGCAAGACTTTGATAAAGCCAAATTTGCGCTGGTCGTTGAAATAAAGAACTCCGTCATTAAAGGCGATGATCACGCGCGTTTGCTTGTTGGGCAGATTGGCTACAAAGTTCTCGCTAGGGTGCCCTGCAGCATAGCGCTCTTTACCATCATAAATCAGCTGCCCGGTCATGCGCAAATGAATCATGAGCGAGATGCCATTATCTAGATCAATGATCAGCGCCTTGCCAAAGCGCTTTAGTGAGGTTACCTTGTGCTCCTCGACCTGAGTTTGGTCACCCTGAAAGGATTTGGTGCAAAGGACCTCGATTTTAGTAATTGATTTCTGGAGGATAAATTTCGACAGGCCGCGACGAATGGTTTCTACCTCTGGTAGCTCAGGCATAGTTCCCTCCCAAGTAGTCGTGCGTGAAGCTCTCTAGCATATCTTCCATAAGTTCGTCTAGGCGCTTCTCGGTGTAAAAGATGTATTTTGCGTTCTTCATGACAGAGCTGAATTTCTCATCTTTTAAGATGCGCTCTACGTCAACAATGTCATCGGGAGTGATGTCGACAGCGGCGATTTTGTTGGCGCAAGAGGCTAAGTGTTTTAATTCGGGGTTTTTTACACCAAGGTAATGATGGAACTTAGTGTCGTATAGCCAGAAATCGTGATGTTTGATTTCGCTCTTCTCCTCATGGCTGAGCCCTTCGCCTAGCTTGTGTCTTTTAATGGTGCGATAAAAATCATAATTAAAAAACCCATCAGTGTACAGATGAAAAATATACCCTAAGAAGATTGGCTCTTTTTGATCAATCCTGGCTTTGTTCTCGGCATAGAAATTCAGGGATGATTTTTGGTCGAAAGCGTAATGGGTCTCCTCGTGGTATTTTTTAATCTTTACATTGTTAATATAACCATTATTAATGTCTGGTAAGAGGCACCCCAATAAAAATTCCTTCCGTTTAAGACCGGAGAGTTTCATAGAATCGGCAAGGCGATTCCCCGCTTCCAGATGAATGTTCCAACTTGGCATTGATTTCATTATAGCATAATAGATAAAATTGTGGAAAACTCCATATTTAGTGTGAAAAAGGTCTTGACTCCCACTAAATGTGGGGTTTATAATGATTTCAGGTAATGCTTATAAACAATTAAAAGTGCCGGAATGATAAATACTAATTCGTGTAGCTAGTCTATATGATTGATAGGTAGTCGCTAAATTAGTAAATCGGAACGTCAACACAAGAAAGGAAAACCATGAAGAAAATAATCTATCGCAACCAAAATGAAATTGAAAATTTTGATATGAAGAGATTTTTGAAATCTTTGTCTAAGTACGCTAAGGTTTCGGAAAAAGATGCTAAGGCGGTCCTAGCTGACTACGATCAGTATGAGACAATGCACGTATCGTGTTTGGTTGAAGTGGGCATGAAGCTGATTGGCGCTAAGGCGGGCGATGCGGCAATGAAAGAGTATTTCGATGAGCATGCTGACTGGTTCGAAGAAGGCAAATTCGAGAGACTACGCAGAATTACGGGGTATCTAGTAGGGACTTTAGACCGTTGGAACGATGCCAAGAAGGCTGAAGAGAAGGCCCGCGTAAAACATTCTGTCAATTCTTCGGTCAACGATGCAGAGAGGCTGGCTGCACTTGAAGTGCAAGCTATGGAGCATAACCTAGCCTACGCACAATAGTCATCATCGGCGACCAGTGTTGGGGGCTTTTGGAATTGTGATTGGCTGTTCAGTAGTGGATGGAGTGGTGTTCTCGGTTAAAAATGTAGTGGATTTGGTCGGAGATACGATGGGCTCGGGGACTGGCGAAATCTCCTCGTTGATATTGACTGGGACTATTCCGTTACTCTGACCATAGCCATCAGCCAAATTAAAGTTACCTGCGTGTAATTTCAAGACGACAGATTCCCCACGAGCCTCCTGGGATAACGGAGTTAGGACGACCTCATGATAAGTGATAGAATCTAGATTGCTAAATGTGATACTGGTTTCGTTCGTGATACCAAGGATGACATCGTCTAGTGATACGATGGTTGACGGAGCATCGGTAGTAAAGTTAACCCGAGTTTCACTAGGAGATAAGAATTCCATAGAATCGACTATAAGTGACGGGATGGGCGAATTGTCCATATCTTCTTCTACACGTGGCAGACTATCGTATCGCTCCATAATGGTATCTGTCAATATGCTTAAATCATCCGCTAAAGTCATAACAGCGCCATCGGTGGCCTGAGCCAAAGATTCGTAATCCCCGTAATGCTCTGGGGTAGTAATAATGTAGAAATTTACGGGGTCGATTTTTTTACTGAGGGTTTTCACATCGTAAAATGTAGTACCGTCAAGATCTGGCGAATGATAGCCGGCATCGGTGAGAATCACTAGGGATTTGGTGGAGCCGAGCCGCCAGCTTTGACTACTCATGACGTGGAGGCTGGCCGAGAGGAGTGATTCTGGTTCATCATCGCCACCTTCAGCGATGATATTTTCTAGCTCTTCTTCAAAAAGTTCAAGGGTGCAGGTTTCAAAGCCGCAGTGTTCCACTGGGGTATATGAATCTATCAAGTCACGATAATCATACAGAGCAACTCGGCCGCCAGCGTTCAAGGTTTGCTCTGCTAGGCGCAAAGCTTCAGCTTTATACTCGTCGATATGCTCGCTCATTGAGCCGGTGGAATCAATCAGGAAGGCCGTATCATGCGGAGAAGTATATGCGTTTTTAAAATTAAACGCTGCAGCAATCTTACTGAAGATTAGTTTGGCCGCATCTTCATATAGTCCGTCTGCCACATAGGAGACATGACTCGAAATGCTGTAATGTGAACTGCAAAAAATGTCGAATTTATTACACCAAGTGCCAACCTTACCAGAGTACCCTTCAGCAACATAAGGGTCTCTAGCTCCTAATAGCCCAGTATGGGCGTAACAATCCGGAACGTAAATACGGTATTCTGAGAGATTATCCCCCCTGCATGCGGCCGGTAGTAGTCCTTCTCCTTCTGGCAAGTAGATTTTAGGGTCACCAAAAGTTGCAGCATAGATTATTCTCTCGGGCTGAATCTGCTCTAGTGCTTTTAGTAAAACGATGGCGCCCTGCGAATAGCCACCAAGGACATATTTCGTATTTTTGCAAACGCCATTATTTACGATGTTGGCTAGTTCTTTTGCCCCCGCTTTGATACTGTCGCCAAAGGCATAGGATTCGCCTGCCCCTATATAGGCTCCGATGATGTTTGAGAGGTTTTCAATGCCCACACCCACGGCTGGATAATCCAAATCATCAAACTCATATGACAAAGTAGAGGTCTCTAATTTAGATTCTAGGGATGCCTTGAAACTCTGATAGTCGGCATTATCATAACGCGTGGCTCCAGAACCGCGTGCAAAGATAATTTTCAAATCTGGACAGCTGGCCGCATTGGTGCCATGCGATTCTGTCGGCAGGACTATGCATGATGCTACGGTAATAGTCAACACGCTTAGCCAGATGGGAAGATGGTGGGTTCTTGCGAGGGAACCTAGATGTATGACAGGCTTTTTCTTTAGCATGTATTATCTCCTTTTATGTGGGCGATTGAAAAACAAGTCCCTTCAAAAAGCAACCCCCACGAACCAAAATGAAAAGGATAAGCGTTTTATCGGAAAACGGCTATGGTTTTTAATAAGCTAATTGTGGTTTAATTTTCGAGAAGTTTACAGATTAGAGCGATGAGAAGAGATTTTTCTTTGGGGTTGGATTCAGCAATTAAAAGCGCGAGCGCGGTCAAAGCACGATCGGAAATCTTAGTCTCACCATTTTTAGTGAGATGATAATCATTGATAGTCAGGAAAATTACAAAAAGTAGAGAGCCAATGCGCTTATTGCCATCGTAGAACGGATGGTCCTTAATGATTAGATATAGGAGGTTAGCGGCTTTTTCAGAAATGGACGGATAAACGTCTTTCTGATCAAAAGTCTGAATAATGGCACTTAGCGACGATTCAAAGGCATTGCCACGAGTTTTACCAAATAGTTCATCTCCTTTGATTGAGTACTTAAGCTCGCTGATGATTTTTAGGCTTTCGTCCAGGCTCAACATTTTGGTGGCTTTCCTACCTTTGGCAAAGGAAATGTAGCCTTCGTCATATTCCTGAAGCGCCTTGAAACTGGGGCTGTATTTAGTGATAACTTCCAAAATACCGCCAGCCTCATCGGCGGATAATTCGGAGGAAGCGACAAGCCTCTTGACAATACCCAGTGCGCCTTCGATTTCGTGAAGTTTGTCAGAATCTAGCTCTTTCAATCTGCGCTCATTGATGGCGACACCATCCACCACGTAACGATGAAGGGTCTTGGTGGCCCAAATGCGGAAATCGGTGGCTTTTTTAGAATTGACACGGTACCCGACAGAGATGATGGCATCGAGATTATACATTTTAACCTGATAAGTTTTGCCGTCTGTTGCAGTATGTGCAATTTTTGCACATACTGAATCCTCCTCTAACTCACCGTCGCGAAAAATATTGCGAATGTGGCGACCGATTACCGTACGGTCTACACCAAAAAGCTTGGCGAGTTGGTCTTGTGTGGTCCAAATCGTTTCCTCGTTGGCATCAACCCGGAAGACGATTTCGCCTTCGTGTACTTTGTATATTTCTATTTCTTTATGCATGGAATTCCTTAAGTATGTGCGTGCTACACGTACTTATTCTATCTGATAGTACTAAACATGTAAAGACTATTTATGGGTTACAATTCGCCCCAGTTGTGACCGGTGGTGACTTCGACGGCGAGCTTAATGTCTAATTCGGGAGCGACGGATTCCATCTCGCGCTTGAGGATGTCAGCGACCTCCTTCGCCTGGCTCTCATCGCATTCGACAATTAGTGAATCGTGAACCTGCATGACAAGCTCTGCGCCCTCTGGCAAGGCCTTGTCGACAGCAATCATGGCGCGCTTCATGAGATCGGCCTCGGTGCCTTGAATTGGCATATTCTGGGCGGCACGCTCGGCGGCTTGGCGAATGACAAAATTGCTGGATTTGACATCGGGAGTAGGGCGACGACGACCGTAGTAGGTTTCAACAAAGCCCTCTTCCCTGGCCTGTTTTAGTATCTCCTCTAGCTTACGCTTGATTGGAGCACGCAGTTCGAAATAATTATCAATAAATTGCTTTGCTTCGGCGATTGGCATTTTGGTGGCATCGGCTAGACCTTTTACACTCATACCATAGAGAATACCAAAATTGATAACCTTGGCAGCCCGGCGCTGATCCTTAGTGACATTCTCGAATGGGACCTTGAAGGCCTCGGATGCGGTCTTGGTGTGGATATCAATACCGTGATTAAAATCGTCAATTAAAGCTTGGTCACCGCTCAGAGTGGCCGCAAGGCGAAGCTCGAACTGAGAATAATCTGCGGATACCAGTGTCTTACCTCTGTCTGCGATAAAGCCCTGACGGATACGCTTGCCCTCGTCAGTCCGAACAGGGATATTCTGAAGATTGGGGTCCTTAGAACTGAGGCGCCCGGTAGCGGTAACGTTCTGAGTAAAAGTAGTGTGAATACGATCATGGCTGTCCGCCAAATCCGGCATTGGGATAATATAGGTGTTCAGCAGCTTGGCGGCTTCACGGTATTCGATAATTTTCGGGATGACTGGGTGGAGTTCTTTTAGCTTATCCAGCTCCTTGGCGCCGGTGGAATAGCCGCGGGTGGTTTTTTTAATTCCCTTCGTCGGCAGCTGCAGCTTCGTAAATAATACCTCAGATAATTGGATCGGCGAATTGACATTAAAATCTGTGCCAGCCGTGGCCTGAATTTCCTTCTCAAGCTTCGCCACTTCATCTTCATATTCGGCTCGGAGGGTTTTGAAATAATTGCGGTCGATTAGCATGCCCTTCTCTTCCATCTTATAAAGGATTGGGATGAGCGGCAGGTCGAAATTGATATATATATTATATAGTCTAGGGAAACTATCAAATTGGGCGACTTGGGCCGTAAACTCCTCTTCTGGAATGGCGAGGCGAGGTTCTTCCCTTGCAAGCGGATTAAGCAAGAATGCAGCCTGGCCGAGATCCCAGAATGATTTACCGTGAAGAATCTCCTTAGCGATTTTCGGGTCTGAATGCATGAGGGATTTAATGTCCCAGTCAATAATCCTGTCGGTTGATAAAGACGAATTCAAGACAACGTTATCTCGTGGTCTGGGCGGGTCCTGCCAGACCTTCTCCTCCCCCACGTCGCTAAGGCTCCGTGGGGGGCCCCCTCCAGGTCTGTCACCCGCCCATGCCGCATCCTTCTCGATCTTGCGGATTAGGGAGTTGAATTCAAGTTTTTTCAGGCCGGCGATGACACGGTCGCGGTCGAAGGTGAAGTCGGACAAGTCCTCAAGCTTGATGGGGGCATCGAACATAATCTTAGCAAGAGTGCGCGACATGTAGGCAGAATCTTTGCCGGATTCGAGCTTGGTCCTAAGGGCGCCGGTAATCCTATCTATATTATTATATACACCGTCCAAATCTCCGTAATCGTTTAACAATTTAGCGGCGGTTTTCTCGCCAATGCCGGGGACACCCGGAATGTTATCCGACGAATCGCCCTTCAATGCTTTCAAATCTAAAAATTGCGACTTCTTGATACCGTATTTTGCCTCTAACTCTGGGACGTTGATTTGTTCAATATTGGTAAAGCCTTTCAAAATCCGCCACATGTGGGTATTATCGTCAACGATTTGGAGCATATCGAGATCGCTAGAAATGATATAGGTCTCATAATCGCCCACTTCATCGGCTTGCCTACTCAGAGTACCGATGATATCGTCGGCCTCATAATTATCAATTTCGACAAAATTCCAACCAAGGTCCTGGACTAGGGTCTCAAGTAGTGGTATCTGAGTATAAAAATCGTCGCCAGGCTTAATACGACCGGCTTTATAATCCGAGTAGATGTCACGACGCTTACTAACGGAGGTTTTTGAATCCCAGGCCACTACGACTTTGGTGGGGTTTAGCTTCTTTACGATTTCCATAGCGATGGCTGCGAAGCCATAAACACCACCAGTGGGAGTGCCGTCCGTGAGGCTTAAGGCGCCCATTGCATAATAACCACGGTAGAAAACTGATTTACCGTCTATGAGAACAAGCTTTTTCATGTTATAAACCTATGTATTCACGACCGATTTTGCGTGAAATTAGAGATTTGATGGTGGTCAGGATTTTGGGTTTTTCCAGACAGGAGCCTAGCTCGCATAGCTCAAGAGTATCGGCATCGTATTTCAAATCAACGGTACTGACGTTATCATAAACAAGTAGGCTGCGGTTCACCGTATTGTCGTTTATGCTTTCGTCTTCCACCAGAATCCTGTCGTCATAAACATAGTAGATGGTTCTGATTTTGCTGCCCTCGCTGTAATTATCAGTGACTGAGAACCGATAACCCTCCGGAACTGCCGCCGAGACATTGCTGTTTAACGTATTGATAAATGTATAGATTAGCATGCCGATACAGACTCCGGCGAGCGCCCAGAGTGTGTAACGCATCCAGTTCCCCTTTTTGTATGCTACATTGGATAAATTACTAATGCCCGTCAAAACCCAATCTCCTTAATTATGTTTTTTAGTTGCTCCTGCAAATCTTCAGTGGTGCCGTTGTTTAAAATATAGTAATCGGCAGCAGCGATGGGGCCACCTTTTTCCAGATTCTCAATCTCGCTGCGGTCACGCTCGCGAATGGCTCTGCCATCGAAAGCACGACCAGGGCGCTTGGCGACACGGTCATATCTTAAGTGCTTATCTACTACTATCGCGATAAAGGTCAGACACTTCGGAAACTCGTGCTTTAAGGTCTTATACTCAGTCCAGGAATAAACGCCGTCTAGGACAATGCGCTTCTGACCGGCACTGATTAAGTCCTTAGTCTCGGCGATGACTTGGCGTACCACCCAATCCTTGCCCTCCTTCTCACGAATCTCTTCGCGGAATTTCTTCTCCGACTCACCGTCCTCGGTACGAGGGATGCCGCGCTTCTCCATTTCTTTATAGATCATGCCGCCGAAGTAAACCTTCGGATAGCCCTGATTCGTTAAATAATCTACTGCTACTGATTTGCCACTGCCGGACATGCCGACGATAGCGATGATTTTGACGTTGTCCATGAGTATAGTATAGCACGTATTTTGGGTTAATAGACATTTTGTGTGTATTTACGCCTCTGTTCTTCCAGAGAAGAAAATTCGTGCGAACTGAATTTTCTGGGCTTTTTTAAGTCCACGATGGTTGTTTAGACGCCGTTTTAACTCACTATGTAGGCCCTCTATTTTGTTGTTAGTATTCGGTATATCTAGATCTGGATATTGCTGGTGTGTAAAAAGGTAGGGTAAATTCGTAATAAGACTATTGATAGCTCGTCTGGTTAATCTATGAGTGTATTCCCACTTACCATCTTCTGTATGGCTTTTCTCCTGTAGCCAAACTTCATTATGTAGCTTCCAACCATATACCATTGCTATAAAGGTCTCCCTATCAGTATGAACAAGCGATAATGCAATATTTCGTAATTCTTTATTTGGTAATAATACTGGTTTTCTAGTTAGGCATTGTGTAATTATTTTTAGTTGATGAAACTGGCAAAACTGAACTTCAATACCATATTTCTCTAACATATTTATTACCCCTTTCTTTCCGTCAATGATTGCAACCTTAGGATGGATCCCGTAGCTATGTAATTTTCTGATAGCCTTCTCGTAATCCCAAACTGATTCATATCCATTTGTAGGTTCGGAGTACAAGGTTTTACCATTATGTGCGTTTATAACTGTCAGAATGCCCCAGGAACGTCCAGAATAAGTCACATCCATAGCAATTACATCTGCTGGAGTTGGAACGATTTCTGGTGGAGTATATAGGTTCATTTTACGACGAATGCTCCTCTCGCTCATTTTGTATTTATCGGCCAATTCTCCGTAGTTCATATTACGAAAAACAAAATCATCCCAGATAAGTTTAGCTAAAACCAGTAAATGCGCATTTGAAACCCATGTCTTGTTACAATTCTTACATTTATATCTCTGTCGTCCACTGCTTGTTTTGCCTATTTTTACCACTTTCGTGCTACAATTACAGCGTGGGCAGTGTTTACTGTTCATGTGCTATCTCC
>JAFWNJ010000020.1 GCA_017510425.1 Candidatus Saccharimonadota bacterium
TGTATCGCCAGAATCTTGTGTAATGGCTAGTTTCATCGCCCAGTTAGATATGTCAGGATTACCAGCCGATGTAGCAATACCGGATTCTATAGTAGCATTAGAAGAAGCATTTGTTCCGACTAGTTTATTACTATTCTCTCCTCCTATTTCATCTCCTGTATATCCTGCTGCATAGATAGCGAATCCTGCATTATCATTACAGAATACATGCATAGTAGTAGTACCAATGTCTGGTGTATAGGTACCATTATTAATATTAGCATTATGAGTGTTCATTCCAGTACCGGACATCGTACAGGATTCTGGGACTGTAATATTAATTTGATCTACAGTAGAATTATTATCGGCTGAGACAATACTAGAAGCTAACACTAAGCCAGAAATCATAGTAAGACTAGTTAGTGTAAATAGAAGAAAGGGCAAAAATAAGACATCATGATGGTTACAAAATGAAACCTCATGATGGTTAGCGATTGTATTTACTTTCATTATATATAATTATTCCTTTCTTCTGTTAAGGTTTACCTAGCACATTAAATGGTATACTGCTAGTGTTAATTATATGATACACCAATATACATAATCGTCAAGGACTTAGCAATTGTAATATTTAGAAAGGAATTCCTCTTTATATTCCTCGAACTTATCAGCTAATAGTGATTCGCGAATCATATCTACAAGATGAACGACAAAGTATTCATTATGAATGCTGGCCAGAACCTTTGCAGTGATCTCATCGGTTTTGAATAAGTGGTGGAGATAGGCACGAGTGTAATTTTTACAACATTCACAGTCGCAATCTAGTTCGAGTGGCGTAAAATCGTGAGTGTATTTAGCATTTTTGATATTAATGCGGCCGTCTTTAGTATAAAGGGAGCCATTGCGAGCCATGCGAGTAGGGCCGACACAGTCAAAAGTATCGCAACCGTATTCTATACCAATGAAGAGATCGATTGGTTCTTGCCCCATGCCGAGAAGATGACGGGGCTTGTCTTCAGGAAGAATCTTGTTGACGGTTTTTAGCATTTCGTCCATACCTTTCGCCGTGAAGACACCGCCGATACCGAAGCCATCGACCGGCTGCGCCGCGCAATACTTCGCCGACTCAACCCTCAGGTCATTAAAGGTACCACCCTGGACTACGGCATACAAATATTGCATACTCTGGTGGGGTTCTGCCAGGCGCTGGTGTTCTTTAATACAGCGGTCGAGCCAACGGTGAGTACGATGCATAGCCTCTTCCATGCCTTCGTGGCTTTCGGATTTGGCGAGATGGTCGAAGGCCATGTGGATGTCAGCGCCAATAGACCATTGGGCTTGCATGGATGACTCTGGAGTCATCTCGAACGTGCGGCCATCGATGTGGGATTTAAATTTGACACCATCTTCGGTGATCTTGACATCCGGCAGGCTGAAAATCTGAAAACCGCCCGAATCCGTAAAGGTGGGTTTATTCCAACTGCAGAATTTCGCAAGACCGCCAGCCTCTTCAATTAGCTCAGTGCCCGGACGGAGAACCAGATGATAGGTATTCGCCAGAATCGCTTGCGAGTCAAGCTCTTTCATCTGCTTCATAGTGAGCGCTTTTACAGTAGCGCGCGTAGCAGCACCGATAAAAGCCGGAGTCTTAATGTCACCATGTGGTGTATGGATTATGCCAGTACGGGCCAGCCCGTCGCGATGGATGATGTCGAATTTTAACATATCAGCATTGAGTCTCCGTAGCTTAGGAAATTATACCCTGCTTCGACGGCATGCATGTAGGCGGGCTTTAGATGATCCCAGCCGGCAAAGGCGGCGGCAAGCATGAGGACGGTGGATTTGGGAGCATGGAAATTAGTAAGGAGCGCATCGACCAGCTGGAATTTGTAGCCTGGGTAAATAAAAATGTCGTCCTCGCCTGAAGTCTTGCCGGTCTTAGCGTAGTATTCCAGAGTACGAGCAACAGTAGTGCCGACGGCAATGATTCTCTGGGCAGAATCAATGGCTTCCACAGTGTCATCAGGTATATAAAACCACTCGGAGTGCATTTTGTGGTCTTCGACTTTGTCGGTGCGCATAGGAAGAAAGGTACCGAGGCCAACATGGAGTGTTAGGTATTTGATAATAATACCTTTCTGTTTCAGGCGGTCTAATAGCTCTTCGGTCATGTTGAGCGAGGCGGTCGGAGCAGCGGCGGAGCCCATGTGCTTGGCCCAGACCGTCTGGTAGCGCTTCTTATCATCTGCAGTCGCATCGCGGTGGAGATAAGGAGGCAGGGGAACGGTGCCGTATTTCTCGGCGAGCTCGGCAAGCGGAATAATCGACTCCACCTCGGCGATGCCGTTGCCGAGGATGTGGCTGACGGTAATATGCTCAAAATGGTCGGCTTCGGGCACGGAGTCGCTCGCGCCCGTCTTCACGGGGCGAGCGCTCCTTCGTTCTCGGCAGCAGCCTCCGAAAGATCCCTCAGCCGACCATTTTTGAGCACTTGCCGTCACCCTCAGCATGTCGCCGTCGTGGAGTTTGCCGCGGTACATTACGCGCTGGGGTTCGTCGCCGTGCTTTTCGAGCACAACGAGTTCGCGCTGGCGGCCATCAGAGAGAGTGCAGAAGAGGCGTGATTGCATGACCCTGGTATCGTTTAGGATAAGCAAATCGCCTGGGTTTAGGAACTGGTCGAGATTTCTGTAATAGGAATCTTTAGTAGCACCTGTTTTTCGGTCTAGCACTAAGAGGCGGGTCGAACCACGCTCCTTCGGTGGGAACTTTGCGATTCTTTCTTCTGGTAAATCATAATTGTAATCAGATACTAACATATTTTGGTATTATAACATATTTGGCGATTCTTAGCCATTTCGTTCGGTATTTGTTCGGGTACGCTAGATATAGCGTGGTTTTGGCGAATTTTTGGCGTTTTGCACGCTAGATATAGCGTAGGTGTTCGCTATATATTATATATATGTACTAGATAAAGGCTATCGAGCGAAGCAGCGAACTGAGATCGCAAAGGGAGCGTCACCACCATCAAGTATATAACACCAGAAACGATGGTGGTCGCAAGTGGTATTCCTAGTATCAAAGCATTCTTCTTTTTCATATGCATAACCATTGCGACGAACATTATACTCCGGAGTTAAACGCAATGGCGGACGTTGGTTTATTGCTCTAGGTCGAGGGGATGAAGGTACCGTTACTGTTCCAGGTGCCTGGAAGAAGAGTAAAGGTGGGGTGGACCGGGGATTTGTTGAACATCCTGTTAAACCCTTCGTTGGTACTTTCGGCACCGGTGCCTAATACTACGCCCCTAATATCCCAGCCATTAATGGCAGAAGCATCGGTGAGGGAAACTGAGTCGGCAAACATCCTACTCATATTCGTAGCGCTACTTACATTCCATTTTTCTAACCCCGCAAGGGTAGTGACGGTAGATTTGTTGGTCTGATCAAAGGTACGGCTGAAGTTTTGTACTTTTCCAACATCCCATTTGCTTAGAGGTAAGAAAGAAGCGATGTTGACGTTTTGGAACATACTACCCATATCCGTCACATTTGACACGTCCCATTCAGTAAGTGGAGTGAGATCAGTTAGTATAGTAGCATCAAAGAACATGCCGTACATGGTTGTAACACTACTTGTATCCCAATTAGCAAGTGGAGATAGATCAGTAAGTGCGCCATTATTTTGAAACATAGCTTGCATAGTAGTAACACTACTCGTCTTCCAATTAGACAAAGCAGAAATATCTGATAAAGTCATCATGCAGCTGTTTCCACAAGCAAATGTGAGGTGCAAATCTTCAACTTTGGACACATCCCAATATTCCATGCCATGAAGAGAAGTGAGTGAAGATGCATTTTGAAACATAATAAACATATTTATGAGACTAGATGTATTCCAATTCATAAGTCCAGAGATATCAGCTAGTTTGGAACGATATCCAGCACCGGCAGTACTACCATTTATCGCAAATGCTGCCGTCATATCTTCTACTCTAGATGTATCCCATCTAGCCAATGCGTCTACATTCGTTAATTCTACAACACTGTCCACGAATAAGGCGTACATTGTAGTAACATTAGAACTATCCCAATCAGCAAGACCGGAAATATCGGATAGGGCGAGATTGGAGCGGAAGAGGTGTGATGAATCTGGGTTCATTACAACCTGATATCCACCAGTGTAGAAGTACATAATGCCGGCATCGTTAGTATTATCAAAGAAGATGTAGATGGGGTGCCTAGAAGTGGAGGTAGAGACGGTGTTAGCCTCTGATGGTACGAAGTCTGCCGGTAACTCATCAGCCATTCTGATAGCTTTGATTTCACTTGTTAGTGTATTTCGTGCCACTGTTTGACCAGCAGCTAGTGATTTCATTTTTACGGCAACTGTTTCGCCAGTATCTAGCATAGTACTCCTGGGTGTAGAAGTGCTATTTGGATGGACGAGAATGTATTTTACTTTACCACTATATGCTCCGGTGGGTTGAGTGGAAGAGATGTATACTTGGTAGGTGGTCTTTAAAGTAGAGCCTTCAGCATTAGTGCCACTATCGGTACCTTCTAGGCGCTTAGCGACTAGGGTGTATTCGTCTGGGACTTGATGGAAGGAATCAAAAGAGTTCTGGATAGCAATAGGATAGGTGGGAGTGGGGCTGGTGATGGTAGATAGCTTCATAGCCCATTTGGAACTATCTCCAGATGTTGCTGTGCCAGTAATAATATCATGCGAGGAACCAAGGGTAGTACTAGTTAGTACATTCTTACCATCTTCATTATCAGTATAACCAATAGCATAGATAGCAAAACCTGCATCATCATTACAGAAGGCTTTAAGAGTAGTTTCACCGACAGCTGAGTTAGATTGACCATTGGCTATTGAAGCGGTATGTGAGTCCATGCCGGTACCAGACAAAGTGCAGGACATGGGGACACCGATAATCATCTTGTCTGTGATGTCTGTATTGGCATATACTACAGTTGAACTAAGGATAAAAGTAATGAGGCCCATAATGCTAGTGCAGAGGGGAAGTAATAAGGCTGATTGTTTTGACTTTAGATTCATCACCATTTTATATATACCATAACCATTACTATAATTCTACCTCCCCTGTGCAAAGAAGTCAAGAAAATTGTAATGTTTTTTTAAAACATATGTTATAATTAAATTATGCGAAAGGCATTAGCTTCATTAAATATACTTGGTGTCATGAGTTTATTTTGGTTTGTTGGTGCTACTTCCACCTCCGCCCTCACCTTCTCTTCGGATGTAGATATTAGCTTTACCTTTAATCCTACTATTTCTTTATCATTATCGTCTTCTGACCTTATAATTAATAACCTAGCTCCTGGTAGTGCGGCAGATAGTAATGAGATTACGGTAACGGTATCTACTAATACTGCCTATGGCTATACGCTAAATGCTACAGTAGGACAACAAACTAATTATGAAACCAGGAACCTAATACTAGATGATTATAGTGGTAGTAGTAGTGATCCCATCTTTACTAGCCTAGCCTACGGTGATTCCGAATCTACACTTGCGACTGATAATACTTGGGGATATGCATTTAAGACTTCTGCTTCCAATGCCCCTTGGTCTTCCTACTCTGGATTACCACTATATAGTGATAGTAATAATGTAACTGAATTAATTGATACTGATAGTGCGGCAGCTAGTGATTATGTTACCTTTAAAATTGGAGCTAGAGCGGCTAGTACTCAAGCTGGAGGAGAATATAAGAACGTAATTAACTTCATCGCCGTAGCAAAACCAGAACCTGTAACACTAGAAGCAGCCTATAGAGCCGCTAATAAAACTAAACTAAATGGTTATTACAAACTTCAGGACATGGATAGCACCATCTGTGCTGCGGTAGAAGTAATAGACGATCAGCTGCAAGTTATAGACACAAGAGACAACAAAGTTTACTGGATTGCGAAACTGGCCGACAATCACTGCTGGATGACACAGAATCTAGACCTAGATCTCGGTACACCTACACTTACTCATAATAGCACTACACTCTATCATGATGATACAGACCTTGGCTGGGGAACTGATACGGCTACTACAAGCTGGACACCTGATAAGGCGACTATTACCGCGAACTCTAGTGGCTCATTTACTGGCTGGAGCGATCAGAATACACAACAATACTCTGCTGACCCAGGTGATTGGTACTACGCTGGCTATGATGGAACCACATTACTAACATCTAATACAATAAACTACCTTACTAGCACTAACAAAGTCACTGAGAATGGCGTAACTACAGTCTATGATGATGCCAACCATACTAACGCCTACTTTAAGAGTATACCATTCACTGGTACAGGTACTAGTAATAATGGCACTCATGGACATGTAGGCAATTATTACAACTGGAGCGCTGCAGTAGCCATGAACGATACTAGTAGTTACTCTAGTTCTACTTACGCTAACCCGGCCAATAATCCGCAGAATTCTATATGTCCAGCTGGATGGAGATTACCAACCATCACCAGTGCTAGTCCAGCTTATGAAACTGAAGGCTCCAAGGATGAGTTTACTAGGTTAGCTAAATTATACGCTGGTTACTCTGGTAATACTTCGCTTAGTTCGGCTGGTTTAGAAGCTTCACCTTTATTCTTTGTCCGCGGTGGCGCCATTTATACTAGCTCGCTTAATAACTCTGGGAATCGCGCACGATATTGGTCCAGTTCGGTTGCCGACAGCCCCAATGCTTATGATTTTTATTTTTCAGCTACACGGTTTTATTATCCTAGTACGCTTGACCGATTCTATGCTAGATCAGTCCGCTGCTTAGCCCGTTAAATACATACCTCACATTTTGTAGTATGATACTCCCAGAGAGTAGTTTGCCCTTTGCTCTGATGTCTATGATTTTATCAAAGAGAACCCCGAGCTAATCTATGTCGAGATCAACGAAGGGGGAACAATGTGTTATATGATATAATTCCATTATGAAAACGAATGAAATTAAAAAGGCATTCTTAAATACTTTAGAAGTAATGCCGAAAAATACTTGTATTATTGTCGCAACGAATCAAGAAAAGGAAATGGTGGACAAATTCCTAGGCGAGTCTCAATCGAGAGAGAGAGAGTAGTTATACAGACCGGCGCTGGCATTAGTAATGTACTGGATTCGCTGCTCCCATTACCTCATGATACACCGGTCTTAAATATTGGGTTTGCTGGGTCTAACCAGCTCGGAAAGTCCGGCATATTTACTGTGAAGGAAGTGCGCCATTATCATCCTAATGTGAGTTTTGACCGGCCCGAACCCGTGCTTCTGCTTACTCCAGCCCCTGGGCTTGAGGGAGCTATCTGTTACACTTCGCAGGACTTCGTCCACGACACTAAGATTACCGAGCCAGTACTTTTCGACATGGAACTTGCGATTATTGCAAGGCTATACCAGGGCCAGCCTGTCACAAGTATTAAAATAGTGAGTGATAATTTAGACCTAGAAGAATATACCGATACTGTGTCGCAGTAGCTATACAGTGCTGTTTTCAGACCGGATATCGCAATCGGCTCTGTCGCGGTCGATTTGTTTACGGTAGCGATCTTCTTCGGAAAAGATACAGCCACAGTATTTCTGCATATATAGGCCTAGCTCGCGAGCCTTGGCCTGGCCCTCGCGGAAGCCGATGCGAAAATCACGGTAGAGAAACTTAATTCCGGCCATGGCGGCTAGATTCTCGCAGATTGCTTTCAGCTCGTCGTGTTTCTGATACGGAGAGACCAGCAGTGTAGTAGTAAATGCATCGTACCCGTGCTTGGCAGCATAGCGTACGGTCTCAGTGAGGCGCTTCTGATAGCAATAGTTTGCACAACGGTTGGGGATGTCGGAGACGACATTACGGCAGAATTCATCCAGGCCGTATTCTTCGTCAATTATTAGCTTGGCGCCAACCTTGGCGGCATAGTCCTTCAAGCAATCGCGGCGAGTCTTGTACTCAATATATGGGTGGATATTGGGATTGTACCAAAAAAGGGTCGGCTCGATGTTCTCCGCACGTAAACTGTCTATACAATATACGCTGCAGGGTGCGCAGCAGGTGTGCATTAATAACTTCATACAAATTTATTTTACAATATTATAGCATTTATGCTACAATTATTCTATAAGTAGGAGGTTTATGTCTAAAACAATTGAAACCGATTTAAAGACGTTTATCAAATTCTGGCTGGTGCCGCTCGGGATTGGCGCATTGATATTCGTGCTTTATAAAGCACTGACTGGGCTGATTATCATCGGGGTGTCGATTTTCCTAGCTCTAGCCCTGAAGCCACTAGTTCGCAAGGTAAACAGTTTCTTCACCCACCATTTTGGCAAGGACAAGAAACACCAGACCATGTCGGCGGTATTCGCCTATCTAATCGTAGTCTTAGTGATTGGTGCTATCATTGCCATTGTCGGTCCGGTCGTGGTGAACGAGACGGCGAAATTCGTGCAGCATTTCCCGGACACTTTCGAGAAGTCATTTGGTGGCTGGGACGGAATTAATAATTTCGGTAATTCCATCGGTATCAGTAATCTCCAAGGTGAAATCACCAATGCCCTGACCGGGCTATCTGATAATCTACTCGGGCTGCTCGGCAATAATCTCGTCTCAAGCGTAACTGGTGTAGCCGATGTAATAATGAAAATCGTACTCGTGATTGTGCTAACCTTCCTCTTCCTACTAGAAGGCCCGAGCATGCTGGAGGTAATCTGGAGCAGTATGGGGGCCAGAAAGGAGGACCAGAAGTCCACTAACCTGATTAAGAAAATCGTCACCAGAATGGCAAACGTGGTTTCTACCTATGTATCGCGCCAGATTATAGTTGCGGTGATTGACGGCTGTGCAGCGATGGTAATTGTGTTCGTACTCTCACTAATCCTGGGTTTCTCTTCCAGCTTGGCTATTCCAATGGGGATGATTACAATGCTGTTCTATCTCATCCCAATGTTTGGCCAGTTCATTGGTGGAACACTTGTTACACTATTACTATTCTTTTCGAATCCACTCGCGGCGGGTATCTTTGCCGTAATATATATAGTATATGCTCAGGTGGAGAATAATGTAATCGCTCCGAAGATTCAAGGTAGCGCACTGAACCTCCAGCCGGTAGTAATACTCTGCGCGGTCGTGATTGGCATGTATATGTTCGGACTGCTCGGTGCCATCATTGCGATTCCGATTGCCGGATGTATCAGAGTACTGATCGAAGAATATCCTAATATCAAAGCCCTTAAAGATTAATCCATTATGACCAAAACAAACAATCCTGACGAGCAGGCCCCTGATATTGATGAGAAAAAACTCGTACCGAAGAAACTATTAAAGAAGCCACTTCTGATTGCGCTTTTCGTGCTAATTAACGTGGCCGTGATAGCAATTACGGCTATGTTTGAGTTCGGTAATTCTAAGAATGCGGCTAAACTTTCGGACGTGAAGATTAACTGGTGGTTCTTGATCCCGGCTGCGCTCTGCTTCATCGTCGCAATTACGGTCGAGATTCGGAAATATGTCTTGATGATGTGGGAAATGTCCGGCGATAAAGAGCATTTCAACTTTAGAAAAGCTAGGAAGGTCGCCCGGCGAACTGTGCTACTTGGAAAGTATTATGATAACGTTACTCCAGCAGCGATTGGCGGTCAGCCCTTCCAGATATACTATATGCGAAAAAATAGCGATCTACCACCCGGTGTTTCTACATCGGTGCCGATATTTGGTATGATTGCGGGGCAACTTGGTTTTATTATCATTGCGGTGCTATGTTTTCTCTTCGGTAGCCTGTCGATCAATAATGCTGTCCTGATTGGTACAGCTTGCTTTGGTTTGTTGTTTTTCGCTTTCTGGCCGGTTACCGTCATGATTGCGACGTTTCTGCCGAAAGGCACCACGGAAATCATCGGACTTTTAGTTAAATTCTTGGCTAAAGTTCGCTTAGTTAAAAATGAAAATAAGACTCGGAAGAAGGTCGAATATGAAGTCAACGAATACGCCAAGTGTGTGCGGAAGATACTAAAAACAAAGGGGCTGTTTGCAAAAACCGTACTGATGTCGGTGACATTTAATACATTAATTGCCATGATTCCGTTTTTCGTGCTGACTGCATTTGGCGGGCAGGTTGATTTCTTGCCATGTTTCGTAACTACGGTCGCAGTAACATCGGCGGTCTATTTTGTGCCGACACCGGGTAATGCTGGCGCAGCGGAAGGGACTTTCTTCGTGGTGTTCTCGGCGCTTTCTAGTGGCTATGTTTTCTGGGCGATGCTGATCTGGCGATTCTTCTCGTACTATATATATATTATAATGGGGCCCATCATCTACTATGTCATGCACCTGGAAAAGAAGCGCGAAAAGAATAATATGGTATAATTAGCTATATGCTTAAACTGTTTAAGTTCTTGAAGCCTTATTGGTGGCAGGTAATCATACTAGTTACAGCAACCACGCTGCAGGTGTGGACCACCTTGAGACTACCGGCGCTAATGGCACACATTATAAATGACGGTATCGTGCCTGGTAATACCGATTATATTTGGCAAATTGGCCTGCAGATGATAGGGTTAGCGGTGCTGTCGGCGATAGCAGCATTAGTGTCGAGCTATTTCTCGGCGCGTGTGGGGACTAATTATGCGCGCGATATTAGGACGGCGGTGTTTACCAAAATTCTCAACTTTAACATCCTCGACGTCAAAGATTTCAGCACAGCCTCGCTACTGACTAGGACGACGAACGATATTACCCAGGTGCAGAATGTAACTATCATGATGTTATCTATGCTGGTGAGAGCGCCACTTTTCTGCATCATCTCGATTATTATGGCCATCCAGACTGCACCGGATATGTCATGGATTATCTTGGTTGGCGCGGCGGCGATTCTGGGTTCTGTGATACTAATCATGTCACTCGTAATACCGAAGTTTAAGATTTTCCAAAACCTAGTAGATAAAGTTACTTTGCTCACTCGCGAGAACTTGACTGGCCTCAGGGTGATTAGAGCTTTTAATAATGAGAAGCTGGAGAAAAAGAAATTTGTTAAAACTAATGATAAGCTCACCAAGTTATTAATTTATATTGATAAAATCCTGGAGCTGCAGAATCCGTTAATTGGCGTGATATTTAATGGTACTACACTGCTTTGTTCATGGATTGGGATTTCGCTTCTGTCTAAAGATTTCGCATACCTTGGCAATATGACGGCTTTTGCGGAATATGTCACACACGTGATGATGTCGTTTCTCATGATGTCGCTACTATTCGTGATGTTGCCGCGCGCTAACGTCTCGGCACACCGTATTAATGAGGTGCTAAGTAAGGCCTCGAAAATTACCTGGCCGAACAAGACTAGTGGCATGCCGGAAAAGACCCCGTCGGTGGAGTTTAAGAATGTAGATTTCTCCTACCCGGCAGCAGAAGAGAAGGTGCTGGATAATATTTCGTTTAAGGCTCTGGCTGGCCAGACGACGGCATTTATCGGTTCGACCGGCTCGGGTAAATCTACTCTGATTAATCTGGTGCCGAGATTTTACGAGCCGACTAGCGGAGAGATTTTAATCAATGGAGTGCCGATTCAAAATTATGAGAAAAAGGATTTGATTTCGCGAATTGGGTTCGTGCCGCAGAGGGGAATGTTGTTTGCTGGGACTGTGCGCTCTAATATTAAATTTGGCGCACCCGAGGCTTCCGATGAAGCAATGCGTAAGGCCGCACGAATCGCACAGGCGGAGAATTTTATTGAGAAGCTGCCGGATAAGTATAATTCGCACATCGCACAGGGTGGAACAAATGTTTCAGGCGGGCAAAAGCAGAGACTATCCATCGCACGAGCGATTTGTAAGGAGCCGGATATTTACGTCTTCGACGATGCTTTCTCGGCGCTAGACATGAAGACCGATGCGAGACTACGCGCAGCACTAAAGGAGATTACC
The DNA here is from genome assembly GCA_017510425.1 of Candidatus Saccharimonadota bacterium. Classification (GTDB taxonomy): domain Bacteria; phylum Patescibacteriota; class Saccharimonadia; order Saccharimonadales; family Saccharimonadaceae; genus Nanosyncoccus. Next base: position 11,912 of record JAFWNJ010000020.1, read on the forward strand.
GCCAATGCAGTAGTATTGATTGTGGCGCAGCGTGTCTCCACGATTAAGGATGCAGATAATATCGTCGTGCTGGATAACGGAAAGATAGCTGGTAAGGGCAATCATTTTGAGCTTTTAAATAAATGTAAGGTTTACCAGGAAATTGTCAAATCACAACTTTCGGATAAAGAATATGTGGCCGAATTGAAACTAGCCGCAAAACACCATGAGTTATCGCCTAAGGAAAAGGCAGCTGAGACTGCGGATGGTGGTTACGAGAGGGCTTCTGGGGAGGTGGAGTATGCCTAAGGTGAATCGTAAAAGTCCTGAGCCGAGGAAGGATAGTGAGACTATGAATGAGGTGCGCGACACTAAAACAAACAAGAGCCCGCGTAAAATGCTGGATTCGTTTAAGGTTTTTCTAAAATCAATTAAGAAATATCGTTTCCCGATTCTGATTTCGGTGCTTCTGACTATCGGCTCGGCGGTGCTGGGGCTGTTTATCCCGAAGATTCTAGGCGATATGACGACAGTAGCAGTTAGCTCCTATCCAGATTTAGACTGGCCGACCTTAGGTGGCAAGGCCATCCTGGTGATTGTGCTATTCTGCACTTCGGCACTACTCGGCTATGGTCAGGCCTACATCCTGGCGATAGTATCCGCAAAATACACTAAGGACATCAGGGAACAGATACTGGACAAAATTTCGCGACTGCCGATTTCGTATTTTGACAAACACCAGTACGGAGACACTTTGTCACGTATGTCGAACGACGTGGACGTGCTTACCACTTCCATGTCGCAAGAGATTGCTGATATCTCGATGAGCCTGACAACTTTGATTGGTGTCATGATTATCATGCTGACAATCTCGGTGCCACTTTCTTTAATTTCGTTCGTAGTGGTGCCGATCTCAGTATTCGTAGTGGGGCGCATTATGCGTTTCGCACAGAAATATTTCCGCGAGCAGCAGAAGACTCTGGGTGTTTTAAATAGCGAAATTGAAGAAGATTATTCTGGGCAGGTCGTAATTAAATCGAACTCCCACGAGGATAAGGCGATGGAAGAGTTTGGCAAAATTAATGAGAAACTGACCGTAGTGTCGCGACGTGCTCAGATATATTCGTCGCTTTCATTCCCGGTGACTCATATTTTTACCAACCTTGGCTATGTGGCAATTTGTGCACTTGGCGGGGTATTCGTCGTGCAGGGTCAGATTACCATTGGTAATATCCAGGCGTTTATCCAGTATGTGTCGAGATTTAATCGGCCGATCACTGAAATTGCTTCGACCACCTCTACTTTGCAGGCACTACTCGCCGCTAGTGAGAGGATCTTTGACTTCCTGAATGAACCGGAGGAACAGCCGGACATAGAGCCATTTAAAGCGATTAGCGACGTGAAGGGTGCGGTGGAATTTCACCATATTGATTTTAGCTACATCCCTGGCCGACCAGTGATTCGCGATTTCTCGGTAAAGGTGGAACCGGGAATGAAAGTAGCGATTGTGGGGCCGACTGGAGCGGGGAAGACTACGATTATTAATCTACTTATGAGGTTCTACGAGCCGGACTCGGGATATATTTCCATCGATGGGGTGCCGACTAGGGAAATGCGACGGGCGGATGTGCGACAATTGTTTGGCATGGTACTACAGGACACTTGGCTGTTCTCCGGCACCGTGGAAGAGAATCTGCGGTATGGGCGAGTTACCGCCACGCTTGATGACATCAAGAAAGCGGCGAAGGCCTCCAATGTAAACCATATTATTGAAGCGCTGCCGAAGTCGTATCATTCAGAGATTAGTGAGGACTCGGATAATATTTCGGCCGGTGAGAAACAGCTAATCACGATCGCACGAGCGATGGTGGCCAATCCGCCGATGATGATACTGGACGAGGCAACTTCGAATGTAGATACCCGTACGGAACAGTTAATCCAAGACTCATTCGAGAAGCTAACTCACGGTCGGACCTCCTTCGTGATTGCGCATAGGCTATCGACAATCCGGAACTCGGATTTGATTCTAGTTATGCGAGATGGAGCCGTAGTGGAGCAGGGGAATCATGAGGAACTCTTGAAACTAAATGGGTTCTATGCGGAGCTGTATAATTCACAGTTTGCGGAAGGATAGCGGAGTATTCTATAATTTATATATACATAATAGCATAATCATTATACTAATTCTACCCCCCGCCGTGAAAAGTCAAGATAAAAAATAGCCCCGAAGGGCTATTCGAAGGCCTATTGTATACACTGAAGTATCTTTAGTGCCCTACTAGTTTTGAGTTTATCAGAGTAACTCCGTAATGTCAAGGATTTGTATGCGTCCATAACATATTGGACTTTTCCTGGTTCAATTTTAACATATAAACATAGGCTTTGAGCGGTGGAATTTGCATAGTTTTATCATTAGGATCGCGATGGCTGAAATGTGGCCTTTTGGTATTATAAAAGACA
>JAFWNJ010000008.1 GCA_017510425.1 Candidatus Saccharimonadota bacterium
AATTCGGTGGACGGTGGCGAGATTGTCTATTTAGTAGATACAGGTGCCATTACAAGATTAGTTTTTCCAACCTTTTGGTTTGAGCCCACGCCACAAGGTAAGTTTATGTTGAACATGGCTTTCGGACAAAGCAAGTATTATGTAGATAGTTTGTCCGAGAATACAAAGCGTGGCTTACGAGAGAAAGTTCGGCGTGGCGAGTTTCCCGGACCGGCACCTATTGGCTACTTAAATGATTATCGTACTAAAACAATTGTGCCGGATCCACAGTTTGCGAGCGTTATTAGACAAATATACGAAACTTATTCCAGTGGGCGCTATACACTCCGAGAGATTTCTTTCCTTTTAAAAGAAAAAGGAGCGATAACCCGTAATAAAAAGCCTTTCCATCCAAGCAAAGTGCGGTGGATTCTATCAAACCCCTTCTATGTTGGGTTGTTCTATTATGGTGGGGAGATTCACGAAGGCTCGCATCCACCTATAATAGAGAAATCTCTCTTTGATAAAGTTCAGCATATTTTGGATGAGCGCGGGCACGCCGTGCCGAAGATTAAGAAACAATTTGCTTACTGCGGTTTGTTCCATTGCCCTTGCGGAATGATGGTTACCGCAGAGAAACACATTAAACACTTCAAGAACGGAAACAACCCAGAATATGTTTATTATAGATGCACTAAAAAGCATAGATTCGTGAATTGTGCCGAGCCAGCGGTGCGCGCCGAAATCTTAAACCGAGAATTAGACGAATTCCTACTTGGTTTCGCGCCAACTGATGATATGTTGGATTGGTTGAACGCTAGATTAGAAAAAGACGCTAACGACAGCAATAACTCGCAAGAAATGTTGCGCAAAAATCTATCGAACCAAATAACTAATCTTAATATTAAGCAGAATCGGCTTGTAGATAGTTACCTAGAACAAGATATTGATCGCGCAACATTTCTTGCTAAAAAAGAGCAAATCGTGAAAGAAAAGCAATCATTAAAAGAAAAACTCGCATCATTAGAAAGTGGGCAAAATGCTTGGCTCGAACTAATGCGAAAATGGCTAGAAACGCTTGGCTCTATCCGTAAAATCGTTGAAAAAGACAATCCGAGTCAGAAAAAGCAACTCGCGCTTGAAATGTTCGGCTCGAACCTCATTTTAAGCGGTAAGAAAATCCACTTGGCAGGCTGTGAAGTCGGGCAAGGGGCAGGCGAAAATGGGCTCGCGACCCCCGCACCGCGAGCCCATTTTCGCCATTATTCCGAGCTTCGCTCGGCAATAAAAAACGCGCTTTCGCGCGAAGATCCGGAATTTTGTTCCATGATGGTGGGCGATACAGGAGTCGAACCTGTGACCTCGTCTACGTCAAAGACGCGCTCTAGCCAACTGAGCTAACCGCCCGCTCGTCAATGCTTTATGCAAATGATGTTAGTATTATACCATATAATTCGAATATTTAGTATTATTACGTCAATCTAGTAAACAACATAATTAGAGAATAGAGGCATACATAAGTGCGCCTCTCTGCTATATATATAGGACTAGAAAGTTCTGACGTAAAGAACATATCAGAAACAGCCATGATCGTGCCAGGACCCTGATGTAATACTAAAACAGGCAGTTCTCTCTGCATTGCAGCCAACAAATCATCTTCAGTTGGTGCATTAATTGCTATTACAACAGAGGGAAACAAAACATCTGTTTCTATTACGGATCCGTCACGTGGCACCATCTTAGACCTCATCGATATTTGGCAATAGGTTTCTTCCTGCAAAGCGCTCGCACACAAATCGTCCAAATCAAACAATTCTTCCGGCAATTCCGATAGCTCCAACCTAGTCTTTGCATAGGCATAGGTATCAGCATCGTGATGGCAAATATAACCAATCATCGAAGAGCTAATTCCCTGATAGCCATAAATAACACGACCAGGAAAATGTGAAAGATTCTTCTCGGTTAAAATAAAAAACTGAGAAATTCCGTTTCCTTTACCGTCTCCTCGATTGTGTCCATCTTATAATTCGTCCGTACTCGGGCCAGAATAAAAAATGGTCCTTGCTGCAATCGAGATGGTAAATCTTCCCAGCAACCATGCCTTCGGAACTCTTCAGACGATCAACAATAGAATTACATGCATATTCTCGAGCCTTCTTGTAAAGCTTTTCTAATTCCAGTCTATTTAATACAGGTAGAATTTCCTTTAGCACCTTCTTTACATACGATGAAGTCTCCAAAGAATAATAAAGCTCTTCGTCAAACATTTCTTGAACCATGTCCATAATGTTTTCCTTCTTGCAAATGCACAAGAAACCTCCGATAGTTATAACATATTCTGAGATTTTCGCAAATCAACGAGTATAATTATTCTACAATTATTACTGGACACGCAATGGCATTCGCACCATTTGGGAAAACCGAATTCGACTATCCAGAATCATATAAGCCACTTGAAGAAATAATCAGAAAGTATCCTGATAGCAATTTGGTGATAGTAAGCGATTTAAGCACTGAAAAACCATTCAATTTAATGCCAAAACATTAATTCATAAATGCCAAAAATATTTTTAGACATACAATAATTATTCTCGTCTACGTAACAGATTATAAGTAAAGCATAGAAGATATTGACAAAAATAACCATATATGATATAACAACAGTATAAGTTTGCTGAAACATCTAGAACCTTAAGAAGATGTATTAAACTCTCCTTTGAGGAAATTTTGCGACTCATTTTGCTTATCTATATGGTAATCAAAATGAGTCGCGAAAGCCACTCAAAAAACAGGCGGTAAACCCGCCAGAAGGAGGTAGTACAGATGTGTGAATATGTAGGTATGAGATATCATTTTGGTCCGCCTACAATCTCGAACAAAAAGATGGACAGTTGGGAAAAAGTTTATGCTGGTTTCGAAAACTGCATAAAGCAACTGGAAAGCGAAGGGTTTCATCAAACCCAAAGGCCTCATCGCAAGCTTCCTGCCCTGATGGGTTATTGGGAGAAAAGAATGAAAGGGTCTGGCTATCCAGTTAAGTGGTACAGCAAGAAGATCAAAGGCCGCCGAACGGTTGTCCGTGCGGTTGTCGGAGGTTATGTTTCGTCGTACGTAGACGGTACTACTAATGCTAACCACCCCATAATGATTTACTGCGTAAACATCTTCGGCGATCGCGAAATCGAAGAGTACGAGAAAAATCATTAACGCGAGAGGACACATCACCCACAAATCCCCGACCTCCACACAACCAGTGTGGGTAGAGCCGGGGCTCTTTTTTCTTTGAAAAAATTAAACTAAATCATTTAAGGTATTAACAGACATTTTAACATGAATGGTGGTGTGGGCGAATTGGGCAGGCATTAACACTATATAGAGAAGATTTGCGAATGAAACTAGATAACGAATATGCTATAATAAGAGTATAAAACGATGGAGACGACTAAGTGGCAGAAATAATAAAGGACATTAACAGAAAATCTAGTGCTAATATACCAGATGAGGAACCGTGGGGTGAAAAATATCAAAGGAGTATTCCTGCCTTTGATAGCGAAAGGGCGACAGAGCTTGCTAAGGGAGAGAAACTTGATCGAGAATGCGCACAGACTATCAGGAATTTACTAGGCAAAGAGACATTTAATCCGAGCGAGGAATATAATGAACTGGTACAATATGCGCAAAAACGTGGAGAAAGACACGGTATAAAAACCCCGATAAATATATACCTACGTTATGAATCATGGGGCAAAATCAACGACCATTCTTCTGGAATTTTTTATGATCGGTATGATCCGCAGACTGGCAATCATTACAGGGGCAAGGAATGGGGGTTCGGCACTAGAGCATACCATAGCCCTAAAAATGGAACCTTCATAGATTTTACGGCAACCCCTAGGGGCGAAGAACAAAAACCTCGAGAAAAACAAGAAACGGTTTTAGGCGGTTACGAGAAAGTAGACGAAATAATCAATTTTGCATATACGGTAGAGCATGAATTACAGCACGATGTACAACAACAACGCTTAGATTCTGGAGAAATCTCTTACGATGCACTAAGAACGGCTCGCGATAATGTAGTGTTAGCTTGTCTACCAATGATTAAAAACGGAAATTATTTCTATGTTAATGCACACGACGATTTCTTCATAGAGAGAGAAGCAAATGATAGTGCAGACGATTTTCTATCTAAAGTCTTACCGGTAGGTGGTACGCATTACGAATCTAAGTTTATAGATAAAAATGACCCCCAAAAACGATTATATAAGGTCGGGGATATCTTAGAGCAACGCGCCAAAGAAGGTCGGATTGGAGTAGGTAGAGGATATACCTTGACAGTTGATGAAACAACATTAAAAATTAAAAGAAAGACATATAGTGGTAAAGCCGAAGAAATCATTTCTGATTTATGCGATGATTTGGTTCGAGCGTACCCAGGTTTTTTGGCTAAGTATCCAGTTTTATTATTGGAATATGATTCTAACGGAAATCGTCGCAAACGTGAAGATATAGAAGCCGACATGGCATCGATCGATAATGGTGAGAATTTTTCATTTGGCGGCAAAGAAGCTGACGCAAAACGGTTGAAGACAGCGTACTATAGATTATTAAAACATTCCAAGAAATTCAATCCTGGCTCAATAATAACCTAGTCCAATGATTTCATCCAGATTTAATGGGGTATTAACAGGAAGTTTTATAGGGGCAAAACGGCAGTTTTTGCCCCGTTCTTCGTGCAAAATTGACGTAAACAATCATCCCCACTTCCACCACCAGTCGGCAATCTCCATCCTACTGGGAAGAAATCCCCGGCCACATTGCCGCTCGCCATTTCATAATTACCATTCCCTGCTATGGCAGTAACTCTATGTTATAATTACACCAAAGGAGTATTAAACATGAAACAAATCAAACCAATCATCTGGGGAATCGCTATTATAGCCCTAGGTATTATTTTCGGCGGCAACGCACTTGGCCTCTTCAGCCTCGACATCTTTTTCGATGGCTGGTGGACTCTCTTTATTATCATCCCCAGCATTGTCAGTCTCATCACCGACAAAGACAAAATCATGAGTCTCGGCTTCATCGCCGTCGGCATCATTCTGCTCCTCGCAGCTCAAGACATCTTCTCCTACGATGTCGCATGGAAAATCATCCTCGCTGTCTTTCTTGTCGCTATCGGTCTTTCCATTATCGCAAGAAGCCTCTTCCATAGCAAAAACGACCAAGAAGTCGCGAAGAAAGTCGCCGAAGCTGCAAAAGACGACAAATCCATGGACTCCCAATTCGCCGCCTTCTCCGGCACTGATCGCATCTACAAAGACGAAGTCTTTAACGGCTCCAACGTTGCCGCCATCTTCGGCGGAGTCAAGTTGGACCTTCGCCATGCCAAATTCGAAAAAGATACCGTCATCAAAGCCTTTGCTCTCTTCGGCGGTATCGATATCATCGTCCCCAGCGACATCAAAATCAAATTAAAATCCGGCTTCATCTTCGGCGGCTTCTCCGATGACCGCAAAAACCCTTCCGACAAATCCAAATACACCATCTACATCGACGCAGCCGGCGGCTTCGGCGGCATCACCATCACCGACAAACCTGAGAAATAATCACGCTAATTATATTTTCATTAAATCTCGTATTGTACTGCATTATATGTCATGTTATAATAACCATAAGCAAATAAGGACATACATTACAATGAAGCATACAAACAAAAGCTCACTATATATAATAAGTAGTCTAACCATCACTACTCTAATTTTAGGTTTAGTATTATCTTCAGCTTTGGTTTCTGCCGATAACGATACTTCTGTTGTAGACGAAATTAATATAACTATCCCAGTCTCCTGTACTCTATCTGGTACCGGAATGAATACTCATAATGCAGAGATTAACAATGGACAATATAATTCTGCTATTGGTGAAACTACTATGAAAGCATTTTGTAATGATAATAATGGTTTTGCTATCTATGCTATAGGCTATACTGACAATGAAGATGGTAAGAATGTACTAACTAATTCTACTCTAGGCAGTACCTATGACATAGAAACCGGTACAGCAATCACTGGCAATGATTCTCAGTGGGCTATGAAACTATCTACCATTACTAATCCAGCCCCAACTTATCCTATCATCATTGCAGGCAGCACAGACGATACCGAAAAAGAACAAGGCGACCCAGACTACACCAGCTTCCAGGAAGTCCCAGATGATTACACCTTAGTCGCCAAACGCACAGCCGGCACAGACATTGGTACAAGCGCCGAAGGCTCCACTCTTACCACTACTTACCAAGCCTACATCAGCCCTACTCAATCAGCTGGGACTTACACTGGACAAGTCAAATACACTTTAGTTCATCCGCATAATGCCACGGCGCCTATAAAACCATTAGTGAATTGCAATCCATCAGGCACTACAATTTCCGATATCATATGTATGCAAGATATTGATTCATCCAATAAAGTCTCTATCCTAGCCTCTATGACCGAAAGCATACCACACTCATTATACGATTCACGCGATGGTCAACAATACAATGTTGCTAAGCTAGTCGATGGCAATATCTGGATGTTAGATAACTTAGCTCTAGATCCTACAGACACTATTACTGCAGCCAATTTGAGCCAATATAACACAAACGCACCTGATGATGCGATTGCCAATCTGTTAAGAGGCGGCAATACCGACAATAACCCAGGTTGGACTAGTGAAGCAATAGTTAATAAAGTTTCTGATTGGAACAGTATTAGCCCTAATAATGCCTACGAGTATCCTTATATCAATAACGTTAGCAAAGATACTGTGGTTACTAGCTATGGCGATAGCAATGGCAAAGTCGGCGTTTATTATAATATTTGTGCCGCCACGATGGGTACCTACTGTTATCCCGGGTCTGGTAATCAGCCCAATCCAATCTATGACTTATGCCCAGCCAACTGGAGGATACCATCATCTACAGATATTGAAGGTATTTTAACCACTATTGCAGGCTCATCACAAGTATTTGATCCAGTAAAAACCAATGATGTTCTCAATGCCTTATCCTTATCATTATCTGGTTCCTTCCAAAATTCCTCGGCAAATGAGCAAAACACCATTGGAACTATTTATACTAGAGACATTAGCCCTTATACTATCATTCTGACCTATGAGAATCAATATATTCTCGTCGTCAATAGCAATAGAGGATTAGGTTATTCAGTTCGCTGCGTTTTGAACCATTAGCTTAGAGCATATAATTACTATAACAAATCAAAGGCTACTAACCATACAATAATAGTTACCCTTATAACGAAGATGAAAAGGTTGTGAGACACACCTTTTACTGTCGAAGAAACTTGCGATTAGGCCAATCCTATGCATCTCAATGAATAATCATACCAAATACCACACTCTAATCGTATTGTGTATTTTGCATAATTACCTTCTATTTCACCACACATCTCACCGCAAACGCATCCCACTTGTTCCAAGACCCGTCCGGCGTCACCCAGTTAGACTGCGCCACTCCAAGTCGGAATGCTTTCGCCTTACCATTCGGCGTCGCACTCCAATACCTACCATAAGTACCTCTTCCACCACTAGTATTATAATTATAATCACCAGAATAGATAAAGTTATTCGGAAATGCCAGCAAATTATTATTCTTCTCCATATTGTTCGCTCCACCCACTGCATTCGTCAAACTCACATATTCTCCACTTCCACCACCAGTCGGCAATCTCCATCCCGCTGGGCAGATATCCCCGGCCACATTGCCACTCGCCATATCGTAATTACCATTCCCCACCGTAGCTGTATACCAACCATACATCACACCATAACTATACCAAGAATAAATGGTACCGTTGTCACTAGGCGAAGGCGTCAAATTGCTACCTCTATTAATATCATTCGCATTAAACAATACCTGGTCGATACAAGCCGAGCTATCAGTATTACAAAGCGTATTAGAATCTTGTGACGTCACTGCCTCGGTTATAAAATCAGCAGTCGGACTATTCGTATTAGTAGTACTAAACGCCACCGCCGAAGGCGTCAGTCTTAAATTCTCCGTCATCCAACAATGTCCATCCGCTAGTTTTGACACTGCATATACATCATTGTCTCGTTCATCTCGGAGTGCCAAGTATTCACCAGTATTCATCGTGGCGCAACGAGTACTGCTAAAGCTCTGCATCGTATCAGTTGTATCCGCCGGCAACCACACCGCATAAAGCGTAATCTGATTATTGGCATCCGCATTACTAGTAAATGTATTGTCTAGCTTCACTACTTGATTTGGCCCATACACCGTCACGGACTCATGGTTTAGCAGTTTAGTTCCAGCATTCGCATCAGCACTCCACCCCGCAAATCCGTATCCATCCTTCGAATAATTCGAAGCTATCAAATTAAAGATACTAGGCACGTCTTCTTGTGTCACGCTCGCCATCGAACCCGCATCCGCGCCATTTCCAGCATACACTACACGGTAAACCGGTTGCCACATTGCATAAAGCGTTAATGTGTCGCCATCCACAAGTTGCGATTGTGTCGCTGCTGTATCAAGTGCGCCTCCCTCTGACACCGCTACGCCAGAACCATTCGAACGCGTATTCCAACCCGTAAATCTATAATTTGCTCTTGTAAATTGGTTGCTAGAAGCAACAGCGGTCGCGAAATCCACTCCAGTTTGATCATTCATCGTACCGGTACCGCCATTACTATCATAATGAACATTTCCTACTATAGTTATAGTATCTCTAGCCAAGCAACGCACCGTCTGGCCACGTAACTTCGATGTATTATTGGCAGTCATGTTTACACCAGCAGACCTAATCCATAGGTTGTATGTTGATATCGCGGCGTAGTTATTAGCAGAGTTCATCCCAGTTGAGTTTCCTCTATTATAGCCAGTCCCATCTCTATATTCGCCACTATATATATAATTAAGCGGATAAGCTCGCCACCGTTCCGAAGCAAGAGGCCCATCTTCGTCTGTATCCTGTTTTACGCCCGTACCTCCATATGCTACGTCGAGCGTACCCAAATCATTGGACTTGATGTATCCTGTAGGCATCCTCCACCCCATCGGACAAATATCACCATTTACCTGTGCGCCCTTCGTAGTCAAATCATACCCACCATTCCCCGCCGTTGCCGTGTAGTAATTGTAATACACTCCATAAGAGTACCAAGAACTATTAGAATCATTCCTGATGGGGGACGCAGGCTTATTTCGATTTATATTATTGGTATTATAAAGCACTCTATCTACGCACCCTGCATTGCCACCATTACAAAAACTGTCTGACGAAACCGGATGCGCATTTGCAAGAGTAATAAAATCGCTTTTCGGCTTATTGGTATTTTGAGTACTAATCGTCACATCCGGATTAGACAAATCAAGCCTCAAATTCTCCATCATCCAGCACTTCCCATCCGCGTATTTTGCCACCGCATAAGCATTACCATCTCTCGTATCTGTGAGCGCCGTCACATCCCCCTCGTTCATCGTTTCACAACCTCTCCAACCCTGCAAATCCCCTTCCGATTGCACCCATTTAGCATATAATTGCAATCCTTCCTCCGACAAATCCCCTACCGTAATCGTCTGACTCGGCCCATAATCCGTTCCCGATCCGTCCATAGCTGTATTCCATCCAGCAAATCCATATCCAGGCTTCGAAAAATTACTCGGACTCAGCATTACACTGCTACCAGACACCACATCTTCTTGATCCTCCATCACGCCATCACCATCATCTCCATTCCCGAAATAGCAAATGCTTTCCATCGCGCAAGGCTCCAAATTCGACACAATTTCAATTACAAAAGTATTCGTATAAGTCCCCACCGCAGTGTCCATCGGCACATTAACTCCAAAAGTTAGTTCATGTTGATTCTGACCAGCACTAGTTGTCTTAAACAAAGTCGTTGTTTTCACCGCCGAAGGCTCCGGTACCGGCAGATAATTCTCACCTCCATCAATGCTATAACCATATCCGTCATCCAGCTCGTCCACCGGAATGCTCTCAGTCCCAGTAGGTAAAGTAAACGTCGGAATCGTGTAACTATTATCTGCCACATTTGTAAGCGCGCTGCTCGTTCCCGTCGTCCTCATCCCAACCGTATACCCAACTTCATTCGAAGTCCATGCCGTAATTATTTGCGACTCTTCCCCAAACTCTCCCTGCATCAAATTCATCACCACCGAATCATCAGAAATCGAAATACTAATCGTCTCATCCTCAGCCCAAACACTAGCGCCAGTGCAAGCCATCAAAATCATGAAGAAAACAGATACCAATAACAATACCTTACCTCTCCACACTCGCATACTACCATTATAGCACAAGCGTTACAAAAAAATGCAAAATGGAAACAGATTTATCTGATACCCCGTTCTAGACGATAAAACGCTAAAAACGTCATTTTCTTAGGATTTATAGGGGTAAAAATGCGTTTTCGGACGCATTTTTCGTGCATAATCGGTACAAAATAGCACCCTATAACTTGCAGGGTACTTAACAGAAATTTGCTACTAAAAAATCGGCTAAAATGCCGAGTTAACCCAAATTTGTTAGATAGAATCGCTTAGATTGGTGATTTCTTCGCTTGAAGCGCGTCTTGTCGACGAGCGAAAGCGAAAAATCGCCAAGATAGGCGATTTTATCAACAAATTTTGGTGGCGCCGACTGGACTTGAACCAGTGACACAAGGCTCTTCAGGCCTCTGCTCTACCAACTGAGCTACAGCGCCACAGTGCGCTTATTATAGCATACATATGTTATAATTAAAAGTATGAAATCTATCAATACATCTAAAGTTTCCGGCACTCAGGAACTCCTTCCCGAGACTCAAGCCGTTTTTAATAAACTTAAAACCGACATCGCAAATACATACCATTTATATGGTTTTCAAGAAATCGAAACCCCATTCATAGAGCGCACCGAAATCCTCCTAGCTAAAGCCGGTGGCGACACCGAGAAGCAAATCTACAAGCTCATCAAGACCGGTGACAAATCTATAGAATCCGCCGATCAGGCACTTAGGTTCGATCACACCGTACCACTAGCACGCTATGTCATCGAACACGAAAGTGAACTAATCTTTCCATTTAAGGTCTCTCAACTCGGCGTTAATTTCCGCGGTGAAAGAGCCCAGAAAGGCCGTTTCCGTGAATTTTATCAATGCGACATCGATATCATTGGTCGTAATGAATTATCAATCGGATACGATGCTGAGATTATCGCTACCCTTCTGGCCACTTTCAAGTACTTCGACCTTAGTACCCCAGTGCTAGCACGAATTAATAACCGTAAAATCATCGCCGGCTTGCTCGAATCCTTTAATCTTAGCAACCAAGCCAAAGAAATCATGAATATCATCGACCACGCCGAGAAAGTTACCCCAGAGCAAACCAAATTCAGTCTTGAAGAGCTAGACCTCGATAAAAAAACAGTCGCAACTATCATCTCCTTCATAAATTTACACGGCAGTCGTTCCACAATCATTGATGAGCTAAATAATCTTGACATTGATAACCCAACTTACAAAGAAGGTGTGACAGAACTTGATCAAGTTCTCTATCTTCTAGAGTCTATCGAGATGAGCGACCAAATCGAAGCCGACATGAAAATCATCCGCGGCCTCGACTACTACACCGGAACCGTCTTTGAGTTCATCCTTCCCGAATATCCCAATATTGGTTCCGTCGCCGGCGGCGGGCGTTATGAGAATCTCACCAAACACTTCTCCGATCAATCCTTCCCCGGCGTTGGTGGCTCCATCGGCCTAACACGCTTATTTTATGTTTTAAACGAAGAGAATCTACTTAATCCCGAAATACAGGATCTCCTAGATTATGCCGTAATTCCGCTTTCCGAATCAGAAAACGACGAAGCCATGAATGTCGCAAATAAACTCCGCGACAAAAATCACAGCACCACCATCGTTCTAACCAATAAGAAACTTGGCGACAAAATGACCTATGCTTCAAAAATCGCCAAAAACTGCATCGTCATTGGCCCTAAAGAAGTTAAGACAAAATCTCTGCAATCCAAGAACTTCCAGACCGGCGAGGTTACCGACCTCAATATCGAAGTAATCTCCAATCCTGAAGATTTCTGGGGCAATTGAGAAAATCGACATTCGGAGTTATAATTACATCATGAGTAAATTAGAAGATATAGTAAGCTTATGTAAACGCCGCGGTTTTATTTTCCCCGGCTCCGACGTATACGGCGGATTCGCTGGCACTTGGGACTTCGGTCCACTCGGCGTTATGTTAAAGAAAAAAATCATGGACGAGTGGTGGAAATTCTTCGTCGAAGATCGCGAAGACATTTATGGCATCGATGCCGCCATCTTAATGAACCCTAAGACATGGGAAGCATCTGGTCACACTGCGACATTTGCCGATCCATTAGTAGAATGTAAAGAATGTAAATCTCGTTTTCGTGCCGATAAAATCGCCGACGGCATCAACGAATCCGTCACCACCGAAGAGTTTCTCGCAACCCATACCAAATGTCCAGTCTGTGGCAAAGAATCTTGGGGGCCAATCCGTAAATTCAACATGATGTTTCTAACTCACGTTGGCGCCGTTCTTCCAGACGATGACCAAAAAATCGCCGAACAGAACATTGCTTATCTTCGTCCGGAAACCGCCCAGGGCATTTTCACGAATTATAAAAATGTCATAGATACTATTTATCCAGATTTGCCCTTCGGTCTCGCCCAGCAGGGTAAGGCCTTCCGCAACGAAATCAGCCCTCGTGATTTTATTCTACGCGACCGCGAATGCTCTCAAATGGAAATTGAATACTTCGTAAATCCAGCCAACTGGGAAGAGAATTTTGAGAAAATGCGCAAACTTCAGCACGAATTTCTTGAAAACATAATGCATTTACCAAAAGAAAGCATCCACGAACTAGAAGTCCCCGCGGAAGATCGTGCACATTACAGCAAGCGCACTATCGATTTTATGTTTGATTATCCAAATGGCGAAGAAGAATTAATGGGCCTTGCCTATCGTACTGACTTTGACCTAACAAATATTGCTAAAGCATCCGGTAAATCCATGGACTACCGTGATAAACAAACCAACGAATCTTTCGTTCCACACGTCATCGAGCCATCCATTGGTGTTGAGCGCTTATTCTTAGCCATCCTTTCATCCGTCTATACCGAAGACGAAGTCGATGGAAGTAAACGTATCGTCCTGAAATTGCCAATCAATCTCGCACCCTATAGATGTTGTGTTTCTCCATTACTAAAGAACAAGCCTGAGCTCGCAGAGAAAGCTAAAGAAGTCTACCAAAAACTTCGCGCCAAATACGGTAACGTTACTTGGGACGATTCTGGCAACATCGGTAAGCGCTATCGCAAGCAAGACGAAATTGGCACACCGGAATGCATTGTTATTGATTTTCAGACCTTAGAAGACGACACCGTAACCGTCAGAGATCGCGACACAACAAAACAAAAGCGTGTTCCTATTGCCGAATTATAGTTCTCATGCTAAAATAGAACCAACAGGAAGAATTATGATTGATTCTCAAAAAAAGAATAAACCAATCGTCGTAGGATGTTTAATTGCTGCCGTTCTAGCGCTAATTATTGTTATACTCATAGTACTATTCAATAATAACACCATCCCTGGCAGGATTGATCAGTCATTCTTTACACCTAACGATAATAAATACGTCATTACAGTCACCGGTTCAGACATCTTCCCCGAAGCCGACAAAGAATACACACCAATTAAGATTCATCGCGTTTACACAACCGCCAATAATAGTGTAAACGGACTCAAAATCTATCAAGAATACGAAAACAACAAAATCGCCAAGTTGGCCTACGAACAAATTGAGGAGCTGGACCGCAATATATATGAAGCTATTGACCTAGATGGCCCCTACGTAATCCTTACAGCTAAACCAATCGAATATGAAGATATCACTGTAAGAGACCTCAAGAATCAGACTGAAGCTGAAGAGCAAACTAACGACTAATATCAGTACTCTTAAAGAGTAAAACATAGCCACAAAATATCTCCCCCCATGGGGAGATATTTTTTCAGACAACCAAACAATTAATTAATTGTTCTTCGCGTATCGTTCCATCGCAGCAGCAATCACCTTCTTGGCAGATTCTATACCTTCAAACGATTTCACTTCTGTCGAACCAGGCTTCTTTAAGTCCTTATAATGATTAAAATGATATTCTATTTGCTTCAAAGTTTGTTCTGGTAAATCCTCTAGCTTATTATAAGCATCGCCATTGTTGCGATCATCTGCTGGGACACAAATAATCTTATCATCTACCTCGCCGCCATCTACGAATTTCATTACGCCCAGTATCTTAGCTTTCATCCAGATACCAGTCGTAAGTGGCTGCTCAGTAATCATTAGCACATCAAGTTCATCACCGTCCTCGTCCAGAGTTTGCGGAATGAAACCATAATTACATGGCTTCGCAAACGCCATCGGTTCTACTCTATCAAGCATGAAACAAGCATGCTTCCGATCCCACTCAATTTTATGATTTGATCCAGTTGGGATTTCAATTACGACATTCAGCTCGCCTTTTTCCGGCTCTCCCGGAGTCAAAACTTTATTAAAATCTGCCATTTTATTCTCCTTTTTATACTATATATTATAACACAAACACCCAGTAAAAAACTCTTTTCCCAATATCATTAGCTTATTTCTTAGCCAAGATTCGCACCAGCCCCATTGCATTGTCTAAAACTTTGTCAACATTTTTTACCCTAGTTATCACGCTTAAATCCGCAGAAGACAACAATCGTAAAAACTTTATTTCATCCGCACCATATAAACCATTCGGATTCATCGCAAAACAACCCTCCGCCACATCATAATTATAACGGCTCTGCTCTAATAATTTTTCACCGTTTGAGTCTCTATATAAATTAGCCTCCTCTCCCATTGCTTTCATCAAATTAAGCCAGAACCATCCTTCAATTATATTTATACGCATTCCATCGTTTAACGCCCTCAAGCTCTGATCAACTATACTATAATAGTCCGAATTGTCCGAACTGTCAGCTGCAATGCTAATTTTTTTTAAAATTTGCCCAGCCAGCTCCATCCTGTCAAAAGATTTTAAAATATTCCCATAATAGTTAAGCATCCTAGCTCCAGTTAATACCCCCATGTCACCTTTTCCAAAATGAATCACAAAATCAGTCAACGAAAACAGTTCCACACTGCCAGCAAGTTTAGATTTTTCTTTCCTCACCCCCCGCGCCATCACGGTCATCTTCCCGGATGGCGTAATTATATTTAAAATCCTATCCGCTTCACCATAGTTGGTACGCCGAATCACGTAACCGTGAGTCCGAATGTCTTTATTTGCAGTACTTATCGACATAATTCAAAACATCCTCCGGCACCATGTTTTCTTTATTTAAGAATCCCACTACACCATAATTAGATAAATCCCTCCCAGTAAAATCTAACGACGACACGATTACGATTGGGATTCTTGCAGTATCCGAATAAGATACCAACTCGTTTAAGAAAGTAAACCCATCCGGCCCATCCAGGAGTATGTCCAAGAAAATTAAATCAGGAACTATGCCGTCATCAATCTTCGCCATCGCATCTATAGCATTAGAAAAAACCTTCGCTTCACATCTGGCCATATTCACCAAGCACTCTGCCATTATTTCATCGTCATCAATTACAAAAATCATTTTAGAATAAACTCGCTTGCTTAGAAATCGATAACTCGACGAAAAAGCTTGTCCCATCTCGATGCCGAATGGCACCCACATTGGCCCGCATAAATCTGGCGAAACTCGAAGCGATATAAAGTCCTAAGCCCGAAGAACCAGGGCGCATTGCAACCGATAAAGGCTCCTTAATCCACCCTTGCTTCATTTCCTTCCAGACATTAATAGGCAACATTGGGCCATAATCACGCACGATTATCTTCACCTTATCTTTAGAATCCTTCACTAACAGTTCCGCCCTCGTCTTGTCACTAGAATAATGCATTGCATTTAATAGAAAGTTATACACTACACTATATAATAATTCCCTATTTGCCGTCACTAGCCTAGCGCGATTAGAATATTTCAAAACCAAACCCCTCTTATTGTATCTAAACAAGTATTCAAGTTCCCGACTCACCGCATCGCACACTTCTCTCACCGCCACTGGCTCCATTTCGAATAATCCATCCTCTAGCCGCCGAATCTTAATCAAATCATTCACCTGCCGCATCGCTCGTTCCGAGACACTAATCATTTGTGAACGAGTTCTCTCGTCCTGCATTCCAAGCTCACCTAGTGAAAAAGCTAGCTGCCTTAGAAGGGTCAGCGGCGCTTTAAGTTCATGCGCCGCCACCAAAATACCATCGACCTCCTTTTCCATGACCCCATTATAACACACTAAGAATTGAATTTAATTGATTGCACTATCCTATCGAAATCGTCTTTAAATAGCACCGAATCAGTTTGCAAGAATGCGGTTTTATCACGTATCTTAAATATCAGAATGTAGCCATTTAGCTCCGTACTCGGTATCGTACCATAATACAAATTCGCCGTCGTGCCATTCACTGTCACCGACTCAACATTAAGAGGATTATTGCGATTCTCAAGATATCTCTGGTATTCTTTCGCCACATCATCGAAACTCTTATTAACTATCCTCACCCTCAGAGCATTGACGGCGCTATTAGAAATCGGCTCAACCTGTACCGGATTAAGATATGCCTCAAAATCTCCACCATTCGCTGCATCCTTTGCGATATATGCACTCCATGTTTTCGGATATTCGAAATTCAGTTCACCATAGTCCACCGGACCGGCAAAAACCTTATAAGGAAAATCTTTCTCTTCCTGACATTTGTAAGCATCAGCAATGGACTGCTCATCCTTCGCCTTAGCGACCTCAGCCGCAACATCCGCATCATAATCAGTCTTTAAAGTATTGTACTCAGTAAACATCCACAAAAACAGCCCAGCAAAAGCAACCGCGACTAGCGCAAGAACAATAATAACTAACGTTTTTGTTAAGCCTGAGTTATTCTTATGCTTTAACTTTGCTTGATTTGTTTGCATTTGCTGCACCCGCCGAGCCAACTGCGCCTGCTGCGCCGTCATATTCTCCGGTGTAGATTGTGTTTGTGATGACTGCTTATTATCCATACCCTTATTATACCATAAGTAGTTACTATTTACTGAAATCTTCCGTCAGAACTTCTATCTCGTTTTTTAATTCACTCAAATCTTTCTCGATGCCTTTCGCCAGCTCAATCGCCTGCTTGTATTTTTCTACGGCTTCGTCAAGTTTAAAACTATCCGAATAAAACCATTCTACTTCATTATCTAGCTTCTCAATCTTCTGATTCAAAGATAAATCATCTTTTTCCATAGTCATCTCTCCTTTATGTTATTAATTGTTGCATTGATTTCCTGTTTCATGGTGGTTATTTTTAGTACCTCTCCCGGAGAAATCTTACCAGACAAAATAGCATAACCCTGGCTTAACACCTTCTCGGGATTCACCACTTCGAGAATTTTCATCTTCTGCTGCAAATTATTATTTATATTGGCAAATGATTCTTGTATTGCCTTTAAGCATTTACTAAGCTTATCCGAGTTCGCAGTAAGCATTGGCTCAATGTATTTCATATTAATACCACTGGCAATTCTCTTCACGCTGCTTCGGTTCTCGTCACTAGCTCGCCCAATCGCCTGCAAAACGACCTGATAAGTCCGGTTCATTACTTTCGCTAACTTCACTTTTTCTTCGCTTTTATCGCGAGTTAGAATTTCAGCCGCATTCGACGGTGTCGAAGCCCTCACGTCGGCCACCAAATCCGCCAACGATTCATCTCTCTCGTGGCCAATACCAGTAATCACGGGAATCTTCGAAGCAGCAATCTCTCTCGCCAATTTCTCGTCGTTAAAGCATGACAAATCGTCAGCCGAACCACCACCCCTTAAAATCGCAATCATTTGCACATTGCCCCGTTCATTGAAATACTTTAACGCCCGAATTATCTGATCCGGAGCATCCATACCTTGTACTTGAGTATGCGCTACAATCACCTTCATGCCGCCCCATCTCGCATTAATAATTTTGATAAAATCCGTATACCCCGCCGCTGCCGTCGAAGAAATCACTCCAAGACGAGTCAAATCGGTAGGCACCGCCCGCTTACGCGACTCGTCAAATAAACCTTCTGCAGCTAGTTTTTTCTTCAATAACTCAAACGCTTTCTTAATGGATCCCTCACCTACCGGCTTAATACTACTTACTGTGAAAGAAAACTTACCCCACTTCGTCACCTTCGGCACACCGCTCACCACCACTTTCATACCATCTTCTATTGGTACTCTAAGACTCCATAATGACATGAAACAAGGTATCGACGATTCCTCGTCCTTTATATCGAAAAATACCCACTTCCCTTGATTCACTTTATAGCTCGCCACTTCGCCCGTTATCATTACTGGAGAATAGGCATATTCTAAAGTCTGATTCACTACCGCAATGAACTCAGTCGGCGAGAAACTATTCATCTTCTTTTCCCCTTATTGCCTCATAGTAAGGATATGACCCCGATGCAATCGTAAACAGTAGCGTTATCACTCTAGTCATTACCGTAATAATCGTAGCGGTTGGAAAATCCACACCCAGCGCAATCATCACACCGGCCATTCCTAGCTCATACAAACCATATGGCACGATTCCGTCAAACACTGACCCGATTGCTTCACCCACCATAATAAACGGCAAAAGTTCTGGTCTACCAAGAGAAATCGCCACAATCCAATAAGTTGCAATCTCACAAAAGCTATATACTAGTCCCCACAGTATTGGCTTTTTCAAAAACCTTCTATTCGCCTTCGCAATCATTACACTTTGATGAATATCCATGAAGTAATCATCGATGTTCTTATGCTTTAAAACTTTATCCTTATGGCCAAATGTAGCACTTTTCGCAATAAAATCTAAAAACTTATTAATAACACTAGAAAACTTCTCAATTCGCTTCACACTACTAGCAATAAAGATCACGAACCACAGGAAGAAGAATACACCCATATTCATCAGTAGCGACACCGGAATAATCCATTTCGCATCGCTTGGTATTAAATCAAAAACCAGCAAAACTAATATTGCAATCAACGCCTGCAGATAATTAACTACCGTAGTAATAGCATAACGAAATAAATACAAGAAACTAGCTTGTCCAGCCGATACTTTAAACGGCATTAGTCGATAAGTTAAGAAAGCCAACCCCCCAATTCCACCGGCCGGTACTGCATGATTCACAAAATTAAGCTCAGTCGAAATTAATAACACCTCCTTCGAGGAGAATTTTTTTACGTCTCTTTTATTACGTAAATACGAAAAGAATATCTGACCACAAGCAAAATACATAAATAGTTGCTCTGGTATTAGTAGCATTAGCACAAAACCATTTGCCTCATGTAAATGTTGCAAAGTTTCTATAATGTCTGGCCAATTCTTATAAACCACATAAACAACCAGGATCAAGGTCAAAACCGAAATAGCAGTTCGAAAAGAAAACCACTTACGTCTTTTTTTAGCCATAGAACAATTATAGCACAAAAAAATAACCCCGAAGGGTTACTTTTTAACGGACTTCAACTCTTATTCTTGGCAAAGATTTACCCGAAAAATGCGTTCTCTTAGTCTTCACGAAAGTCACTACCCCATCCTTAGCAGCATGAATCGTAAAATTCCGTGACATATAAGTACCAGGACCAGCTATCTTAGTGGCACCAGTTTGACGAACTAGAACCTCGCCGTTCTTGACCTTTTGCCCACCAAAACGCTTCACGCCAAGGCGCTGACCAGCATTGTTATGGACATTTTTGGCGGTACCGCCAGCTTTTACATGTGACATTTACTTTTTCCTTAAAATTAATATATCTCTCGCGACAACCTGACCATCTCGATGATAAAGAAGCCCCTCTCGCGTTTTACTATCAACATTATACCCCAGTTTATCTATTTCGTCAAGAATCCCCAGCCTCTCGTAGTTACCGTCCTCGCGTAACCACGCCGGCACCGCAATTACCACCGGAGTATTAACCTTAATCTGACCAGCCAAGTTTTCCAAAAATCCAACAATAGTCGCCCTACACTCCTGTTTTTGTTCCTTTAGTTCTATATCTGTCGGTATTCTTGAAAAAGGCTTTCCGAGATATCCCTCACAAGCCACTGCATCGATAGGCTGATTCCAGTGAAAAGAAGTCGCATCGCCCTGGCTGATTTCAAATACTTCCTTCTCGGGCACAGGGTCGCTCGCGCCCGTCGTTACGGGGCTCGCGCCCTTTCTGTCTCGGTCGTAACCTCCGACAGATCCCTCTAAGAAAGTATTTGAAATCAACCGTCGTACGTATTTTTCACTAAACCAAACGAGGTTTGTTTCGCTGTATTCAATCATCCTATCGCTGATATCGGTGCCGTAAGCACGATATCCCATCAAAATAGCCTCTTGCAAGACTACGCCAGTGCCGCAAAACGGATCTAATATCATCGAACCAGGCTCAAGTGTCCCACATAGATTAATTAGAATTTGGGCAAGTTTCGGTGGCAACATTCCCACCCTAGCATCGCGCGCCGGCCTTGCCTGATCGCGTTTCGCGTACGCATCAATATCTTGCACCCCAATCACCCTATACCACTCGTCATCAACTTTAATAAACTCTACTTTACGCTCATTTTTACCACTAAGACCATTATGTAATGATGTCGCCGTGGAAAGTACCGCATCTTTATTCTCCACTACTCGCACTGATCTACCATGTCGCACCAGAATCTTCTTCAGCTTCAATGCTTCTTGCTGTGCGCTTTTTCGCGATGCCTGCCTAGAATAATCCGACACTCCAATCGTAATCTTCCCCTCCGACAACCTCTGAAGGTATTCAAGGGGCTTTTGCTCTAACTCAATCGCCAATTTGAGCACTCCACCAAGACGATTTACATCGACGGGTGACACCACTTGGGGGTCCCCCATTGAGCTTGACGAAAATGGGGGAAAAGTGGTGGCAGGACCCGTCGAGAATAAAGCTAAATTAGTGTCAATTCGGCGAACGTCAAGAAAAAGTGAGTCAAGTTCCGCTATTGATATTTCCGGCTGCCTACCTAGAATCGCTAAATATTTCACTTCACCACCAAGAATTTATTCTTACCCTTTTTCACCATCGCCGTCTGATTCACGGTTATGTCTTCTTTCACTTTCTCACCGTTTACCGTAATTGCGCCCTGCAAGATAAACTCTCGCGCTTTCTTCTTAGATTCCGCAAACCCATTCTTAACTAAAATATCCGCAAGCTGCTTCCCCCTCTTCTCCACAGGCAGGTATTTTGCAAATTCAAGTAGCTCATCTTCACTGAATTCCGCAAAATTCGTCTCTCGGTTAAATAACACCGTGGTCAGATTCTCAATCGCATCGGCCGCATTCTTACCATGCACCACTTCCGTAGCTCCTCGCGCCAAAGCTTTCTGCGCAATTCTCTCCTCCGGATGCTCACGGTGTTTCGTTAAGATTTCTTCAATTTGCTCCTTCTCAAGTAGCGTATAAATCTTTATTAAGTATTCCACTGCTTCATCCGGTTGGTTCAGCCAGAATTGATAAAAGTCAAAAATCGACGTATAGTTCCCACCACCATTGTCAGACGATGCGAGCCAAATAGCATTACCTTCCGATTTGCCAAACTTCCTCCCCGTTACCGGATCAATCACAAGCGGTGTCGACCAAACATCAGCCTCACCACCCTCTATCCTCTTAATCAAATGGATTCCGCTCGTACAGTTACCATATTGATCCGCTCCACAAAGCTGCAAATCTACACCATATTCTCTATATAAATGCAAGAAATCGTAGCCCTGAATCAAAGTATAGGAGAATTCAGCATACGATATCCCCGAGCCACCTTCACCAATCCGGTTCTGCACAAATTGCCGATCGAGTAGCTGGGTCATCGAGAACGCCTTCCCGACCTCGCGCAGGAAATCAAGATACTTCATATCCTTGAACCAATCATAGTTATCAACCATAGTCACGTCGAGGTGATTAGGTAATGCTACTTCGAGATCGTCCGCGACAACGGGAGCGGTATGAGCGCCGGAGCCCCGTAACAGACCGTCGGAGGAGTCGAGAGAATGAGCAACTTGTTGCTCATTCTGAGACGACGACTGACGGACGACTTCAGTCGACGGGCGCGCAGGCGCGAGTCGAGAAGTAGTATTACTAATCACTTCCTCAAC
The DNA here is from genome assembly GCA_017510425.1 of Candidatus Saccharimonadota bacterium. Lineage (GTDB taxonomy): Bacteria > Patescibacteriota > Saccharimonadia > Saccharimonadales > Saccharimonadaceae > Nanosyncoccus. The sequence goes on from JAFWNJ010000008.1 coordinate 22,257, forward strand.
CTGCTTTTTGATACATTGTTTATTATGCTCGACTTCTTCAAGCGGCTTCAAATCGCGTTCTCCATTATCCTTCGGATCACCAATCTGACCAGTCGCCCCACCTACTAGTAGGTATGGCTGATAACCATGCCTTACAAAACATGCACACATCATTAGTGCCGCCAAATTTCCAATCGTCAACGAATCTGCTGACGGATCAGCGCCCCAGTAAAATTTTTTATTTTTACGATTATCCAAATCCATTGGATTGCTAATCGTCGTCTCGGCCGAAAAGCCGCGATAAATCAATTCTTCAGATAGTTTCATGTCATTAATTATACTCTAACTCTACGAAGTCAACAACCCCCTAAGAGATTATATCGTCTCCCCCGTTCTAGCCCGATTTGCCCACTCGTCCGCAAGCTCATTAAATCTCGCACCCATGTGTCCACGCACCCATATTAGCTTCACAGGATAATCACAATATAGTTCATACAGCTCCTGCACCAAATCCAGATTCTTAATCGGCCCAGTTTGCTTCTTCCATCCATTCGCCTTCCATTTTGGTGCCCATTTCGTTAAAACATTAATCCAAAATTCTGAATCCGAATGTATTTCACAACCCTCATTTCCCGCATACTTAATCGCTGCAATCATCGCCGAACCTTCCATTCGAATATTAGTCGTATCATCCTCACGGCCAAGCACTACCGGCTTGGCAGTATTTTCATCTATTTCAAGCACAGCAAATCCACCCGGCCCAGGATTCGGACTCGCACTTCCATCAGTCCACAGTATTTTCATTAAAACCTCCACTTCTGACCGCAGCTAACCTAGCCACAGTGTTAATAATTACTTCTTATTATACCAGTTTAATATCTCGGCGCAATCTCATGAACGTAGGTTTCGCTAAGACCAGGAGATTCCGATGTATCAGCCTTATTCGCACCCCACAAGTAAAGAGTAGCATCGTAGTTAATTATTTCGGCCGGAATAACCGAATTCACGCCTTTAGCTGCACCATAAGTGCGATTAGCAGATAAAGTATCGGTGATAACTGAACCATTAATAATTAATTGATTTGAATGTAAATTATCATTTATATCATCAGAATTATAACACGTGTTAATATCATTCTCTGCAATAAGTACCGCATCTATCTGAGTTACTGTACAATTAATTTTTATATTCTTCGCAAATATTATTAGTTTCGGAATATCGCTCATCCTTTCATAAGGCTGAGCTGGATTGTTTAAGAAATCAATATTGTGGTCGATAGTTACATCCACACCTTGAGCATCTATTACCTTGGTCCTGCCTCTTTCTACTGCAATGTTATCTGTAATTATATAATCAGTAATAATTTCTTCATAATCAATCGTAGTAGTCTCTTCTACATTTTTAAAACGATCGATCAGTGCTAGCTTATTTTTCTCAGAATCATTCTTGCCAGACCCTCCAAGACTACCAGCGCTCCCGTTAGTGCCAGTGCAGCCCTCATTAGCAAAGCTAAGAACGCTTCTTAGACAGAAATTAACACTCGTTTCATAGCTGCCGCCAGGACCATAAGTAGCAAGAAACTCAGTATTAGACGTGTTGTCGGAATTATAACTTGGCCATAGTGCACCATTCTCAATATGTGAAAACCCAGTGCTAGCTCCACTACTAAATCCGGACACCTTACCAAACGACACCACTTCAAGCTCCGTTCCAGAACCGAAAATGTAATTTTTGTTGCTCGAATTAATATTATAATCAGCATATCCGTTCAGATTGTTCTTAGCACTTACCGGAGTCGTCAAAATATCCTTTGAAAAAACCCCTCCACCCCACACCTGAATGCTCGGCTTCTTCGCAATCGTAAAGCACTTTGATTTGGATACATTCCAAGTGTCGCTACCTTTAGAATCTAAATTCGTATCGCTTCCACTACTGGACGGGAACAGTGCTACAGCCACACAAATCTCCGACCCCGCATCGGCATCTGGTACATTAAAGGAAATATTCTTTAGTGGTGAATTTTCGCCAGGATTAAAAGTCTTAGATGAATAAGTCACTTTTTCTCCACACAGAGAAGCCCCCACATACCTTCCACATATTCCATTGGAACCCATAGAATAATTCTCATCCCCATTTCGAACCGTTCCACTGCCAGGAACATATACCACCACCCTAAGAGAAGATGCAATCGTCTTAGTAGCATAAGCTTGTTCTTCACTACCGTCCGTTGTTTCACGATTGGTTTTTTTCAAAACGTTAATTGTGGCATCCACTGTACTACTTTCTCCGGCCATCACAATGCTATTACTAGAACTTATATCAATTGCAGTACGATAATTATATGGGACTTTGGCATAGGCTGTCTTTTTAATCTGATTTGTTCTTACATTGGCCAAATTATAATCTGCCCCATCAATCGTAGTTTTCGTGAATTCTACCTGGTATGACGTAGTTTTAATTGCATCTAAAGTAATTACATTAGTCATAGCATTTCCTTTCAAAGTCTTACCAACTTCAGATGAAACAACTTTATGTTCATTAGTATTGGATTGGAACGCCGTATTGCCAACGGTATAAATATAACTTTGATTAAACGAAGAAGAAGAGGCAAAGCCATCATTATTTATAGCATATGCATTGTTCCATTCCTTTATCGCACTAGAAACACTCGCCCGATTATCATTGAATAATTTACCTAAAGTAATAGTGGTATTCGCCCCATTCGCAGGAAAGGTTTTAGTAGTATTCACGTCGATATATCTCATTCGCTGCGGTTTTAAATTATAAGTATACTGCAAGACAGGATTATAAACGCTTCTAAATGCCAACGTATCATTTGGCTTAGCATAAACCGTACGCTGATAGTTTGAATACTTAGATACATCTTTATTCCTAACCTTAATATTAAGGAAAGATTTATCACCAGAGTCCTTATTCGGGTCTTCTTCCGCATCCGGATTATCAGGATCCGGCGGCTGCGCCTTGCCAAGCGCCGAAGCACACACCGTTAAGGTCTTATTGCCATCCACACTATTAGCGGCGAATGTCAGTGTCTCGCATACCACCTGCCCAGGCTTCAATTTACTCACGAAAGCCTCTTCGCGTACTTTTAGTACGCCATTACTATCAAACCCAGTTGCTGTCGTTTGGCTTATTACTTGACCTTCACTCACGGAAGAATAGTTCGATGTTCTACTAATACTATAGGTTGTCGTACCGGAGCCACTTCCACGCTTCAAATAATGCCAGAACTTCGCCGTACAACCACTTACCGGATCGCAATTATTAATATAATACGTCACAGTTCCCGAAGTCTGCGTAAACGTATCATTCGCACCCAACGAAGCACCATTGTCACTAGTCCATGCACCGTTCACTGATGACACCATTGATTTACCATAAAATTCATCCCTATCAGCCGTCACACTAATTGTAGTATCATTGCTAACATAATAACGCGTATCAGTACAATAACGTCCGAGCGGCGAAACCGATGCCGGAGTATTAGTTCCCTCCTGAATTGTATATGACTTAAGAGTATACCCGCCCTGGACACTCACGCAGATTTTTAGCTTATCGTTACCGTAGATGGCTGAGTTATTCGATAAGCTACCCGTCGAATTACCATAAGGCGATTCCTCTCGCTCCACCGACACACTAACTCCAGTCCCAGCATTAATCTTCAAAGTATACTCTGGAGCATAGTATGCATATACTGTATGATCTTCCGTCAAATATTTATGATAATTAATACAGGCATTGTTACTCAAATTCGAAACATGAGGATCGGTCTCTTCGCCCAAACTGTTTATACAATTACTCGTACCAGTTGACACTGTAGTTTTCCAGCAAATAAATTTCTTCGCGCTTAACTCTGTTCTAGTAGCACTCTGCCATCCATTACCAATCGCCGCCGGAGTGATATTGGCTTCCGATATGTCATTATTATTATATATATTCTTCCCCACCACATTCAAATCAAATGCCTTCCGCTTCCGAATCCTCCCACGTATTGGTTGCCAATCAGGCCCATACGTATCATAGCCTGGATCACCATAACCAATTATCAATGGATTGTGGTAATGCTCTTCTGGTGGTAAAATGTCAACATAGTAGTATTCCCACTCACTACTCTTATTCGTACTGTCTACATCAAGACTCGTGGTAATCCTTGTGGTATAACCTCCACCACTCATATTCGCACTGTCACTCCCACCCCACTCATCCAATTGATAACCACCATCATTACACCAAAAACGATATCCAATCGGTCCGACCCACCCAGTCATGCCACTATTATAAGCTATTTCACATTCTCCGATACAATCCCCACTATATTCCAACTCAACATCGAATATTGAGTGACCACCAATACGATGTTCAAGATCATCATACCAAGTATAACCTGCATTCGGTCTCCACTTCACACTTGCACCTACCACAAGATCGTCAGCATAAGCATCACTAGTACCAACAAGGCCAATACCCAGTAACAAGAACAAAGTTAATGACAGGAACCACGTTTTTTTCATCGCTTATCATCCTCCTCACTTACTGGTGCATTCATTCTTTTTTCCCATTCTATAGCTTCTTCTCTAGCCTTTTCTACTGCAGCCTCCGTCGCATCCGCCAATTCATGATACTTACTCGCAATTTCATCCTCGCCCAGCCTCTCGGCAATGCTTATGATTCGATAATAATAACGGTTCTGTAGGTTTTCAGGGAAAAAACTGTAGTCTATAGCAATTAACGCATCCATCGCTTCTCTATCATAACCACGCTTTATTAAATTACTATTCCGCATAAGCACAAAAGTCTGAGCGCTCGTATAATCCTGTTTTCCCAAATAATAATCAATCGTAGGCCCATAAAGTTCCAATATCTCGTCTGCCGAAACTGATTCGTGGCTATAAAGCTCGTCGGCTTTCGCCATTACTGCATCATATCTATGCATATACTCATCAAACTCAGCTTTCTCTTCCTCGGTTGTCATGGAATAATCAATATTTTCATCATCATCAGATGGTTCATCATTATTACCATTATTCCAAACTAATACAATACCAATTGCTAAACCAATAATAATTAGCACTAAAACAATCAAAATAATCACCAGCTTTATATTGCTGTCTTTTCCGTTCTCCTTCCTTCCACTAACCATATATCTATATTAGCATAATCACCATATAATCACAATATTCTTTTTTAAAAATATTCAAAAGCTTAATATCTCGGAGGCACATCATGAAGATAAGTCGGCATTAATCTTCCAGTATTGGCTGTACTAGCCTGATTATTCCCCCATAAGTATAAAGTTGTATCATAATTAACAATTTCTGCCGGCACAATCGAATTTGCACCCTTAGCGGCACCATAAGTACGGTTCGCAAACAAAGTATCGGTAATCACTGAACCATTAATAATCAGTTGATTAGAATTAATTCTATTATCTATATTGTCAGAATTGTAACAAGTATTGATATTATTTTCCGCAATCAACACCGCATCAATACGCGTAACATTACAATTAATCTTAATATTATTTGCATAAATTATCAGTTTTGGTATTTCTTCCCTTTTGCTGTACATCTGACCACTCAAATAATCAATATCATGATCAATAGTAACGTCCGAACCTTCAACGTCTATTATTCTTGTCATTCCTTTATCAACCACAATACTTTCAGTAATAGCATAGTTGACTCTATTCTCATAAATGATATCATCCTTATCCTTATTGCTTCTAAATCGCTCTATTAAGTTCTTCTTGCTATTCTCCAAATTGCTTCCTTCAGAAACATTGCCAATACTCCCAGCCACACTACGTGAGCAAGATTCGTTAGCAAACGTCAATACGCTTCTAAGACAATAGTTCGAACCCGCCTCATAACTACCGCCCGGACCATAAGCTGTAAGAAGTTCGGTATTAGGTGTATTGTCACTATTATAATTTGGCCACAAATTAGCATTATCAATATTAGCATAACCCGTACTAGCGCCACTACTTAACCCCGTGACAGCACCCAGCGCCACTACTTCAAGCTCTGTCCACGAGCCAAAAATAAATGATTTACCACTCGAATTAATGCTATATTCCGTATAACCATTTATATTATTTTTTCTACTTGTCAGTAACCCAATATCACCGTTTGAAAATATGCCAGCACCCCACACTTGAATACTTGGTTTCTTCGCAATCGTAAAGCATTTCGAATCAGAAACATTCCACTGGTCATTTCCCTTTTTGTCAAGATTGGTATCGCTGCCACTATTCGAAGGATAGACTGCAGCCGCCACACATACTTCTGCCCCAGCATCTAAATCTGGCACATTAAAAGACACTGATTTGACACCATCGCCAGTCTTACCAGCAAGATTACCGTCTGAATTAAGCAACGTATTGTTAGCAATCGTTTTTTCATTGCATAAAGAAGCCGAGCTATACCTTTCGCAAATACTACTTCCGCCAGTTCCATAGTTTATGGTACCACTTTTTGTGGTTCCAGAACCTGGTACATAGACAACCATCTTAATATTCGCACCCCGCACTATTGTAGCATATGCTTCATCATTACTTCCACTTGTTGTCTCGCTATTGGTTTTCGTTAAGACATCTACCGGAATATTCACCACGCCACTTTCTCCCGCTCCAATCACTTCGTTGCCCGAATTAACGCTTATCGCTGTGCGAAAATTATATGGCACCTTAGCATAAGCAGTACTACTCAGTGCTCCAGTTATTACATGCGCTACATTATAGCTTGCCCCACCAACAGTTTGTTTTTCAAATGCAACCTGCCTAGGTGTAATTTTTATATCAGCAACAGAATTAGTCTGAGCATTGCCATCTAAAGATTGTCCCACGTTTGTTGATGTTACTTTATACTCATCGACATTAGTTCGTGTTTGAGTATCACCCGCACCATACTGATATTTTTTTCCAAAGCTCGAACTAAACCCACCGTTTACTACATAAGCATTCTTCCAACTAGTAGATACAGCCACCTCATTATATAAGTCGCCCAATTTATTTGAGTTACGACCAGACAAAGGCAAGATTTCGCCATCGTCAATTCTTATTCTTTCCGGAACAATATTATACGCATACTGAAGGACGGGGTTATAAGTGCTCCGATACGACAACGTGTCACCCGGCTTCGCATAAATCGTTCTTTGATAACTATTGTATTTTTCGACATTATTATTCTTTACTTTAATATTTAAATACGCCTGGTCACCAGAAGGCGAATCCGGTTCCGGATCCGATGGCTGCGCATTGCCAAGCGCCGAGGCACAAACCGTCAAGTTTCTTTCATCACCATCTCTGTTGATGGCAAATGTCAATTTCTCACACACAACCTGTCCAGGCTTCAGTTTGTTAACAAACGTTTCTTCGTACACCTCTACAGGATTGGCGCTGTCAAATAACTCTACCGCATTTTTTACCGATACCTCATTGCTGACCGATGAATAATTTGAAATCCTACTAATATTATAGGTAGTCGCACCATCACCACCTTCACGTTTTAGGTAATGCCAAAACTTAGCCGAGCACCCATTCACGGGATCGCAATCATTAATATAATATGTTGCTTTACCATCCTCCTGAGTAAATCCAAGCACAGCGCCTTCGCCATTATTTAAGGCTTCATCCGAAGACGACACTGCAACTCTCCCGTAATAATAGTCGTAGTTCTTCACCACCACCTTAATCTCCTCATTCATACAGCTACATGCTCCAGGGTAAGAAGAGCAACTCGAAGCCGAACCATTCCGTCTACAGACTTCTACGTACCTTGTGTACACATCACCTTCGCTCGAAGTAGTTTTTAAAGAGCCGTCTATAAAATTTGCCACATTCAAAGTCGTATTCACAAAAGTTGGACTTCCCCAATATCCTCTCCTAAGATTAACTGAGCTATCAATCGAATTGTTATCGTTTTCCACCCAAATCTTCGCCGTAGTATTTGGACGATCTGTACACATACCATAATAGTGAACTGTTTTATACTCATTAACACTATCAACATAAATTGTCGGATCAACACTACTATCACCGCCCAGCCATAACGAACAAACATTCGTCTCACCATAACCCTTTGCCCATACGTCACACGCCCATTGCACCGATTCAATTGCTTCCCTGCCACCACTATTATACAAACAATCATCCTTCATGTCAGCCGAGACATTTTGCACTAATGCAAACTGTCCAGTCACAAAAACACAAAGCACAAAAACAATCTGCCCAAACAGAACCATTATTCTATTATTAGCAGATTGTTTGGCTGTTCTCATGTTTATAATCTTATCATAAACATAAGCTTAGTTCAACTATTGAATGATTTCGTCAATGATGCCATATTTAAGAGCTTCTTCCGCACTCATCCAATTATCACGATCCATGTCCTTCTCCACCTGCTTCAAATCCTTGCCAGTATTCTCGGCAAAAATCTCCGCAAGTCTCTTTTTCAAGAACACACCTTCACGCAACATAATTTCCTGGTCAGTAATCTTACCCTCCGTGCCAGACGATGGCTGGTGAATCATGATTCGTGCATTTGGCAAACAATACCGCTTCCCCTTCGCTCCGGATGACAGAAGCATTGCCCCCATCGAAGCCTGCAGCCCAATCCCAATCGTCTCCACATCCGGCTCAATATAGTTCATCGTATCAATAATCGCCAGCCCGTCATACACCGACCCACCAGGCGAATTAATGTAAAGCTTGATTGGTTTCTTATTGTCCTCATGCGCTAAATATAATAGCTGCGCAATAATTAAATTTGCCGTATGTGCATTCACATCCTCTCCAAGGAACACAATCCGGTCATTTAACAAACGCGAATAAATATCATATGCACGCTCCCCCTTATTGGTTTCCTCTACGACTGTAGGAACTAAATAATCTTTCATTATATTATTACTCCTTTTTTAGCTAACAACCTGCATAGTGTTTGTGGGGCGCTCCGGAGGTTACGACCGAGGTGGCGAGGGGTCCGAGCCCCGTAACGACGGGCGCGAGGAACCCCGTCCCCAGAAACACTATCAGGTTGTTAGCTTTAATTTATGGTTAAACAATCTTAATACAGGAATATCACCTTTCTTCAGGCGTTCAGCAATAATTTCTTCCGAGAGTAGTGATTCTACCTCGTCTTCAATCTTACGCCTCAGCGGCCTTGCGCCATTCTTCGGGTCATATCCTTCTTTTATGAGATAATCCTTCGCCTTTTCATCAACTTTTAATCCAATTCCTTTTGTTGCTAATCGCTTTTTTAAATCATCAATCAAATTATCAAATATTTTCTCTACATCTTTTCTAGTCAAAGCATGGAAGACTAGAATATTATCCAGTCTATTAATTAACTCTGGTCGCATTACTTTCTTTAGTGCTTTCATCGCATAGGATTTGTTTTCCTCGTATTCTTCTGCTAAGGCTTTCTTATCCTTGGCAGTCCTCGCCGTGAATCCAAGTTCCGATTCGCGGTACATATCGACCGAACCAAGATTGGAAGTTAGAATCACGATAGTGTTATTAAACTTGACCTTATTTCCTTGTCCATCCGTCAGGACTCCATCCTCCAGAATTTGCAGGAGCAGATTAAATACGTCCGGGTGTGCCTTCTCAATCTCATCGAATAGGATTACCGAATACGGTTTCCGCCTGACCGCTTCGGTTAGCTTACCGCCATCTTCATAGCCAACATACCCCGCCGGCGCCCCGACCAGTCGCGATACGTTATGCTTCTCACCAAATTCCGACATATCAATCTTCACCAAAGCATTTTCACCACCGAACACTTCCCGCGCAATCACCCTCGCGAGTTCCGTCTTGCCTACACCAGTTGGCCCCATGAATAGGAACGAACCAATCGGACGGCGCGAATCCGTAATACCAGACCGTCCTCTTCGAATCGCCTTCGCCACTGCACTAATCGCTTCGTCCTGGCCAATCACTGATTTCTTTAGTTCGTCCTCTAATCCCAGAAGCATTTTCATCTCCGAACCATGCACCTTAGATACTGGAATTCCAGTTTTGAGAGAAACCGCTGTCGCTAAATTCTCTTCAGTTAATTTCGGGTTGACATTCTTCTTTACACCAGCTTTCTCCAGCTTTTTGATTTCCTTTTCTAATCTAGCGAGCTCAGTCTTGTATTCCGCTGCTTTTTCGTAGTCTTCTTTCTCTGCCGCTTCGGTAATCTTATTCTCGAGCTGCGATTTCTCGATCTTCATCTTCTTGTATTTGCTACCGCCTTTTTTATCCGCTGCTACCTTTGCAATTGCCGATGCCTCATCAATGATGTCAATCACCTTATCCGGCATAAACCTATCATTAATATACCTTTGCCCCATCGTGATTGCCGTCTCGAGCAGCTCATCCGGAATAATCACGCCGTGATGTTTTTCATAGTGACTTTTAATACCTTTCAAAATCCTGAGAGTCACCGCTGCGCTCGGCTCCTCCACCATCACCGTCTGGAATCGCCTAGAAAGCGCCTTGTCTTTTTCAATCGTCCTACGATACTCATCAAGTGTCGTCGCACCAATCAGATTGATTGTATTACGCGCCAGCGCCGGCTTCAAGATGTTCGCCGCATCCATCGATCCCTCGCCAGACCCAGCTCCACAAAGTAAATGTATCTCATCGATAAATAGAAGTATAGAGTCATCCCCAATCGCTTCGTCAATCACACCTTTGATGCGCTCTTCGAACTCACCGCGGAATTTCGTCCCCGCAACCAGTGACGACAAATCCACCTGATAAATATGCTTACCAATTAGGTTACCCGGCACTTCATTATTGGCTATCCGGGTCGCAAGACCCTCCACGATTGCGGTTTTACCCACACCGGCCTCACCGATTAATACCGGATTAGATTTAGTTCGCCTCGACAGCACCGTCACCACCCGCTCAATCTCATTCTCACGCCCAATCACCGTATCTAGGTGCCCCTGCTTGGCTTCTTCCGTCAAATCTTTTCCGTAACGTGTCAAAAATTTCAGTTGCTTTTTGTTCATATACTTAGCTTTTTCGGCCTTGGTTCTCTCGTCTTTCGTCTGCTCTTCTACTAATTTCTCGATTTCATTTAGGACCTTTTCATTATCCACCTTGAGACCGGTTAAGATCAGAGAAGCTCTCGAATTCGGCTGTGACAAAAGCGCATATAATATATGCTCAGTCCCAATTACATTGAGACCCTGCTCGCGCGTATAGTTCTGCGCCATCCGGAGTGTCAAAATCACCGCTTCCGAAAGCGACATCATCGCCATATCCGAGCCTGGCACCTCTACGGCTACCTTATTTAAGGCCTTCTCGACTTCATCTGTCGTAACACCCTCTTCTCGTAGCATTTTCGCACCAGTCGAATTGTCCATCGACATAATTCCGAGTAGCAAATGCTCCGTCCCCATGTAACCGTTATTATACCGTTTCGCAAAGTAATCTGATTTCTGCAAAGCAAACCTTGCATTTTCAGATAGTTTGTTCATTATTTCGCTAAATTCCTCTTGCATAATACCCCCATTGTAACAAATTAGCACTCTCACGTCAAGAGTGCTAATTGCCTAGTTATTTCCAATTTTTAGATTGTTGAATAGCTTTCTTTATTCTCTAGCATTTTCTCAATCGCATCTCTACTTTTGATCTCTATCTCTTTTTCAGCTTCATCGGTAGAGAAATAAGCTTGTGGACCAATATAATAATAGTCATAATTATCGTCGCTAAAAACTAACAATCCAAAATTACAAGTTGTAGTAACAGTACAAGGATCGGTTCCTAATGGATATCTTGAAACATGCCCCAAGCCACTAGTATTCTCCCAACGGTTCGCAAATTCCAACATAGTATCGCTACCAGACACCCCCACGACGGCAAGACTTTCAACGAAGAGTCCACTACCAATCTTTGTCTCCCCAATCGTGTATCTATAAGATACATATTTCAGATTCTCCGGTATCTTAATTTTGTACCCCCACTCTCCTACATAAATATAATCTGCCGAATCGACATCACTAGAAACATCAAGATTACTTATCTTTTTCTGCAGCTCATTATTCTGCTTCTTCAGAGCACTAATCTGCTGGTTCAAGGCATCCTTTTGTGTATTCCCATCCATCATCATCCATACACCAAATCCAATTCCGCCCGCTGCAAGCAGTAAGCACAGAATTAAACCAATCACCATTCCGCTTCCACTCTTTTTCTTCTCTTTCGTCGGCGCAGCCATCATATTATCCTTTGGCAACGACTCGCTAGCATCACCCTTAACTGGTGCAGCTGTCGCACTTTGCACTGGCGTAGCCGCCATATTCTGTCCTGCCGCACTAGCGCCAGGCGCCCCCGCTGTATTCTGATTCGGTTCCATTATTATCCTTTCAAATTATTTGTATTCATTATAGCATAAGCATATTAATAAATAAAGCTTTCGCTTCTTGCATGATTCATCAATATCGAAGGACATAAAGGCAAAATTTTACATTTTGCCGCTGTAGAGGCGAAGCGATGTGATAAAATTTATTATCACATCGCGAAGCTCCTAAGATATTGATGAATCATGCAAGAACACTTGTTTTTATTCTTATAACCCTTATGCTATACCGCTTATAGTTTACAATTTTACAAAAATATGCTATACTTAATATCAAGTGGGGTAGCAACTTAAGAGATTAACGTCTATAGTGGGCTTTTTTAGGGCCAACTTATAGCGCATTTCATACAATTGTCAATTTTTAAAGGAGATGAATATGTTAAAAATCAAAGGGCAGAAAAGGGACCCACTCGTCCCCCCTATCAACATATCGACATTATTCAATTTATCCAGCTTTCGACACTGGGATGATATCGTCATCAACCAAAAGGAAATTGATTTTACCCGTCGCGAGCTGAAGAGAGATGCTAAGGAATTAGCTAAGGTATTTCTTTCTCTCAATATCAAACGTAAAGACATCATAACCGTCGCTACTGGACGACCGATGTATGAAAGCGTGTTAATCTTTCTCGCTGCCAATCGCATCGGAGCCGTAGTCTCTTTCCTCGACGAAAGAACCACTCGCGACACTCTGATCTTTTACCTTGAAGAATTTAAATCTAAGTTATTAATCACCTATAAATACAGCGAACGACGTATTCGTGAGCTAAAGCGCGATGTTAAGACGCTCGAGCACGTCATTAATCTAGACGGTCGCACCGTTGACGAGGCCGATCCTGATGAAAACCAAGTTGAAGATAAGGTTTTTCATGCACTTGACGGTTTCTGGCTCGGCAAAACCAATGCCACCGCTATCGCTCAAAAATTCCGCGGTCACGTTCCAAGAAACACTTTTAAGGCCAATAACGAGGCCTTAATTTCTTTCACGTCCGGTTCCACTTCTGGCCCCAAACCGATGGTGTTTACCAATAAAAACATCATCGCATCCGCCATTTATTCTAAAGTAGCCAGCGGCGTAAAAATGTGGGATAAAAAGTATCACACCTGGTTAGATTACGTCAGGTTCGACTGCCCCTATGGGTTCGTCGTTTCCACTCTCGCACCAATCTGTGGTGGCGGCGAGGTCATTTTGACCCCCGACATCAACGATAATAATCTCGATTACTACATCGGCAAGAATCCTAACACTATTTTCGGCATTCCATCACTGCTTAAAGAAATGCCCAACCTTAAAGAAACCACCGATATTAGCAACCTCAAGCTATTCGCATCCGGGGGTGAACGCCTAGAACGCTCCGCCTCAATCGATGTACTCAATTTCTTCAAATCTCGTGGCCTAAAAGACATCAGAATCAGTAACGGTTACGGAGTCGGCGAAGCCCTAGGCTTAATTTCCACCGCAGTCGGCAATGCGCCATATAACCCTCGCTCAGTAGGTGTAGTTCCAGCCGGCGTTCACGTCATGATTCTAGATTCCGAGACCGGCGAAGAGCTAAATTTTGGCAAAACCGGTGTCATCTACGTCACAGGTAAGCATATTCTGAATCGTTATTTCAATCGTCCTGAGCTTGACGACGAGAAAATCGTCAAAATCCATAGGAAAAAATATGTCAAAACAGGCGATCTCGCCTACGTTACACCCACTGGCTACGTCAACCTCGTCGGACGGGCCAGATTTTTTATTAACAACCTTCCCGCTAAAGTTTATTTTGAAGTAGTCCGTACTGCCATCAGTAAATCTGAACTCGTAGAGAAATGCTTCGTCGTCAAAGGCCCCGATCGCAGGCTCAAGCTTGCTCCATATGCTTATATTATTACGAAAGAAGGCGTGCCGCACGACAAAGAAACCCGCAAACAAATCAGAGCCACTGCTAAACAACCCTTCAATCTTGGCCGCCGCCGTATCACTCTCAAATCTTACGAACTCCCAAGCCGGATTATTTTCCTGAAAGAATTCCCTTCCACTCGTGCCGGCAAAGTCGACTTCCGTAAGCTCGAAAAAATGGCCAGCAAGATGTAATTGCAATTAATCGAATTTATAATCTGTAATTTGGCAAAATATGGCATTCTGACTTGGCAATTCCATGGGCGGGTGACGGACCTGGAGGGGGTCCCCCACGGAGCCTTTGCGACGTGGGGGAGGAGAAGGTCCGGCAGGACCCGCCCAGAGAGCGGGTCCATCCAGAAAGCATGGGTCCACCCATAGCACAAAATCTATGCTATAATTGCCTTATTATGATTACAAAAGCAATTATCCCAGTCGCCGGTTGGGGCACCAGGCGCCTGCCAATCACTAAAATTATCGAAAAATCCATGTTGCCAGTCGGCAATCGCCCCCTGGTCGATTACTCCGTCCAGGATCTAATCAAAGCCGGCGTTAAAGACATCTACATGGTTATATCCAATGTCGAACCCTGCCAAGTTCAGGAATTTTATAAAGATAATCTAGCCTTAAACCAATACCTAATCGACCGCGGCAAAGAAGACCGACTCGCGCTCGCCAAGACTCTACCCGATGATGTAACCATTCATTATACCGTCCAGGATCCTGCCAGTAAATATGGTACCGCTGTGCCCATCGCGCTGGTCATGAAAGAATATCGTCTAGATGAGCCAGTACTAGTCTTCATGGGTGACGATTTTATCTGGAACCCTGGTGGCGAATCTGCCGCTGAAGCCCTCATCAAATCCGTCGGGGATAGTGCTGATTCCGCCATCCTCGGTGTCGAAATCGACAAATCCAAAGTCGAAAAATACGGTGTTCTCTCAGCTAAGGACGGCCACCTGGTCGGCATCGTCGAGAAGCCAACTCCCGAGACCGCACCATCCAATCTCATCAATGTTTCCAAATACATCCTTTCACCAGAGCTTCTTCGTAAAATCACCGATTATGTCGACAGCCACGATTTCGGTCCCCTAGATCAAGAGTACATGATTACCGACCCAATCGATGAATTCATCAAAAACGGCGGCATCATGCATATCGCCACCACCAAAGGCGAATATCTCGACGGTGGCTCCGTAGAAGGTTGGCTCCACGCAAATAACGTAGTTTGCAGCTAGTTTAACAACCAAATCTCAAAATAGATGCTATCCCCCTATGAAACGGCAATGCATCTATTTTTTGTGCACTTTAATAAGCGGCTTACTCCACCTCTCAGGATAATCATCCTGCCCACAGAAAAGCGCAATCGTCGCGGCCACATTAGCCAGTCCCGGATTGTCCAAATTATTTAGGTCATATTTTTCACGATTGCCCGTATCGTCACAAATAATACACGGCACCCGATTAATCGTATGTGAAGTCTTCGGATGATTCTCGTAATCCAGTAGTTCCTCCGCATTACCATGATCGGACAAGACAATCATTACTCCACCCAGCTCCTGAACTTTGTCATATAACCGTTTCAAACTTAAATCAATCGCCTCCATTGCAGTAATCGTCGCGCTCATATTGGCAGTGTGCCCCACCATATCACCACCCGGATAATTAATCCTAATAAACTTATACTTATCCAGATTCTTCACCGCCTCATCCGTAATGTCAGCCGACCGCATCCATGGCCTGTCCTCATACGGCTCAGCATAAGACTCGATCTCCACGAACTCTTCCTGCGGCGCCTTCTCATAACTATTACCATTAAAGTAATAAGTTATATGCCCATATTTCACCGTCTCCGATATCGCTAGCTGGGAAATCCCGCGCTCGCCCAGGAACCTACTTAGTGTCTCGTCAATTTGCACCGGCTTCACCAACTGATGTTCCGGCACGTGTGTATCCGAATTGTATTCCGTCATCCCCACGAAATACACATCATCCGGTGTATAATTCCCTCGGTTAAAATACGGAAAATCCCAATACGTAAACGCCATCGCAATCTCAATCGCCCGATCCGCCCGGAAATCATAATAAATCAGCACATCGCCTTTTTCAATCTTTCCCACCGGCTGCTCATTTTCATCCACAATCACGAATGGCGGCAAATTCTGATCCTGTACATCAGGCTCAATCCGACGAAGCATATTGATAGCCTCCTCCGCACTCTTGAAATAATAATCCGCCTTCGCGTTCACCATCATATCCCAGCCTCGTGCCACCACAGTCCAATCATTCTCATACCGATCAGCCACGCACACCATTCTACCACCACCGGAAGCAATCTTAATGTCCGCATCGTCAAATTTACTCACAAATTTCTCAAGTCTCTGGATAAACTTCGGCTCCGATTGTGGCAACACGTCACGCCCATCAAAAATCGCATGAATTCTCATCCTCCTCACGCCATCGCGATAAGCCCGCTCAATCATCTGCTCAAGGTGTGAAATATGACTATGTACCCCTCCGTCAGAAAAAATACCTGCGAAATGCAAAGTCGCAGGCCATATCTCCTTATTATACAACAAATTGTCAGAATTGTCAAGCATAACCTTATTCTCGCTTAGCGCCCGAGTAATCGCACCCTTCCAAGCCTCAGATTTAAAAATCTCACCAGTACGAAAAGCATTTTCAATATGAGCAATCCCTTGCTTAATAATGCATCCTGCCCCCATTGTGTTATGTCCGACCTCAGAATTACCCATTTGTCCCGGCAGCAAGCCCACAGCTTCACCCGAAGCACTTAGCGCAGCATGCAAATATTTCCTTGCTGCTTCACCTAAAAATGTTGTTCTTGCTTTTGAGACCGCATTTCCCGGTCCATCCGGAGCCAAACCGACCCCATCTAAGATTGCGAGCACCACAGGCCCATCATACTGTAGTTTATCCATATGCTTATTGTAGCACATATAAAAGCAAAAAACTACTTTTCGCTCGCGCTTCGCATACGCGCCGGGCAAAAGTAGTTTATTTGCTTTAAAGAACTACAATGAGAACAAGCACAACACTATGATGTTCACCACTGCTACGCAAGCTACTACGCGGATACTCCACTTAAACCAAGTCGAGTAATCCACCTTTGCCAGTGCCAAGCCCGCCATAATCGCACCACAAGTAGGTGTAATTAAGTTGACCAGACCATTCGCAGCCACAATTGTCATTGCTGCCACGTTGGTACTGTAACCAAGCTGTGCCGCCACTGGCGCAATAATTGGTGTCGACAAGGTCGCAAGACCAGATGACGATGGCACCAATACGGAAAGTACTATATGTAGCACATAGTTTAGTGGCACAAATAGCATTTCCGGTAACGTTTCGAGCCAGGTCGCCGCATTAATAATGATGAAATTGTCCATCGCCGTCTCCGACATAAGCACCGAAGCGCCACGCGCTACCGCAATCACCAGAATGACACCAATCATATCGTCGGCACCATCCACGAAGGCATCCACGAAACCATGTTCACCTTGACGATTGATAATTGCAATGATAATTGCGCAAATCAAGAACCAAAGCGCCGCTTCGTAGAACCACCAGTTACCCAGTGACGAACCAGTTAGCCAGCCAGTCCATGAGTCAAAGAAGGTGATACCAAATTCACCCCACGGGATGAACCCAACAATCATCACTAGGAACGTAATTCCAAACACAACCAAAGTTGCAATTTGTTTACCCGATAATTTGGCTTCATCACCCTGAGCTTTCAGGTATTTACCATACAACTTCTCAGCCGCAGCCTGTTCGCGCAAGCTAAGGAAAGTAGAACCCTTGTCACGTTGTACTTTTTTGGCGTATTTTATGACGAAGAACGCCGCAATCGCAAGCGTTGTGAGCCACAAAACCACAGCAATCGCAATCACCGTCCCCTGGCTAAACTCAATCCCAGCATCCTTCATTGCGGAAATCGCCACGCCAGTTGCAAACGGGTTAATCGTAGAACCGAGCACACCCGCACCAGCACCTAGCAAAATAGTAGCGACACCTACCAGCGGATCAAGTCCAGCTGCAAACATGGTTGCTGCAATTAGTACGTAGAACCCAACGCTTTCCTCTAGGAAACCATAAGTAGTACCAAGTACCGAGAAAATAAACATGAGCAAAAGTATCAACAAATACTCTTTACCATGCAATTTCTGCACCAGTAACTTAATACCGGTCTCTAGAGCCTTGGTTCTAGCCACTACGGCCAAGAGCCCACCAAGCATCATGATGAATATACTAACATCAATCGCATCGGCAAAACCAAGGATCGGTGCCATTAACACCTGATAAAGCGCTGCTCCTTCGACACCAGAGCCGTCCACAATTGCACAGCCACCTTCACCGTAAACTTCTTCACAAGCCTCCAGCGTATCAAAGGTCTCTTCAGCTTCCGTACCAGTTGCAATTACAACTTCTTCACCAGCTGAAACTCCACCATCGGATGTTACTGTTTCTTCCTTTTCTGAAATCAGCATCACATCGTCAGCACTACGATTTGACATTTCATCGTCAGCCACCGGTGCCTCAGTAAGCATTCTGCTCTCAGATAGATTTTCGCCAGTCACTTCGTCACCAACTGCGGGCTCGAAAGATTCGCCTTCTGGTAAAGATAGTTCTTCTGAACCACCAGCTGGAGCCTCACCTTCCCATTCGCCTGGGCCAACTTCTACACTGGCTTCTTCCTCATCGAGAGGAGCCATAGCGTACTTGGCCCTAGGCAGTACATGTGACAAAATGCCAAGCAAAATAATCAAAATCATAATAATCGAATACGCCGAAAGCATCGCGCGTGTTCGTTTCTTACTTCGATTCTTCTTCCTAAACATTTTAAATCCTTTTAACTTTAATATTATCCCCTACCAAATTCTGTCTATTAATCTCCATAAAGTTTATCGTTTTAATATCCTTAAAACCAATTTTCTTCACTTCATGTACGCTAATATCCATTCTGGTCTTTATGTTTATTTTCATTTTTTTCTCCTTTTGTTTTGTCCCCCCCTAGATTTACCTCAACTTATAAATCTACTTCCCCTCCTCTCTGACGAGCGCCATCGCCATGCAGTGCGAGCCTCCGCGCCCGCGCGACAATTCTGAACTTGGAATCTCAATCACTTTTATTCCATGCTTTCTTAGTGTCTGATTCGTAACGAAATTCCGGTCATACGCCATTACTACACCAGGGCGAACACACATCAGATTAACACCGTCGCTCCATTGTTCACGCTCAGCATCAATCCTGCGGCCATTTCCACATTTAATCAGTTCTACCTTGTTTAAGTGCAGGTATTTTTCCAGAACCCTAGCCAATCCTTGATGTGTTTCCATTATTTCAATTTCGCCACCACGACCCGCCGTAATCTCATAGATTGTTGAGATGTCCATAATCGCATCTTGCACCGCGAATTTATCCACATCCACCTGTGTCATCACCGTATCAAGATGCATGAAACTTCTCTCGTCCGGAATATCAATCGCAAGCACATACTTAAATTCATTAGAGTTATCCTTAAATAATCTCCTCGCGAAATCCGCAATCGCATCCGGCTCAGTTCTTTGTGAAATCCCAATTGCCACCACTTCTGACGACAGCACCTGGATATCACCACCTTCAATACAATAAGGTTCACTCCGATCGTAATATAGTTTAGTGTCATCATAGAACGGATGATATTTAAAAACATACTCCGCAAAAATCGATTCTCTAGTTCGCGTAACCGACCACATTCTGTGCAAGGTCGCACCATGTCCAATCGTTGCCATCGGGTCACGCTGGAACAGAATATTCGGAATCGGATCAATAATCATTCGCCCAGCATCACGTGTTGCATAAAATCCTGAAACCTTACCAAGCTTCTTAAGTTCCGAAATATCCACCCCGGCGATACATTTTTTAACCATATCGCGTGCATCTTTAAACGAATTCAAATAATCGAAGCAGTGTTTTGCTACCTTCGGCGAAGTCACCCCAGCCTCTGCAATAAACTGTTCCAGAAACTTTTTGCGCACCGTCCTTCCGCCCGCCTCAATTGCTTCCGCCGCTAGGTCAGTAATATAGACCACTTCGACACCTTCCGCTCGCATCGCATTAGCATAAGCATCGTGCTCCTGCTGCGCTATTTTTAAATACGGAATATCATCGAAAAGTAGTCTCTCTAAAGTATTCGGAGTTAAGTTTAAAAACTCATCCCCCGGCCGATGCATTAGCACCTTCTTTAACGGGGCGATTTCGCTAAAATTTGATATTGATTTTTTCACTATGCTTTCTCCTTATCCTTTAATTATTGTTTCCTAGCTTATTAGCATCGTTTATTTCACCATTAGTCTCTTGCTTATCAGAATTACCATTCCAAAGAGTCAAGAACACTACAGCCTTAATTGTATGCATTCTGTTTTCGGCCTGCTCAAATACCAACGATTTTTCCGAATTAAATACCTCGTCCGTCACTTCCATTTCACTAATGCCAAATTTCTCATTCACATCGCGTGCAATCGAAGTATTAAGATCGTGGAAAGACGGCAAACAATGCAAGAATATCACCGAGTCTTTCGCTCCAGACATTAACTGTGCATTCACCTGATAAGGTCTAAGCAGCTCAATTCTTTCACCCCATTTTTCTTGCGGCTCGCCTAGAGACAACCATACGTCAGTGTATATTACATCCGCTCTGCCGTTCAGGGCTGCAATATCCGAAGTAATCGTAATCGTAGAACCATTTTTCTCCGCAATTGGCTGGCACTTATTCACAATCTCGTCCGAAGGCCTAAGATGATTCGGACCACAAGCGATAAAATTCACCCCCATCTTTGCGCTCATCGCCATGAGTGAGTTCGCTACATTATTGCGCGTATCACCCACGAATGCCAAAGTTAGTCCCTTCAATTTACCAAAATGCTCCAGAATCGTTAAGAAATCACCTAGCGCCTGAGTCGGATGGCATTCATCAGTTAAACCGTTCCATACTGGCACATCAGAATACTTCGCAAGATCATCCACAATCTTCTGATCAAATCCCCGGTATTCAATTCCATCATACAACCGTGACAACACCCGCGCCGTATCTGCAATCGATTCCTTATGCCCCATCTGTGACCCAGTCGGATCCAGATAAGTCACCCCCATGCCAAGATCATATCCCGCCACCTCAAACGAACAACGTGTCCTAGTCGACGTCTTTTCAAATAGTATTGCAATGTTTTTATTTGGAAAATATTTATGATTCTTACCGCTATGCTTTAATTCCTTAAACCACCTCGACATATCCAGCATGTAACGTAGTTCCTCTTCGCTAAAATCTAGTATTCTTAAGAAATCTCTTCCATAAAAATCCATATGTGCCCTTTTTTTAATTTATGTTTATTATATATCAAAAAAATCCAAAGCACAAGCACATTATGCTATAATAAATACATGAAAAAACGAATTGTCCTAGCACTCGGTGGCAATGCTCTTCAGAAAAATGGTGAAGCATCCGCCGAAGCTCAGAAGAAAATCGCTATCGCGGTCGGAAACAAAATTGCTGAACTCGCCAACAAATACGAAATCATCGTCGCACATGGCAATGGTCCTCAAGTTGGCAACATCCTCATTCACGAAGAATCTGCCGCTACCGACAAAGCCCCCGCTATGCCGCTCGAAACCGCCGTCGCCATGAGCCAAGGCCAAATCGGCTATTGGTTAACTCAGGCTATCAATAACGCTTTTACTAAATTAGGCAAACGTAAAACCGTGGTTACGGTTATTTCCCAAGTTGTAGTCGACCGCAATGATCCCGCCTTTAATAATCCGACCAAACCAATCGGGCAATTCTACTCCGAAAAGGAAGCTAAAGCCTTAGCCAGAGAAAAAGGCTGGACCGTTAAAGAAGATGCCGGCCGTGGTTGGCGTCGAGTCGTGGCTAGTCCTAAACCAATCGACATCGTCGAGAAGAATTCCATCAAAGATCTCGTCTCCGACGGTGCCACCGTTATTGCAGCCGGCGGTGGTGGCATTCCAGTTTACCGCACTAAAATCCTGAAGCACCTTAAAGGTATTGATGCTGTAATCGATAAAGATTACGCCGCCGAAAAACTCGCCGAGCTCACCGGTGCTGACATTTTTGTCTCAGTTACCGCCGTACCAAACGTATATATTAATTATGGTTTACCAAATCAAGAAGCCATTGGTAAAACCACTCCTCAGGAAATCAATCGCCTAATCAAATACGGCTACTTTAAGTCCGGCTCCATGCTACCAAAAGTTGAAGCCGCCATCAAATTTGCCAGCAAATCCGGCCGCACCGGCATCATCACCGACATCAATCATCTCACCGAAGCCCTCCAAGGTAAAGCCGGCACCATCATCGAAAAATAAACTTAGTTATCATCGATACAATAAGCCGTATCCGATAATTCCAACCGATAAACAATAGCGAAGTGTCTTTTCCCATTTTCCACCACTTCTCCTTTATCGTTGCACATTGCTCCGTTGAAAACATAGACAATGTGATTCATCTTATTCCCAATTTCGTCTTGATAATTCCAGGTCGTCTTACCAAGTGCAGAAAAATCTTGAATATTCAAACTATAATATGTTTCGTCCGGATCTTGGAATATATTTGTAGTAGCAGTACCAGCAATACCAGTATTCATATAGTTACGCACAAACGAGCAGGCAGCATTCGAACTACAATCTTCTGTAAATGTCATAGTCCCCTCCCAATATCCCGGCAATGGCAAATTGGATCCATTATTAGTCCCATGGTTGTTGGTTTGGTATTGTATTAAAGAAGTATCTACACGCATCATATCGTTCCGTCTTTGGGCGTCTCTTTTCTCTGCTTGAACATTATAAATATTCATGATATCGGCTATCGGATCATTGTCAGTCTCTTTATTCGTCGTAGCAGATGAACCCACACGACTACGATCCGGAAAACCAAGCTCCACCAATAAATCTTCAGCATAAGAATCGTCCATTGCCATCAACGAAATAATCGCATTCTTATACATAGCCATATAATAATAGTGAGTAACCGAATTATAACTATAAGAATAATAATTCTTTTTATATGTATCAGAGTCTTCAAGAATAGTAAAACCATCATTCATGATAGTCAAATTACCTATACTAACTATTTGTTCCTTATACTTATCAACTGAATCATCTGTTACAAAAAAGATCCTGTAATTAAAGGAATTACTTAACTCAGAGCCATCACAAGACAAAGCATCAGTATAGTCCTCACTATTATTTAAATGATCTTTGCTATCATATATTGTCCCCCCATGCTTTTCACACACCGATCGAGCAAGCTCAATAGTGGGTGTAGATACGCCACCAAACTTAATCACTCCGCCAAGTATTAATCCTACTATCGTTCCAGCAGCACCAAAGACTAAAGCTACTATAACAACAATCCATATCAGCCTAGAATTATTCTTGGGCTTTGCCGTTTGCCCCAGCCGCGCATAAGGCTGCATAACTTGTGTAGGCTGTGTAGGTGGCACCGGCTGTACAGACTGTACAGACTGTACAGGCTGCATTGGTTGTGCGGGCGGCATCGATTGCATAGGTTGCACTGGTTGTATTGGTTGTATTGGTTGAATTGGTTGCGCTTGTCCCTCAAACTGCACTGGTGGCACATTGCCTTGATTATTGTTTTGACTATCGGGGTCCATCAATTCTCCTTTTACTTTTATTATACACTATTTTCCATAAGCTTCTTAAGTTCATTTTTATACGCTTCCACTCCTGGCTGGTCAAATGGGTTCACTCCGATCATTTTTGCCGACAATGCACAGGAGAGTTCAAAGAAATAAATCAGCTCTCCAAACCCTCGCTCATCAAATGACGGCACACTAATTGTTAATACTGGAATCCCACCACTCGCATGTGCTAGCTGCACCGCCTTTACCACCTTCGCATTCATTTCATCCGTCGGGTAATCAATAATCGTCTCGAACAAATTTCGTCGACCATCCTGAATATACTGCCCTAGTGAATGCAAATCCGTCGAATAAATTACCGAATCCGGCAATATTCCCCGCTTATCCTTCCCCTCCGATTCGCCGAATAATTGCTTCAGCCATTCATTAAAATACATCGTCGACGGCTCAAAACTCGCAAAAATTTCCGTATCATAATGTCGCCTATCCAGCTCATAGCGCATCGTAGCATATTTTAGAGCCGGCTCCATTGCCGTCTCCACAGCCTCACTAGCTCCTTCAAGCAGCTTATCAATATCAATCCCAGCTACCGCCATCGGCAGAAGTCCCACCGCGGTCAGCACCGAATAACGCCCACCAATATTATCGGGTACTACAAACATTTTATAACCATTTACTACCGCTTCATCATGAAGAGTTCCTTTCTCAGCATCCGTAGTAGCATATATGCGCCGATAAGCCTCTTCTTCTCCGTATTTTTGCACCAGTTTTTCCTTAAATGCATTGAAGGCTATCGTCGGCTCCAGTGTCGTCCCCGATTTCGAAATCACATTGACCGCAAAATCATGCTCACCCACTTGCTCCAGTGCGTAATCCAATTCACGCTTTGAAAGTGAATTACCAGCATAGATTATTTTAATACCAGAAGTTGGTCTCAGCGCTTCGATAATCGCCCGGTGCCCTAAATATGAGCCACCAATTCCAATACACACTAAATACTCTGCCTGAGACTGTATTTCTTTGGCCGTTCCCTTAATCCTCTCTAATTCAGCCTGGTCAATCTCTTTCGGTAGCATCAACCACCCCCCCATCGCATCCTCAGCGATTTCATCTAAAAACTTCCTGCCTTTTTCAGAATCCACCTCATAATTAAAATTTAGCTTAATCATATTACCTCCAATATCTTATATATATTATACCAATCCATATTATAATTAAAACTCTTGCATAATATAATAATTATTATATTATATAAATAACGGTAGAAGCTCATTAAAAAGGAGGTGATTAGTATGGTGATAGTGTTTGCAATACTGCGCACTTCTCACACCTACGAACTAAGGAAACTACTAAGTCAAAACGGATTCAGAATCTATCTTCATAACGTAGATGAGAAAATCCCAGAAGATATCAAGGAGAATTACAACCTGCCAGAAACGATTCCCTCCTCGGTACAAGACGAGAGCAACAACTTTGTCTATTATTGCATCTACAACAATAGTAAAGAATTTCCTCCTCAGGAAGAAGAAGTACGCAAAGCTCTGAGAAATGGAAAAGCCCGAGGCATCGTAGTAAAATACAACTTTGAAGAAAGATGAGCCAATACCGCCGCCCTGAAGTCTATACTCCAGGGCCTTTTTCTGTTATAATATATGCATGCCCGAGTGGCGGAATTGGCAGACGCGCTAGCTTCAGGTGCTAGTGGTAGCAATACTGTGCAGGTTCAACCCCTGTCTCGGGCACCACATAACTAGATAGTTTCAGCTATCTCCTTTTTTTATAGTATTAGTATTGTCACCGCTGATGAGAAAAATTGACGAAACAAGAAAATAATGTTATTATAACAGCACTGAGTGGCTATGTGGCGCTATAGTTCCGACTAAGTAAGAGAGGTGATTTGTTTGAAAGTAAAAGTTGGAATCAACAAAATTTACAGCGACAATGCAAAAGAAGTTAAAAGGTTATTAATAGAACTTTCTGAACTTCGCAAGCAAGAGGATGCCATCATTGAAAAGCTAAAAGAGATTTCGAGAAATCTCAATGAAGGCGAAGAAAAACGCAACCTCAAAGCTTTAAAAGATTTAGGGTTATCCACTTACGTCTACAATGTATTAAGAAAAGCCGGATTCAGTACGATTACCGACATCATTGTATTCCCCAAATCCAAATGGAGGAACGTCTACCATCTTGGCAAAAAATCCGCCAAAGAACTTGAAACCAAGATGAGAGGTATTGGGTACCCAGATTTCACAATTGAGTTTTAAAACCCAAAATAGTCACTCAGCACCCCTAAAAAGCTCCGATCACAACCGGGGCTTTTTAACCGTATCAACAACAATGAAAAATGCGCAGGACATAATCCTGCGCATTTAATTTAGAGCTTGATCTTGGTAAGAACATCCAGCATGTCCACCACATTATAAAGTCCACGAATTGACTTTCTTATGTGATAACGTACCGTGCTCTCCGCCCAACCAAACTCTGCTGCGATTTTGTTCACAGTTTTGTACTGCGAATCTGACCCAAGGCCAAATTTCATACAAATGATCGCAAAATCAATCTCTGATAGGTTCCCCTCCAATAGCTTCAGTATTTGTTCAATCGTATCGTCGCTAAACCCCATCCACTTTTCATATGCCTCGTTATCCAGTTTCCTGATTAACCGAGGTATATAATCTTCGTGATCAAAATAATGATATGAGGTCTCAGTAAATCGCTCTTCTATGGCTTCTTGAAGAGCAAAAATACTCGCCGAAATGCGAAATCGTTCTGACTCGTAAAAGTCATGACGAATCGCACCGAGTCGCTCTAGGCCC
The DNA here is from genome assembly GCA_017510425.1 of Candidatus Saccharimonadota bacterium. Lineage (GTDB taxonomy): Bacteria > Patescibacteriota > Saccharimonadia > Saccharimonadales > Saccharimonadaceae > Nanosyncoccus. Next base: position 48,983 of record JAFWNJ010000008.1, read on the forward strand.
AATTTAACTTCATAAGCTAATTGGTTGATTTCCCTAATTTCCAAATGAAGTATGTCTAGATATCGCAATCTTTTCTTATATTTAATTACTTTATCTAGGTCATGATAAGGTGGAAAATCTCCCGTTCTCACCAGCATCACGACATCCTCGAGCGGCAACGACAATCGCAGAAACAGTTTTTTACTGTATTCACTAAGCTGAAGTTCTTCGAGGCATAGGTTTTTTATACTTCTCATGTTTCACCCCCTTCCTAAACCAAAAAGTTGCTAGCCCGTAGCCAACACAGACTAGCACTAATTATACAATATTTTTAACGGCAATACAATACTTTCAAATCATTGGTTCTAAGTGTTTTTCACCGCATCCACCACCGCTGCCCGATTCTCTTTAATCAGATTCAATCTGGAGCGTATTTCATTTTCGCCAATCTCTATCGCCCGCTTAAGTGCTAGGTCTTCTCGCATTGGCCCGAAGAATTCTACGAACTTTTTCAGCTCCTCCTCAGTTTTTGCTAGTCTAGCAATATATGTCGGATAGTCACTTAAAGTCTTGTCACCACCAGTTTTTTTCACAGAATCCCAATTGTGAGTCAACCAATCAAAAGCTCGCATTCGACACTTCGGATTCCTATATAGATATATAAACAGCAATATTTGATCTTGCGATTTCACAACATTAAGATTTCCCAGTAAGGCCAGTAGCTTCCCGGCCTTTTTTTCGTCCTTCGTAAGACACGCTGCAGCTAAATAATCAAATTTCACATCCGGATCTGCTACCTTCTGATACTTCTCCAAAAAATCATCAATTACTTCTGGTTCCAAATAAGCTTTCGCGCTCAAGATATCGCTACGAATTTCCTTGTCCATCTTGTTGTAATCCGAATTATACATCTCGACTAACTTACAAAACCGCTCCTCGTCCTCCGCAAAATAATCTAGCCCTAAGAGATTCGCTCTCAGCCTAATCATATCCTCATCGTCACCATCTCTCGTCACAAGCCCAATCTCATCCAGTTTCTCATCAATCAAATTTAGCACTAGTCTCTTCAACAATTTTTCCTCATCCGAATCATCCTCGAAATACACCTTTAGGTTACCAATCAAAGTCACCACTTTGTTCCACACCGCAGGCTCCGACTCATGCTGGAATTGCATCACGAGCGGCACTATAGAAGCCGCACTTTGAAGTCCCGACCTTGTAATTAAATCCCGGTCAATCATAAGCCTCAGTTTTTCTTCCAACCCTAGTTCACCAAAATCACGTAATCTCGCTTCAAATTCCACATCAGACAGATTCAAAATATAATGTCCACTCATATCTTCCGTAATCTCCGGCAAAGGCCAATCCGAATCAGTCATCAATCCATCCAGTAAAAACCTCTTCTGGCCAAACTTAGCAAAATCATCACCCAGGTTCGTAATCACCGGATACCCAGGTTTATCAATAAATGCATGCATTAATTCGCCAGGCTCAAACTCCGCATAAGGCTTCAAGCACTCCCACAAATCGTTCCCCACCGTATTCCGATATTTATATTTATCAAAATAATCGACCAAGCCCTTACAGAAATTGTCCCACCCCATCAAACGAATTAGCATGAGCATCAACCTCGCACCTTTAGCATACACTATCGCCGAGTCGAACAACGTCGCAATCTCCGCCGGATCGTTCACGTCCTGATGCACCGACTGCACTCCACTATAGGCATCCCGCATTAACGCCGCATAGGCATCGCCCGTAAAAAACGCCTCGAATATCTTATATTCTGGATGAATCGCATCCACCGCATAATACTCCATTACAGTTGCGAATGATTCATTCAACCATAAATCATCCCACCATTCCATCGTCACGAGATCACCAAACCATTGATGAGATAATTCATGCGCCACAGTCAAAGCCACATCCTTTTTCGCACCTAGCGTCGCATCTTTTGTAATAAGTAACATCGATTCGCGATAAGTCACCAGCCCCCAGTTCTCCATCGCTCCCGCTTCAAAATCTGGCAATGCTACTTGATCAAGTTTCTTCAAAGGATATGGTTCGCCGAAATTATCATCGTAGAACTCTAGCGACCTTGCGGCAATCTCGTTCGCAAAATCCACCGAATCCACATCATGAGCAAGCGAACAATAGGTTGTAATTTCCACCCCATGCCCATTCGTCACCGTCTTACTGTGGAAACGTCCAATCACCCATGCCAATAGGTACGTCGACATCCTCGGTGTTGGCTCGAAATGATACTCTATAAATCTACTTGCAGACTTCTTACCGTTATCATCATAAAATATATTATATTTACCGTCCGGTACTTTATAGTATTTCTTAGTCTCTGCCACCGGCATATTCGAAATCACGATTTCGTCCTCGGATTCCGGCACTGTCAGAGTTAAATCAAACACCGCCTTCGCCCCTGGCTCGTCAATACACGGAAAGGCCTCCCTCGCATAATGACTCTCAAATTGTGTCGCTACGATTATTTCAGTCTTACCCTCATATTCATAGGTAGATAAATACGCCCCCTCCATATTCTCATTCAAAGTTCCATCATAAGTTATCAGGATTTCAGCCTTGCCTAGTTTAACTTTCGAAATTTCCAAAATCTCCCCGTCCGCCTTAAACTTCACGTTTTCACCATTTACTATCACCTGATTAATCTTCAGCCCCACTGCATGAAATTTCACCGTCTCTCTTAACACCTCACCCAGGACCACCACCACTCCGCCAATCTTTTTATCAATTTTATTAATGCCAATGTTTAAAAAGTATTTTTCCGGTACAAAGTATTGAATCAATCTCTCCATATTATTTCCTTTCTATTTTACATCGACGAGTGACGGAACTGGAGGGGGTCCCCCAAAATTGTTGCCAATTTTGGGGGAGGAGAAGTTCCGGCAGGACCCGTCGAGAAAAAGTTAATGTAATTTGGCGTTTGTTGGTAATTTTGCCGATTTAAGAATCGGAGCAAGCTCAGCTTCTTCCAAAGTTTCATGCGCAAGCAGTTCCGCGGCAAGCTTATCAAGTGTAGTCTTATTAGCTTTTAAGACTTCCTCCGCCCGCTTCGCTGCTTCATCAGATAACTTCTTGATTTCCGCATCGATCAGCTCAGCCGTCTTTTCCGAATATGGCTTGCCCGTCGTGATAGTATAATAGCCAGTTTCTTCACCTGGGAACACAATGTTTCTTAAACCTACGCCCATACCTTCTTCTATAATCATCGACTTCGCCAGTGCTGCTACATTCTTGAGATCCGACGAAGCTCCAGTCGTTACTGCATCAGTACCGAAAACCAGCTTCTCCGCCATTCGGCCACCCATCGCCCTAGCCAAGACATCCTTTAGCTCATAGATATTCTTATAGTTCCGGTCTTCCGGTGGCAAGAACCAAGTCACTCCACCAGTCTGCCCACGTGGGATAATCGTAACCTTGTGTACTGGATCCGAATCAGGCAACACGTGTCCTACAATCGCATGCCCCGCCTCATGATAGGCCGTAATTTTGCGTTCCTTCTCATTCATTACCTTGGATTTCCGCTCCGGGCCAATCGCTACCCTTTCAAATGCTTCCGTCACATCATGATTTGAAATAGCCTTATGCCCTTCACGTGCTGCTGTAATCGCCGCCTCATTCGCAATATTAGCAAGATCCGCGCCAGATGAGCCAGCCGTCTTCTTCGCTAGGGATTCCAGGTCCACATCCGCTTCCACCGGCTTACCTTTAAAATGCACCTTCAGGATTTCCAATCTATCCTTTCGCTCCGGCAAAGTTACATTAACATGCCGATCGAACCGCCCCGGACGAAGTAGCGCCTTGTCTAGCATATCCACCCGGTTAGTCGCCGCCATCACTATCACCCCCGAATCATTATCAAACCCATCCATTTCCACTAGGATTTGGTTCAAAGTCTGCTCATCCTCGCGCCCTGCACCGCCCCGTGCATCACGCTTATGTGCAACTGCATCAATCTCATCAATAAAGATAATCGACGGCGCATTCTTCTTCGCTTTCGAGAACAAATCTCGCACTCTCGAAGCACCAACCCCCACAAACATCTCCGCGAATTCCGAACCCGAAATCGAGAAGAATGGCACATTAGCCTCACCCGCCACCGCTCGTGCCATTAAAGTCTTACCCGTACCCGGATCACCAGCCAGTAGCACCCCGCGCGGAATCTTGGCGCCTAGCTTCTCATACTTCTTCGGACTCTTTAGAAAATCCACGATTTCAGTCAAATCTTGCTTCGCCGACTCGTTCCCCGCTACATCCTTAAATGTCACCTTCTTCTTATCTGGACCGTATAGTTTCGCCCTAGATTTACCAAAAGCCATCGATTGATTATTCGCCGATGTCGCCTGCTTCATCATCCACGAGAAGAAGACCACTAGCGCCACAATCGGTAGCACCGTCAAAGCTACATCAAGTACAATACCCCATACATTGTTATCTTCTTTATATTCAATCACGGGATACTTTTCTTCGCACTCTTTCAGCTCTTCGCCCTCTAAGTCCAGGCAGTGATTTTTAAGGCCCTGATCATATAAAGTTCCAGAACCATCCTTCCGAGAAACTTCCGTCGGTGTATCCTTACCTTTAAGCGTAATCTCCAAGTTCTGCCCTGTTACCGTAATCTTTGCAATATCGCCATCCGGGTCATTAGCTCTCCGAATCACATCTGAGATTGGCACTTCTGTCTTTTGCTTATCACCCTGATTCAGCGATGATATCAGCAACATGCCAAAACATATCATTATAAATATAAACAACGCGCTTCGAATTGTATTCGATGCATTGTTATTTTTTTGTCCTAAATTCTTATTCGGTATTTTATCTGCCACTTTTTTCTCCTTACTTTTTTTATTTTACCATAATAGGATAATTTATGAAACAAAAAATGGTCTGGGTGACAGGACTTGAACCTGCGACCTCGACTTCCCAAAAGTCGCGCGCTACCAACTGTGCTACACCCAGACACTACCTATATTATACCACAAACAACATTCTATAAGCAAAAGTCATCGTCCTAAAGAACACTAATCATCATACACACAACGAAACGCATCACCATAGTATTTCCCACCACGTCCATTTCCTGGTCGAATCATGTTCCCATCCATATAAAGGTAATGAGCTTCTAAACCAGTACCATAAGAAGTAGCGGTCCAATAAAAGCCGCTCTCGCCCCCATTAAGTGCTGAATCCTCATACCAACGGCCCGAATAGACAAAATTATTTGGGTATTCACGAATAGATTCAGAGTATCCTGCACCACGATAATAAGCATTCTCCGTATTAGGATTCGTATTAGGCTCATCACTCGTTAAACTTTTAACCAACGTGTAATAGTCATTTTCTAAACCTATCAATGCCGATCCGCCACTTGGCAACCTCCAACCTGAAGGACAAATTGAAGTACTGACCACGGTCGTACCAGATCCGTAACTCATAGAACTAGCTACCACGGCCGGCCAAGAATAATAATAGCCATATAAGTAACTTCCATCAATGGAGTTACTGTTATTAAATTGAATCGTCGTATTGCCCATACTCCAATTATTACTACTTGCTGGTAACACACTAAAGCCTTGACCCAAGGAATCAGAGCCAGCAATCATGGTCTGAGCATCTACGGAATCATCAAGTCGCATATTCTCAACAACCCAACACTTATTATCGACCAATTTTGCAACAGCATACACATTGTCGTCGCGTTCATCCCGGAGCGCAATTATATCACCGGTGGCTAGTTCATCACAGTTGTTCCACCTCTGCAATGTTCCAGTAGGTTCAAGCCAAATCGCATACAAATGTAAACCAATTTCCGACAAATCCCCTGTCACAATAGTCTGATTAGGCCCATAAATAGTAACAGTCTCATCATTTAATAATTTAGAAGCGGCATTCCTATCTTCACTCCAGCCAACAAATCCATGTAATGGCAAAGAATAGTTTGAAGCCAACAAGGTAATACTCGAATTACTCGCCGCCGTTTGGTATTCCATTGTGCCATTTGCACTACTATTATTCTTGTAATAGCAAATTTTATTTTCTAAACAATTATCCCACTGTGCATAAAGCGTAATTGTATCTCCCACCGGCACCAAATCGATTACAGATTGGCCACTCTCATATTGCACACCAGTACCGTCTTGCGAAGTATTCCAACCCATAAAATAATATGTAACACCATCAACGACTGGATTTCCATAGACATCCGTAGTCAAATTATCAGTCACACCTTCAGCAATATATTGGTTCGATACATTCCCAGTACCAGTTATAGGTATACCCAAATTAGTACCAGTCGGATTATACTCCACAGTATACCTAAAACAATCTTCAGATAATGTCGCATAGTATACGACTTTTCCCAGCTCTTCATTCTCGTCTCTTTTCATCGAATAATACCCTGGAATCAAATCATCGGAAGCCTTTATGCCATAGTATAGCGAAAAAGTATCATCAATCACTCCAGTGCTTGCAGTTTCAGAATCGTTCCTTATCGTTGCAAAATTTCCCACTACCGGTACAGCTGAAAAAACGCTACTACTACTAGGGGCAACATTTTCACCTGAATAATAGTATCCCCACGTGTTACTTGTAAGGGCAAGACTAGCCACGCCATCCGAAGGTGCAAAATACTCGTTCGGATTATCATAACCTGGATCGCCATCTAAATACAGACTGTTGTCATCAACTGTTGATGATAGGAAAAGATTATAGCCAGACTTGCAAGTCGTGGTAATATTTAGCTCCGTCTCGGCAATCGAAACACCATCGTCTGAAGCTACCACATTAATAGTTTCAAGTCCCGATGTAGTAATGCTAACAGTATGCTCTGCATAACTACTATGCGAAAATAGCATAGGCAACACAAAAAAGCTCCCTAAAGTAAATACTATTCTAACGAAGTTATAATTTTTCATTTTTGTATGACTTTCTCTACCAAGAGTATACTACGCTTATGATTACTTGTCAACAAAATGTATGCGTCCATAACATATTAGACTTTTCCTGATCCAATTTTAGCATATAAATATAAGCCCTTAATGGCGGAATTTGTACGTTTTTGTTTTCTGGATTACGATGATTAAAATGAGGTCTTTTGGTATTGTAAAAGATACA
>JAFWNJ010000009.1 GCA_017510425.1 Candidatus Saccharimonadota bacterium
CTATCTCACTATGGATACTACTTGTACCCAGTATACTGTATCCTTTAATCCTAATGGTGGTACATTAGTAAATACTAATCCAGATGATCCTAATCCATCAAGTACTATAGAACAAAACATCCAGGAAGGACAAGCTACTAAACTTAACTCAGCCGAATCCATCACTGCTCCTACTACTTCTAGCTATACTGATGCAGGCAATAACACCATTACCGGAGACCCAGACAAGCTCTGGACCTTCTGGGGCTGGAATACACAGATAGATGGTACTGGTGATTGGTATAAGGACAAAGAACCAGTAAATAACCTAACTAATGCTGGTAGTACTATTACTCTCTATGCTCAGTGGAAACAAGCAACTCTAGCTGATATGACTGCTGCTCCTGCTACTCAGCCTACTGATCCGAAACAAATAGACCATAACTTAATGCAGGATATGAGTCCAGAAATCTGTTACAATTCTCCTATTACTACTACTGCCAATGCTCCTGCTGCTACACTTATAGATTATCGTGGCAAAGTCACTACTGGTGAGAATCCAGAACAACCAGAACAATACACTGTATCTAAGCTCGCTGATGGACTTTGTTGGATGACCAGGAATCTGAATCTCGGTAGGGCTTCAGGTGGCCTAAACAACAACGGTACTATTACACTTACCAGCGAAGATACTGACATCGCAAGCAATACTACCTTTACTCTCCCAGCTAGTACTACAACATCTAATGCTACAAATACTGCTGCTACTATCCGTACAACCAATAATAGTGGCAACAATGCTAACGGCGCTTACTATTCCTGGGCTGCAGCTGTAGCTAATACTACGTCCATCAGCACTAGCCCCACCACCTCTATCTGTCCGAAGAATTGGGATTTACCCGCTAGTAGCCAGTATACCAATCTAAGTTCTAAGTCTAGTTACGGTTCGTCTAACCAAACTACTGCTGCCCCTAGTTCGTTCTTAACCAACGGCGGCTTTACTAATGGCGCTACCTTCTACCAGACTAGCTACAGCCATTTCTGGACTAATACTTCCAGCTCTACTACAGCCGCTTACGGTGCCAGGGTTAATGGTACTACTATGGCTACCAGTGCAACCGCAAATACAACATATGGTGGCAACAAATATTACCGTAAAAATCTTCGCTGTGTCGCCTCTCAAGGCACGGTTACTATTAACTATGATGGTAACAATAGCGACGGTGGCTCAACCGCTTCACAAGAGAACGTAGAGATTAATTCCACAAACTTAAGAAGCAATGGCTTCACTAGAACCCACTATAGTTTTAAGAATTGGAACACGGAAGCTAATGGTTCTGGTACTACTGTTGCCAACTCCGTCGCTCTTTCTTCATTAAACCTGAAACCAGGCTCCACCATTACCTTATACGCCCAATGGACTCCACAACGTCAAATCATCTACAATGATAACTGTAGTTATAATAATGCAGGCTGTGCTACTAATGAAGATACTACAAACACCAGCAACTGGACCAATGCCGGCAGCAATATTACCCTAGGTAATGATACCTACTTTACCACTAGGGCAGGCTATGCCATTACTTCGTGGAATACGGCTAGGAATGGTAGTGGCACTAGCTATAATCCGTCAGCGAGTTATCCTGTTCCATCCGACCTAGTTTCGCCAGACCAAGTTACCTTATATGCTCAGTGGTCTCCAGCTCTCACGATTAACTTCAATAGCAATGGCGGTAGTGGCACCATGACACCACAACTTATCCAAGAAAACACTTCTACAGCCTTAAAAAACAATAGCTTCACTGCTCCATCCGGTAATTACTTCATCGGCTGGATGACAGAAGAAAGTAGAGTAAATAACGAAGTAGTCTATGCCAATGGTGCTACCTATACTACCCAAACTACAGTTACTCCAGGTGATTCTATTACTCTCTATGCCAAATGGGGTCCTAGATATACTATCGTTTACAATGGTAATAATGCTACGGGTGGTAGTATGGTAAGTAGTGGTACAGAACTCAAACATACCAATATCAATGAAGGTAACACTGTAAATCTTTACGCACCAAACTATTGGAAGACCAACTACGGTTTCGTTGGCTGGTCGCCTAGCTCTACCGCTACTGTGGGTGGTACAGATCCTATCTACGGTCCTAATGAATCTATCTCAGCTCCCAGCTACGATACTTATGGTGAAGAAATCAGCGGTACTAAGACTATTACTCTCTACGCCATTTGGCAAGAAGCTGATAGTACTAAGACTATGCAAACCTTCACTGCTGCTGATTGTCAGAACCTATCTCAAACTACCTTTAATACCTCAACCAGTAAAATCACCACTCCAGCCGGAAGCGTGATAGCCTTAAAAGACCAACGTGATAATAATGTCTATACTGTAGCTAGACTAGCTGACGGTAAATGCTGGATGACTGAAAACCTAAGACTAGAAGCGGAGAATACAGTGGGAAACAATCAATATGATTCGTCAGTCACAAACCAGAGCCTCTCTCAAAACTACGGTGGAGTATTCACGGGCCTAGATAGCTCAGAAAATGCCAACTTCACTAATTCTACCACTGCCACCCCCAACAACTTATATAATAGCACCAATATCACAGGACTCTATAAGGATTTCAGTTTCCCTCGCTACAACAATAATAATACCAACACCAGCCTCACTGCTAGTTACAATGGTACGGGTAGCAGTACCTACTACAGCTGGTATAGCTATGGCAATTACTATACTTTGGCTGCTGCTATGGCTAATACTACCTCCTATAGCTCAGCTACCGGTACATCTGGCTCTGAATCTGCCGGTACTTCCATCTGCCCCACCAACTGGACTTTGCCAACCAGCGGTACTACTACTAAAGATTTTGGTACCCTTTCTAGAAGTTATGATGGAAGTGGGGAAAACCAATCAAGTAGCGTTATAAGTAACCGTTTTAGAACCTTCCCCAATAATTTCCTTTACTCCGGCTACTTCTATGGCTCGTCCGCGTACCATCGTGGTTCGAACGTCTCCTATTGGAGTAGGTCGGCGAGCAGCTACAGCCACTCTTACTACCTGGCCCTGAATTCTACGAACTTGTACCCATCCCTCGAAACTAGTAAGTACTACGGGCTTAGTGTCCGTTGCTTGCTAGGTAGCTAGTTCGTTTAGCGTTCTACCTACCCCCACAGAGGAATAGTCAGGGTAATTTACGCTTTCTCCCCGCGCTCGCCTCAGCGAGCCGGAGAGAGAATAAGACTAGGACTTGCAGAAAAAACCTCTATTAAAATATAATGAATATGAGTCTGGTTTTTAGTTTAAGTACGAATTGTAGATGTAGATTACATCCTATCAATAGCTTTGACGAGGTAGAGGAGGGCGTTGGCGCGGGCAGTCTCGTCGGGGATTTCGCGAGCGGCGTGATAGGCGGGGTCTAGAATAGTGTAGTCCTTAAGATCTTCGAAGACATCACGGTAGAGATTGAATTTCTCAGTGCTGTCCATGTTTAGCCTATCTAGTAATGGTAGGAGATCGCGCAAGGCAGCTTTCTTAACCTCACCAGTGCTGAGTGAGCTGGGCGCTGATTCAAATGAAGGTTGAATGGAAATTGGTGCAGAAGCAGGAGCTTCGACGGCGACTTCGGTGACAGATTCGGCAACAGGTGGCATAGGCATGTCGGTAGGAGCTTCGGCAGGCATTGGGATGTCAAGCTCTGGAATATTGACACTTTCAAGTGGGGCAATCGGCTCTGGGGCCGGGGCGACTGCTTCGACCTTGGGCTCTGGAAAGGGACCGACTGGTTCACCAAGCTCGCCGGTATCGCCTTCAGGAACTGAAGATGGAGCTGCCACAGGATCAGAAAAAACAGGATCTATGTTAGTTTTAGTTGTGATATCGTCGATTGCTTTTTGTAGATCGTCGTCTACGGTTACTTGATTTTGGTCCATTTTGCCCACCTTTTATTATTAATACTTATGGTTATTATAGCACAGATTTCTAAATGCGCAAGAAGTTTACGATTTTATCGAGAAAATCTAGCTTGACTTCTTCCATCGGGAGGTGACTGCCGAGAAGATCAACAATTTGCTCGCCGTTACTTTCAGGGAAATATACCTTCGTGCTGAGTGAGAAGCGTTTCTTAGGAATTAGGACGGCGGAGAAATGCGAGCCTTCTTTTAGAATGCCGAAAGCCTTGTAATTCTCGTAAGGGTGATCGAGACTACCTTCGAGGAGGCCTTTGTTTGAGAGAGTATAATTAATCTTGCGTGGTGGCCTAAAGGTAGTTACGAGAATAGTGATTGCGCTTAGGATAACTAAAATTAGGAAGGTCCACCATTTAAGGAAAAATGCCAATACGCAAAGAGCGGCTGTAACAGCGAATAAACCAACGTACCACCAAGTGTTGCGACCCGGAACGATGTATTCTTCGGCTTGCCAGCTGATTTCAGTATCATTTCTTGCCATAAGTTTATTGTATCATATAATGTCAAAAAAAAGGAACTATTTTGGCGGAGGGTGAGGGATAAATAATCCTCTCACCCTCAAGGCGTGCAAAAATTATCAAGAATTCAAACTGCAAAGCAGTTTTTTATAATAGAGTATAATTCTGAAAAACGAGCAAGCTCGTTTTTCATCATCATCCCCTATTATAAAAACTTCGCTAGCGCGAAGTTTGAATTCTGATTCTTGGCGGAGGGTGAGGGATTCGAACCCTCGCTCCAGGTTGCCCCAGACTAACTCGTTAGCAATGAGTCCCCTTCGACCACTTGGGTAACCCTCCGAATTTACTACTATTTCCAAGTAAATTTTTAAAATTACAGGGAAGGATAATAGTTACTTCTACATTGTATCATATATTTTCTTTTTTGGTGGAATATGGTACAATGTAGTTATGAAAAAGACAATTAGATTATTTTTACCAGTAATATTAATGGGGATTATAGCAATAGTGGGAGCTGGTTCAGTCTCAGCTATGACACTGCAGGAAGGTGCAGAGGCGGCCAAGTGTGATGGTTGTCCGGCGGATTTGTTTGGGGATACGGGTATTTTCAAGCAGGTGACGAATGTCATTCTATATATCGTTGGCATTATTGCGGTGATTATGCTTATCATCGGTGGTATTAGATATGTGGTGTCAGGTGGTGATTCGAAGAAAGTGACTGATGCGAAGAACACTATACTCTATGCGATTATCGGGCTTGTGATTGCGTTCCTCGCTTTTGCGATTGTGAACTTCGTAATTTCGGCTTTGCCGTCATCAACTAACCCGGCGAAGGCGGAAGAAGAGACTGCGCTTTTATTGCAAAATACTCAGGGATAGGATTGCTAGGATTATCTTGTTAATACCGGCTGCTTGAAGGATTTTGGTGGCAGCTCTTAGGCTAGCTCCGGTGGTCCAGACGTCATCCAAGAGAATATAGGTGACGTCTTTTTGTGGTTTAATCTTTGGATTAAGGATATAGGCGCTGGCGGCCTGGGTGATTCTTTGTTGATGACTGGCGCCGACCTGGACTAGATTATTGTTGCGAAGGAGAAGCCTCTCGACCTTGTAAGCTGGGCGGTAATGGGCGAGTTTCTTGGCGACGAGATAGGTGTGATCTAGGCCGCGAGTGCGAATGTGTCGGTTGATGGTGGGGAGGGGAACGATGACGGTTTTGCCGGGTAGTTCTTCGGGTAATCTGCGGTGCAGCATTTCGGCTAGAGGCGCTGCTAGGGCGCGGACAGAATGATATTTATAGTCATGGATAATGACATCCAGGAGGTCGGAGCGTTTGCCGATGATAAAGGTAGGAGGAAAGGGCGTGGCGGATTCTTTGTATGAGGTTGTAGCGGAATGATTACTAGGTGGGAGTGCAGCGCTCTGGTTCTTGGCACAGCGTGAGCAGATGCCGGTGGGGTTGTTGTGCTTACAGATAGGGCAGAGATTGCGATTGCTGTCTAGAATGTAATTTTTACAACGGTCGCAAATTGGCTTCCCGATAAGACCGCAACCCCTACAGTAGTGGGGTGCTAGTAGGTCAAGGAGGGTAGGAAATGTTGTGTTTTTTACAATATTTGGCATGATTCTCTTGATTTTACTATGGAACTGATATATAATAAAGCATAACAATATAAGTGGAGGAAATATGGCTCGTACAAATAGTGACGATTTGCTAATGGAAGATGATTTAGCAGCAGCGTTCCTAGGTAGTGACGATGAACTCGTTGCTCCGGCTGAGGCTGAGAAGCCTGCCATGGAGACTGCAGAAGAACCATCCCAAGAAGAAGTTAGCGAACCGGTCGAAGATGAGTGGGAAAATACCGACGACTTTCCTGGACAGCTCGCTGTAGATGTCTACGAAACCGCCGATAAGTTAGTAGTAAAAGCTCGAACCGCTGGCATCTCAAAGTCTGATCTCGATGTCAGTATTTCTGACAATATTCTGACGATTTCCGGAGTTTTGTCGGGGGGTGAGGATGAACAGACTACTAGATGGCACATTCAGGAATGTTACTGGGGCGAGTTCTCGCGAACGATTGCTCTGCCTGTGCAGGTACGTGAAGATGAGGACAGCGTAAAAGCTGAACTAAAAGACGGAGTGCTGACGATTACCTTTGAGAAGGAAAAGACCGAACAGCCGAAGAAGATTGCGATACAGTAATAAGATTGATGTTGTCGAAATGAAAGCGCCTCCTAGTAGGGCGCTTTTTATGGACATGACGATTAGGTATTAAACAAAATACCCCCTTAAAGGGGGTATATAGATTTTCGTTAAATTATTGTCCAAGTATGCTGCCGATGACCCAGTTGACTAGAGCGAAGGCCAGTACGCAGACTACTAGGCCAATGAGACCATAGAGAATAGTGTCCTTGGCTTTCTTGACTTTGCCAGCATCGCCAGATGAAATCATGTAGTTAACTCCGCCGATGATCATGACGACCACACAGACAAGGCCGAGCACACCAATGACTGCGTTGATGATGTCGGTGACATTAGAAACGAGAGTGTCAGTGTCTCCTTGTTTACCGACTGTGTCTGGTCGTTTATCTACAACTACGCCTTCAGCTATTTGATATATAATATTCTTCATTGATTCCTTTCTTTTTAATTATCATGCCAATATGCTGCCGATGACCCAGTTGACTAGGGCAAAAGCCAGTACGCAAACTACTAAACCAATGAGGCCATATAAAATGGTATCTTTGCCTTTCTTGACTTTAGCCGCATCGCCGGATGAGGTCATGTAGCTAATGCCGCCAATAATCATGACGACTACGCAGACAAGGCCGAGCACGCCAATGACTGCATTGATGATGAGCGTAACGTTGTCGGTGAGGATTTTGCCTTTTCCGCCAGTTACCTGATCGCCGCTGCCATTAATCTCTGCTCCGATTGCTAATTTATTAATTATGTCTTTCATATTATTTATCCTTTACTCTATTATACATTTTTTATTGTCAAATGCAAGGTTTAACTATTGGGCCAATATGCTGCCGATGACCCAGTTGACTAGAGCAAAAGCCAGTACGCAAACTACTAAACCAATGAGGCCATATAGAATGGTATCTTTGCCTTTCTTGACTTTAGCTGCATCGCCAGATGAGGTCATGTAGCTAATGCCGCCAATAATCATGACGACTACGCAGACGAGACCGAGTACACCGATGACGGCATTGATAATACTGGTGACATCAGAAACGAGAGTGTTTTCTTGTCCACCGACTGGGTTTGGTGTTGGAAGTGATGAATTTTTTTTATTCCATAAGTTAAATGGCCACATTTTTAAAATCCTTTTGTTATTTGACTTTATTGTACAATTTTTTTTGGAAAAAAGCAACAATTATTATTCAGCTGGGGCCTTTAGAGCGACTAGGATTACCCAGTTTACAATGGCGAAGGCGAGGGCGCAAACGACTATGCCGATGGTGGCGTAAAGGATAGTCTTCTTGGCTTTTTCGACCTTGGCGCCATCGCCGGAGGATGTCATGTAGCCAATGCCGCCGATGATGACAAAAATGACTGCGACTAGGCTCGAAATTCCGATGATGGAATTAAGAATGGCGGTTATTGAGGATTTAAGATGGTCGTTTTTATCTGAGCCTTCGCAGCCACAGGCGGCTTTGACACTCGAGGGATAACCTTTTTCTGGGTCGCATACTACGGGAGAGCATTCATCGCCATCAGCGAAGGCTGGGGCCACTGAGATGGCTGGCATGAATGCAAAGAAGGCAGCTAAAATGATTGATATGATTTTATGTTTCATGGTACTCCTTTATGATTGATATTTGATTTGTATCCAAATACGCCGTATTATTGGCGCTATTGATAATATTCGATGCGAAGATGACAATAAGCTCAGCTAGGGTAACAATAATCATGCCAATAAGAGCATAAGTAATGATTTGCTTAGCAGTCTGAACTTTATTAGCATCACCACGAGACATGGTGTAGGATGTACCACCATAAACTATGAAGATAGCTGAAACAGCACCAGAAATACCAATGACCCAATCGAGGGCGTTTTTGACCATTGCGGTTGAGTCAATGCATTCATTGGTTACACAGTTCGAAAAGCCACCACCAACAAGTCCAATACGAATACCGTTTAGTATAATGTTGGCAGAAAGCACGATTGCAAGACCAAGCAAGGCTTGATGAATAGCTTTCTTGCCAGTAATCGTCTTGTTAGTGTCGCCGGCAGAGAAGATATAGAGATAACCACCATATATTATATAGCCGACTACTAGATAAGCGGCAATGACAGTGATATCAGTGGCAATATTAGCGGCAATGGTCCAAATGCTAGAACCAAGATCGTCTTGACTAATGTTTTTATCTTGATTTAATAACGACACATTGCAATCCCATGAGACCATGCCAAGGAAATAGCGACAATGCTCGGTGGGAGATGAGGTGGGAGTATCTTGACTAGGGGTTTCTGATTGTGGATCTTGTCCGATTTCTTGCATACAGCTTTTGTATACCCAATCGGCATAATTGTTGCCTGCATTGGGATAATTATTGTATGCTTCATTTCTAAGCTTTTCACAATCTTCTTTTGTCTCAGGGTTCTTTTCTGCCTTTTCAGTCTCTTCTGGCATTGGTAGATTGTTTAGTTCTTCTGCTGGTACTATTATTGTTTCTGACTGTACTTCGTTTGAAGAGTCTTCGGGATTGTTTGATTGTTCGTTTGATTGGGAACCGTATTTTAGAGTATTGTCTGAATTGAGGCAGTTTTCTTTATACCATGTAGATTCTTCTCCAGAAAAATGGCCAGTAGAAGAATTCTCTGCAATCTCGAGACAATGTTCTTCTTTACTAAGACTTGGCTGAGTTTGGCTTGGAGTGTCTTCTTCGCAGCTGAAGTTCGGTTTGCTGTTTGAATCTAGACAGATGTCTGCGTATACTGGAACATTGGACATGTTTCCTAGATTTTTCTTAAGTTCGCAACATCTTATGTTGTGCGATGACTGGATTGTCTTCATGCAGTTTTCATATACATGTTCGGCATAATAGCTATCTTTTGCCTCTTGTTTTTTCTCTCTACATTCTTCTATCGTCGTTGGTTGACCATCTTCGGTGTAGGCCTGGGATGGTTCGATGCCTATAAATGGGGTGGTTAAAAAAACTGAAAGAATAGCTAGAGATTTAATTAAGTTTTTTATCATGTTGCTCATATTGGTTATTTATATATTAGCATAATGGTATAAATAATAAAAATTCAAGATAATTTTAAGCTTTAACATTTTATTGACAAGAATAAAAATACAGGTTAGTAGACTTGACGAATAGCGCTTATGTGTGGTATAATTGCGATACGCCTAAAGGGAGGCGTGGTTAAATTATGGCAGAAAAAAATAAATCAAAGTTTGATTTGAAAAAGAGGATTTTTGGTTGGTTTTTTGCTGTTATAATGAGTTTTCTGGGTCTAGCTTCTTTGCCACTATCGGTAGTTTATGCTGAGCCTATTGCTGATGCAAGTGGTTCTAATGGAACTACTCTGGAAGGGACACAACAGTCTTCGTCTACAGATGGGAAAGCTAGTCAATTCAAATCAGAGAGCGCATTGACAATTTCCTACAAAAAGCTAGAGCAAGATTGTACGGACCATCTGGGTTCGATGTCTTGGTTGATTTGTTCGACGACTGAGAAGATTGCTGAAGCGACAGACTGGCTATATGATAGGATACAGGGCGTACTAGAGATTAACCCGATTTCGATGAATGAAGATTCACCGATTTTTAATATTTGGAAGTATTGCCAGGGGATAACTAATATTATATTTATAATTTTCTTCTTGGTAGTGATTTATTCGCAGATTACTGGATATGGGATATCGAACTACGGCATAAAGCAGTCGCTACCGAAGTTGATTGTGGCGGCGGTGCTGATTAATCTTAGCTTTTTGATTTGCTCTCTAGCGGTGGATTTGTCTAATATAGTGGGCAATGGACTGAGAGGTGCATTCATGAAGGTGCAGGAACAGGCGATTGTGAAAGAAGTGGTGGTTGATGAAGAAGAAGAGGCTCCTGTGGAGGTCGTAGAAGAGGATTATTCTGATGAGGAAAAACAGAGGAGGTCTGAGCAAACTTGGATCGAGATGCTTAAATCGGCATCTGAATCTAAAGAAGAAGGACCTGATTATACTGCTGAACAAAAACAAGAGTATTCTGTTACGGCTGAGACTCCGCTTGGTTCGAAGGGTAGAGCATTGATTGGCGGTACGGCATTGGTGGCGATAATTGGAACCGTGGTGTATGAGAGTGGGGCGATATGGATGTTGATACCGGTGGCGTTAGGTGGGATCGTATCAGTCGCGACAGGGCTAATTACGATTTCGCTAAGGCAGGCCGTGGTGACACTACTGATTATGATTTCGCCACTGGCGATTGTGGCGTGTATTTTGCCAAACACGGAGAGTTTGTTTAAGAGGTGGCTAGATTTATTAAAGAAGATGTTGATATTTTATCCAATGTTCTCGCTGCTATTCGGAGTATCGAGCTTGGCTGGATTTGCGATTGTAGCGAGTGCGAAGGACGGATTTGGCGTGCTGCTTGGTACTGCGGTGCAGATTTTCCCATTATTCTTCTCGTGGTCGCTAATGAAGATGAGTGGGACTTTCCTGGCCGACATCAATGCGAAAATGCATGCCTGGGCGGAGAAACCGTTGGCGGTCAACAAAGCTTGGGCACAGTCACACCTGGAGAACCGACAAGCCAGAATTATGGCAAATGGTCTGACACCTTCCGCAAAGCTGAGGCAATACTTAGCAGATCGTAAGATTGCGAGAGAAGAAGAAACGTCGGAGATGCAGGCGGCGGCTAAATTAAGGGGACAGGCTTATGCGGCAAGGCGAAAATATCGTAGGAATGGCACGCCGTCACGTGAGGGGGAAGAGGCTTACGAGAGACAAAAACAGAGTCTGATATATCAAATGGATATTGAGATGCATAAGAACAATATGAATAAGGGCTTGGGTCAACTTGAGGCGGTTAGAACAAAGGCTAGTGTTGCTCAACGAGAGAGGCTAAATAGACTTGATCAGGAAACGGTACGGGCGTCGGACGATTTGAAGACGGAACTTGTGCGTGGAGCAAAGATACAATACGATAATGAATATAGTTATTATAATCGCATGATGAATGCAGAATATGCACATCAGGACGATGAAGCTCGAAGAATGAATAATAGACTACATGAGTTTCATCCATCTTCTGCCGATCCGAATAACCTCAGATTTTATAATAGAATGAAAAACATAATGGAGGGGGACGATTATGGTGTTCAATTTGCTATGGGTGAGGCTGCGCATACCTTTAATGCGCAACGGGGTATTTGGCGAGACAGATTTCAATCTTATGCAGACCTCACTCCGGCAACGCAGGATGTAATCAATATGCTTAAAGAACTAACATCGCGGACGGATTCGAGTAGAAACATTGATCCAATCATCGGGGCATTGCGCGTGCTTAATATGCGAGGCGATACGGATGAAGTCGCAAGAGCAATGATAGAAGGTTTGGTTGGAAACTTAGTTAATGGTGGAAAGATTCAACTAGGAACTCATGCTTCGCAGGCGCTAAGTAATTTTCTAATGTTTGATGTAAAAGATAACGATCCGCTGCTCAGACGTTTTGGTAAGTATATAAATCTTGAGACTGCAGCTAGGTTTAATGAGAACGAACCAGAAAAACGTCGTCAGCGAGATTATGTGACCTGGGATGAGTACATTAATGGTGGATACTATTATAATAACAATAATAATGAACCGGAGTGGTATAAATCAAAGAAGGGTGCAATAGAATTAATGAAAGGTACATCTTTCTCTGGCGTAGAGCGAACTGCGTATGGTGTTTTGACAGAGGGAATTAGGGTGGGGTCGGAACGTGTAGGCTCGGATGGTAGGCCAGAATTGGATTTCAATAGGTTTGTAAAAAACGAACAAAGTATTTGGGAGTCGATAATGCCAAACGTAATAGGCGATCAATTTTCTTACCTGAGTGGTAGCGAGCAAATAGTTGCTTTCGCTAAAACATTGACTGGTATTGATCTAAAGACACATAAGTTTAATTGGAAAGGTATATTTGGTGAGGAGGCTGCAAGAAATCTGACGCTTGAACAAAAGAAGGAATATATCAGTATATTGCATAACAGGGTAAGAAGTTTTTTGAGTGGTCAAGTGCCGATTCAAATCGCCAAAACCAAAAGCGATTCGTTGGAGGCCATCAGAGCTCAGTATGCTTTGTTGTCGTACGTGCAAGATGAAAATGGTGATATCAATACTGAACGTTTGGAAGAGTTGGAGAATAATTCATTTGGCGATGAGGTCCTAGGTAATTATAAGGATTTTGAAGAACAACAGTTGGAGAGTATTAAAAAAATGTTTGTTGGTTCGTTTAAAGAAGAAGCTCTTAAGGGTTTTGTAAAGATGTATAAGAAGGGTTATCAAGGTGAAGCAAAAGATGGCTTGGTTCAGTTACTTGATCCAGATGGCTTATACGATAAGTATTTTCCAAAAGAAGAGAACAGTAGCGGAAAAAAGCATAAACGAAGAGAAGTAGTTTATGAAGAAGATGAAGACGAAGATGGTGGTATGCCGACTAAGTCTGGCGATGAAGATTTCACTGGTTTTAGAGATAATTCTGATTGGACTAGAGCTGAATCGGAAATAGAAAAAACTTTATTAAATAATTATAATGGTGGGAATTCTGGGGATTGTAAAGGTTTTTGGAATGATGTTAAAAAAATCCTTAGAGATAATATACCTGTAATCGATAAGAATATGTTTGATGAATTTGAAAAACACTATCTGAACAATAACACTAATGTTTCGGGCTTATACGAGGATTTAAAACATTTCCTCTCAAGAGATTAAGCGTTTGATTGATTTAGCAATTTTGTCATGGGCGGCGATTTGCAGTTAAACGCTGATGTTTAATTAAAAGATATGCTATAATGGTATCATGGCGCAGTATAAGGTGCCTCAGGATGTTGAGGCGGATGATAAATTAATCGGGCCGTTTAGTTTTCGGCAGTTCGTGTATCTTTTGATTGCGGGTGGATTGATTGCGCTGGCAGTGGGGTTGTTTCAGATTTTTCCACTACTAGCGATTATTCCAGTATTGCCGATTTTGTTATTTCTAGCTCTGGCGCTACCTATTAAGAAGGATCAGCCGATGGAGACGTATCTTGCGGCGATTGTATCGTATTATATTAAACCGAGGACTCGGCTATGGGTGCCTGGGCAGAGAGAATCTACAATAATGATTACAGCCCCGAAGGTGGTCGAAGATAATCGGGTGAGGAATATTTCGGGCGAAGAAGCCACGCATCGACTATCATTCCTGGCTGATATTGTGGATAGTCAAGGTTATGCAATTCGGGGGACGGGCGAGGGGCCGATTAAGGACGATTTGATTGCTGAGGCAAATGCCACGACTGATATGTTTGAGACGAACCATTTTGATAACCTGGAAAATGCGATTGAGCGCGATGAGGCGGCTAGGCATGACGAGGTAATTCAGGAAATGCGGGAAGCGATTCGGGCCAACGAAGACATAACTCGGGCTACGACTCGTATAGTGAAAGATAATGGTAGTATTCCATTGAAAGATGGTGGTAGTAGTGACGGTGTTATGTTTGATAATGAAGGACCTAATTTTAATTCGTGGGCGGTGGTGCAGCCAAACTCTCCGGTTGCAACTGAGTCGGTGGAAAAGACAAATCTGGTTAGGCGAAGCTTTGGTAGTGGCGGGCTAGAAAAAAATCTAAAACCTAGTATAATAGAATTAGCTAATAATACCGATTATTCTGTAGCGACGATAGCGAAGGAAGCTAAACGAATTAATAATAGAAAGGATGAGGGCGAAGTTTTTATATCGCTGCACTAACACATGGATCAACAACAAACTCAAAATATGCAAAATGCTAATATGCAAGCTGGACCACAAATGATTATGCCGGCGCAGGGAACTCAGCCTGGAATGATGCAGGACGGCATGTCGGCGCAGGTAGCTCAGCAACAGGATTCAAATGCTACGGCGCTGGGTTCGGCTGCGATGACGGCAAACCAAATGAATCCGATTTCTCCGAATCGGGATGTGCCGGCTTCCACACAGTCGACCTTATTGATTTCTGAGCTACGTGATAACGTTGTGATTATGAAAGATGGGTCTTTCCGAGCTGTGGTAGCGTGTAAATCGATTAACTTTGATTTAATGTCGGATGTAGAGCGGGAGGGCGTAGAGTACTCGTATCAGAATTTCCTAAACTCTCTACGATTTAATATCCAGATCTTGGTTAGGTCGCAAAAGGTAGATATTGGGCCTTACATTGAGAAACTGGCGGAGATTCGGCGCAATAATGATAACATGTTGTTGGGGGTTCTGATGGATGACTATATTAATTTCATAGATATTTTGTCGCAGGAGGCGAATATCATGGATAAATCGTTCTTTATTGTGATACCATATTATACTTCTCCAGATGCGGAGAAGATTTTAATGCAGACGAAGAATTTCTTTAAATCGTTTTCGAAGACCAAGATGCCGGAGGCGACTCGAATTGATCGAGCAACTTATGACAAGGCCTTGTCGGAGTTGACGAATCGGGTGGATACGGTGATGTCGGGTTTGTTCCAGATTGGGATTCATTCGGTGCGGCTAAATACTAAGGAGCTAGCGGAGCTTTATTATAATTTCAATAATCCAGATACGGCGGTGCGGGAACCACTGGTGGATTTTTCAAAAATGGCAACACTTTATGTAGGGAAGGGAGAGAACGATGGCTAGGAAAAAGAAACTAACTCCAGCTGAGATGGCGGCACAAGCCGAGGCGATGGAAGCGGCGGAGATTCAGCAAGCGTTTGAGCAGGGGACGACGACGTTAAGGGATTTGATTTCTCCTTCGGCAATTGAGATTCATTCGGATTATTTTAGATTAGGGACGAAGTATGGTCGCACCATATATATATATGGTTATCCAAGGAACCTATATACGGGATGGATTTCACCAATTATTAATATAGATGAAGTGATTGATGTATCGATGTATGTGTATCCGGTAGAGACGGCGGTGGTGATGAAGAACTTGAGGACTAAGGTGACTCAGCTTGAGGCATCGATGAATATCAATGCCGAGAAGGGTAAGGTGAGAGATCCGGAGCTGGAGAATGCGATTAGTGATGCGGAGGAGCTGCGCGATCAGCTTCAAGTGGGGGCGGAGAGATTCTTCCGATTCGGGCTTTATGTGACGATTTGGGCGGATTCGCTAGATGAGATGAAATTCGTACAGCAGAAGATTGAGACGATTTTTGGACAGCAGATGGTATTCTCTAAGGTAGCTTCTTCGCAGCAAGAGCAGGGGATGAATTCGACCATGCCACAATGTATGGATCAGCTTCAGATTCGTCGTAATATGAACACGGGTGCGATTTCGACTTCGTTTCCGTTTACGTCGGCGGATTTGACTCAGGATAAGGGTATATTATATGGCGTAAATATGCACAATAATGGCTTGGTGATATTTGATAGGTTTAGCCTTGAGAATGCGAATATGGTGGTGTTTGCAAAATCTGGTGCCGGTAAATCGTTTACAGTGAAACTAGAGGCTCTACGTTCGATGATGGTGGGGGCGGAGATTCTGATTATTGATCCTGAGAATGAATACCAGAAGCTTTGCGATGCGGTGGGTGGCTCCTATGTGAGGTTGTCGCTGAATTCGGACGTGAGAATTAATCCTTTTGATTTGCCGAAGGTGGTGGATGCGGAGGATTCCAATGATGCTTTGAGAGCGAATCTAGTGACTTTGCATGGGCTGTTCAGACTAATGTTGGGCGGTAATCAAGTGACAAATTCTGGGCAAATGGTGCCGGCTTTGACAGCAAATGAAGAGGCGGACCTCGACCAGGCTTTGATTGATACTTATGCGAGAGCGGGAATTACTTCGGATCCTCTAACACATCAGTCGACACCGCCGACAATAGCGAATTTGTATGATACTTTGTTACATATGGGTGGTTCGGGGCCGAATTTGGCACAGAGACTACGTAAATATACGACAGGAACGTTCGCTGGGATTTTCTCGCAGCAGTCGAACATTGATATTAATAATCAAATGGTGGTATTTAATATTCGTGACCTTGAAGACGAGCTTCGTCCGGTGGCGATGTATATTGTGCTGTCGCACATTTGGAACATTGTGAGGGCGGAGCAGAAGAAGCGCCTGCTAATCGTGGATGAGGCTTGGCAATTGATGCAACATGAAGATTCGGCGAATTTCTTGTTCTCGCTTGCAAAGAGAGCACGTAAATACTATTTGGGCCTCACGACGATTACGCAGGATGTGGAAGATTTCATGGGGACGAGAATGGGGCGAGCGATTGTGGCGAACTCGTCGATGCAGCTACTACTAAAGCAATCAGCCTCGGCGGTGGATGTACTATCGGATGTGTTTAAGTTGACTGAAGAAGAGAAGCGACGTCTGTCCAATTTCCCAGTGGGACAGGGACTATTCTTTGCGGGACAAAATCATGTGCATATTCAAATCATCGCTTCGGAGACGGAAGAGGGGTTGATTACGACTAATCCTGGGCAGAAGAAATAATACTATTTGTAAAAACCATAAGTATGATATAATTGGTTCATGAAGAAAAAATTAGATTTAGGTTTGATAGCTCCTGTGGGTATTGCTGGTATTACAATACTGACTGGAATTACTTTAATATCAAATAAGGTGTCTGCGGATGATGTAGTGGATGAAATCAACATCACCGTCCCTATGTCTTGTACTATGTCTGGTACTGGACAGGATTCCCATAATGCTAATATTAATAATGGTACCTATACTGCTGATATTGGTACTACTACTATGCATGTATTCTGTAATGATAATGAAGGATTCGCTATATATGCAGCAGGATATACAGGAAATGAAATAGGTGGAGAGAATAGTAATAAACTAGTCGGAACAAATGCTTCTTCTAATGCTACTATAGAATCCGGTATTGCTACATCGGCTGGTAATCCTGACATATCTAACTGGGCGATGAAACTAGCCATTACACAAGATTCTGGCGATACA
>JAFWNJ010000010.1 GCA_017510425.1 Candidatus Saccharimonadota bacterium
CTGAGAATCATCGAAATAAGCTGGCACTGTGATGATAGCTTCGGTGACTGGCTCGCCGAGGAAGGCCTCAGCATCGGCTTTGATTTTAGACAAAACCATAGCGGAGATTTCCTCTGGGGTGTATTCTTTGCCATCCATCTCGACGGCTACGCCGTTGCCCTTTTTGACAATCTTATATGGGCTAATATCTAGGTCGTGCTGAACTTCCTTGTCGGTGAATTTGCGGCCGATGAGGCGCTTGATACCATAAATAGTGTTCTTCGGGTTAGTGACACGCTGGCGCTGAGCGACTTTACCGATTAGCCGCTCGCCCTTCTTGGTGACGGCGACTACCGATGGGGTAGTGCGGTCGCCTTCGGCGTTGGTGATAACTTCGGGTTTGCCGGCAACCATGTAAGCAAAGGCGCTGTTGGTGGTGCCGAGATCAATACCGATTATTTTACTCATATTTCCTCACTTTCGTTTATATTGCGTTGGCACTCGTGTGTGGTGAGTGCTAATTGTCTCTATTGTATATCACTAGCACTCGTTTGTCAATAGTGCTAACTAAATAGTTTTTTATAAGGGTATGTTGCACTTGAGATGTAAGTTTAGGATTGGACTTTACATTTAAAACCATCATGCTATACTTAAAACATAACAAGTAAGAATAATGCTTGTGTTGTCTAAAAACATTGAAATAGTGAAAGGCTAATAATGAAGGTCATAAAAACAGAATACTATCAAGTGTTAATGTTTAAGGTATCACTTGGTCTAGTTGTAGCAACACTCCTTTCTGTTGCAGTACTGTCAGGCAGTAAAGTTTCCGCTACTGATGATTCTGTAGTAGATGAAATAAACATCACAGTCCCAGTCTCCTGTACTCTTTCTGGCACTGGAATGGATACACATAATGCTAATATAAACAATGGTCTATATGTTCCAGACATAGGTACTACCACATTAAAAGCCTTCTGTAATGATAACGCGGGATTTGCTATATACGCAGCAGGATATACTGGAAATGAAATAGGTGGAACAAATAGTAATAAACTAGTGGGTACAGCAGCAAGTAGTAATGCTACTATAGACACTGGTACAGCTACAAGTGCAGGGAATCCTGATACATCTAACTGGGCGATGAAACTAACCACAGTATCAAGTCCTACTCCTACATATCCTATTACACTAGACAATGGCTTTGGTTCATATTCTGCAGTACCAAACTCATATACTAAGGTAGCACATAGAGATTCTAGTACTGACACAGGAGTAGATGCAGAAGGAGCTACTCTTACTACTACTTATGCAGCCTACATATCTAAAACTCAAGCTGCTGATACATATGAAGGTAAGGTCAAATACACATTAGTACATCCTAGCACTGAAACTCCATTACAACCACAGACTCCTACCTCTGGCTGTATTAACTACTTCGCTAATGCTAGTAATGCGGTAGGTACTATGGGGTGCCAGTCTGCTTCTGACAACGCAACCATTACTCTCCTTGCCTCCAACTTCAGCCGAGACGGCTATGGCTTTGCTGGGTGGAGCGATAAGTTTGACTATGCCACCAACCAGAACGCCAAATTCTACGGTCCCAATGAAGACATCACTGTACCAGAAGGCACTACCACTAATGGTCTAGCTCTATATGCTGTATGGATTAAATCACAGGGTAGCTTACAAGACACGGCTAAGGTCGCTACGCTCTGTGGTACTGGTGCTGGTAGCCTTACGACTGCTCCTACTGACGGCACTGCAAACCTAAACTCCGTCTCTGCATTAACCGACCAACGTGACAATCAGACCTACGCTATTGCAAAACTTGCAGACGGGCAGTGTTGGATGATTGAAAACTTACGTCTAGAATCTAGAGACACAGTAGGCGATAACCGCTTTGATAGCTCTATAACCAACGCATCTCTCGCCCAAGGCTATGGTACGTCTGCCACTTATGGCAATTTCGGAGGCCTAGCTGATGCGGAATCTACTAATTTCTCTGACTCTACTACCGTTAACAGCCTCTACTATTCTGGCACCCAGTCTGGTACTGCTAGTATTAATACAGGTACTACAAATCTCCCAGCCTACCGTATGCCTCGCTATAACAACTTAAATACCACTAACCGAGCAACAAACCCAACTAGTAATACATTCACAGATAATAATACTACTGGTGGTATGTATAGCTATGGTAATTACTATACTTGGCATGCTGCTATAGCAGACCTTACCTACAATGGCACTAATAATAGCAGCGTAACAAATATTTCACTTTGTCCGTCTGGTTGGAGATTACCACAAGGTGGTGATAAGACCAGAATCACTTCAAATGACGATAATGACTTCTGGAATCTCACCGTAGATGCATTAAATGGAAGCACCAATCCAGCTAATTACAACAGCGAGACTAGACCATCTTACACTGGTACTACCGAAGCAGGCCCAGTAGCAGACAAACTTAGAAGTTACCCAAATAACTTCCTCTACTCCGGCTACTTCGGTACGTCATCGGCGAGCAATAGAGGTAGCTACGGCTACTATTGGTCGTCCACTGCGTACTATAGCGCCTATAGCTACCTCCTGGGCCTGAGTAGTTCCGTTGTGGGCCCAGGTACCTATGTCAGCATTAAGTACTTCGGCAACAGTATTAGGTGTACGACCGGTACCTAAGGTACACCTTCAATAATATGGACTTTTCTTTTAAAAAGAAAAGTCCAGTAAAAGAAACTAGTTTGAAAACTAAACTCAAAGTGAATCCCAATTTAGTTTTTGTTTATAAAAGGTTTTGAAAGGTTACGGGATGAGAATAGGACTACTTTGACCAGGAAAAGAAATCCGCCGATAAGGCGGTCTGAAATCGCGAAAGTCACGAAAAAATTGGAGTTTCGTGATTCTAGATACATGATATAATACAGATATGGCAATAGAGAGGTTAGTGGAGCCGACGATGGCGGCGGATGATGCGGAAGAGGAGAAGATTGAGATAAGTCTTCGGCCGGTGAATTTTGATGAGTATATCGGGCAGGAACATTTGAAACGGAATCTGAGACTAGCGATTGAGGCGGTAAAAAAGAGGGCGGATGGTTCGACACTCGATCATGTATTATTATATGGTCCACCAGGGCTGGGTAAGACGACGATGGCGGGGGTGATTGCGCATGAACTCGGAGCCTCTCTTAGGGTGACTTCGGGGCCGGCGATTGAGCGGGCGGGGGATTTGGCTTCGATTTTGACCAATTTAAAAGACGGTGATGTGCTATTTATCGATGAAATTCATCGGCTCAGACGAGCGGTGGAAGAGGTACTATATTCGGCGATGGAGGATTACAAGCTGGACATCGTGATTGGTAAGGGGCCGGCGGCGAGAAGCGTGAGGCTGGATTTGCCAAAATTTACCGTGATTGGGGCGACGACACGGACGGGATCTCTGGCGGGGCCTCTACGGGATAGGTTCGGGATTATCCATCGGCTGGAATACTATAAAGAATCGGAGATAGAGCAGATTATTAACCGAACGGCGGGGATATTGAAGACGAAGATTCAGCCTGATGCGGCGAATTTGCTTGCGACGAGATCGCGCTTGACACCGAGGATTGCGAACCGGCTGTTTAAACGGGTGCGAGACTATGCGGACGTAAATGGAGATGGGGTGATTAATACGAAGATGGCTGGCGATGCTCTGAAACTGATGGAAATTGACTATATGGGACTTGATCCGGCGGATAGGAATATGCTGAGATTAATGTATGAGAATTACGGTGAGAAGCCGGTGGGTCTCACGACGATTGCGGCTCTAACTGGGGATGAGGCGACGACGATTGAAGATTTTTATGAGCCATACCTAATGCAGATGGGGCTTCTCATACGAACTCCGAAGGGGCGTATGGTGACGGAAAAGGGGATAAAGCATTTACAGGATTCTAAGAATAAGATAT
Source organism: Candidatus Saccharimonadota bacterium (assembly GCA_017510425.1). Taxonomy (GTDB): domain Bacteria; phylum Patescibacteriota; class Saccharimonadia; order Saccharimonadales; family Saccharimonadaceae; genus Nanosyncoccus. The sequence continues at coordinate 3,921 of JAFWNJ010000010.1, forward strand.
AATAAGCTAAAGGAGAAAAATGGAAGAATCTCTAGCAAAAGTTAGGCATGATAGAAGTAAAAAAGATTATCCGGGCTTGAAGCTCGACGATGATGAATATGTGGAGCTAGCTCTAAAAAGGGCAAAGATTTGTTTGTCGATGATATGGATTGGCTTGTTTGTGGGTCTAGGCGTGGTGCTATTGGCGTTTTTGCTGGTACTGCTAGGGCAGTCGAAAATCGATGCGAGAGGGAGAGATTTCCTATTTATCCTGCTGTTTGCTTTGCTAGCGGCGACACTACTAATCTGGATATTGGCTCTAAAAATTTATAATGGTAATAGATTGTTCGTGACAAATAAGCACGTGATACAGATGATTATGATTTCGCCGGTGTCGACCTCGGTGAATATTATTGATTTGTTCTCGATAGAAGATGCGAGCTTCAAACAAGAGAATTTGATGCAGAAGATGTTTAATTATGGTACGCTGAGGCTATCTACGGTGGGTGATGAGACTACTTATACTTTCCCATATTCTGATGTTACTTCAGATCAACTGAAGATAGCGACACAATTAATCACGAAAGCGAAGAAAATAACTCTTAGCAAGGAAGCGAAGAGGGTGCAGGCGGCAGCCTAATGAGAGCGTAGAGTGAGGGGTGGTTTGTTTTGTGTGGGCGAAAATTAGTCGTGATTGGTTTTGGCAGATTTTGCGATTAGTTGCGGTTGTATTTAACGAAAGCATCTTCTTTTTCAAGAGTGGCTTTTAAGATGTATTCCTTGCATTTACCGTCTTTACAATTGGCGGCTTCGTAGGAGTAGGAGCTGAGTGGGTCACCTAAGTTAATGCCGCTAGGGTCGGTCCAGAGGGCTGGATCGATAACTTTGATGTTCTCCTCGGAAATAGATTCGGGATAATAACCGTGCTCTTTATAGAAGCCTTCCTCGAGGGCGTAATACATTGCATTGATGGCGGTCTTGCGCTTCTCGTCGCGATCCATGGCGTCGATATTGGATTTCTGGACAAAGAAAAGAATCAAAAGCAGCGAGGCAAAGACGGAAACAATAGCAATCTCTAATAGAGTGAAACCTTTTTTGTGATTCATAGATTTATTATAGCATACTGTGATATGATTATGGTAAATATGGTTAGAAATCATTTACTGTCGCAGCATTTTTTGAAGAATCCGAGGCTTGCTCTGATTTTGATTGGGCATTCGAACTTGAAAAAGCGTGACGTAGTGGTGGAGATTGGGGCTGGTTCGGGCGTGATTACGAGCGCGTTGTCTCGAAGAGTGAAAAGGGTGATTGCGATAGAGCCGGATGGTGAGGCGGTCGCGAAACTAAGAGCGAATATGGCAAGACGGGAGTGTGAAAACGTGGAGGTGGTGCAGATGGATTTTATGGAGTATGCGTTGCCGGAGGGAGCTTACAAGGTGTTCGCGAATCCACCGTTTCATTTGAGTTCGGCGATTCTACATAAATTGATTGAGAGTCCGAACCCGCCGGAGGCGATATATTTGATTTTGCAGAAGCAGTTCGCACTGAAGCTGCTTAACAATGGTCGACATTATACATCACAACTAGGGTTTGCTTTAACGCGGGATTATCAGACACGAATTCGGTTACCATTGAAGCCGAATGATTTTACGCCGCCACCGGCAGTGCCGACGGTGCTGTTTGAGGCGAAGAGAACTAGGGCGGAGTGAGATAAGCGAGTTCTGAAGATTCGGTTAAATAGACAAAATGTGTGTATGCTAACGCTTAAATAGAACCACAAGAAAAAGGACCACAGCTCCTAAAAACAAGTGGTCCTTTTTCGTGCTATTCTTGTAATTGAAACTAATACAACAAGGAGATAGCACATGAACA
>JAFWNJ010000011.1 GCA_017510425.1 Candidatus Saccharimonadota bacterium
TAATAGATATGGGTATATTATTGTGGTATTTCATAACATTAATATACCCTTTTTGTTGATTCTTGGTAACCATTTATTAGGCTCCTCCAGTATTATTGATTAGTAGCTGGAAAGTCTAATATGTGTCTGAACTTATGCAGGTAATCATTCATCATTCTGGCGCCAGATATAATAGGTAAAAATGCGCTTAATTGATGTTGTATCATGAATTCCAAATCAAAATCGTTCTCCCACACTGCGATCGTGTCTTGCATTTGCTGATAAAGCATATCAAGTTCATCGCCTTCATTCTTGCCATTAACATTAAAGTAGTCATTCATATGTGCATCGGCCACACCGCCATCATGAGTAGAAATTAGGAGATTAAGATTTGCTACATCTTTCATCCAGCTAGTACCACAAGCCTCTAGCCCGACAATCGGAACATTAATTGCAACATTGCTACCACACGAAAGACCGAAAGCTAACTCCTCATCGTAATCCACGAGATAATGAACATGTTCTCTCAAGTAATCGTCTGAATCGACTAAATTAAGGATATACTTTAATTTTGAGGACATGATTGTGTCGCCAGTATGGATTCGCCCAGTCAGTATATAATGAGCTCCGCGCGGCTCTAAAATATTAAGTAGCCGAGTAATATCACGAAATGGTAAATCGGGGCGTTTGTAATCGACAAAACGGCGTTTAAAGTCAAAGATAAAGTCATTACTATCAAAATGTAAAATCTTGCCATTTTGATCAGGACGACTCTTTAAACATTCATTTAGTATTTCCCTACCGTTTGACTTAAATCTCCTAATACTATCAGCAGTCAAAGCCGAAAGCTTTTGCAAATACACTTCCGTCGGAAGATTAACATCGTCTAAGATTGCATAATCATGATAAAAATCTAAGACACACGGCATAGTCCAAGTATCTAAATCGATACCATTAGTAATAGCCTTAAATTTAACCTTATTTCCGGAGACATCATGGTAATTCGCCACTCTGGCATGGAGTTTCGACACGCCGCTCTTGAGCTCGGCAATCTCAATCGTCGCAGAAGAAAGTTTAATGTGACCACGATCGAATTTGTCAGAAAGCCATTTTTTCACCGCGGCAGACTTAAGATTCGGGAACACAAAACGGGTGAATTGTTCATAAGAGAACTCCGCTTCGGCCGCCTGAACCAAAGTATGATTGGTATATAAAGTATGTTTTCTCGTGTAAACCATCGCCTCATAAAAATCCATACCGTTACTGGATAGCTCATCAAGCCGAGCCAGCGCAGCAAAAAAAGTTGCAATCTCGTTAAGTTGCATAATGGCCGGCTTCAAACCTATAAGTTTTAGGGCGGCATAGCCACCAAATCCCAGGGCAACTTCTTGGTATAAACGGTGATCGGAGCCACTTAAGCCAGAATAAAGCTCACCAAAATTCGGTTCCGTAATAGCGATAATGCGCGAACTCATAAATTTCTTCTCGATGACATCAAGTTTGCAAAGCGTTCCGCAACATTTGATGAAGACATTATCAATAAATTGATACCCAAAATCATGATAATCAACCGGTTTGCGAATATCCTTAATAAAACCATTCTCCATTTGCTGATGGGATTCAAAGGGATAAAAAGGAGTAATCAGTGTAAACGGAATCTGCATTTTTTCTGCAATTCTCCTCGTATCGGCCGCCAGAACACCAAGACCTCCTCCGCCGCGAATGCCATTTTTCTTATCATATAACTCAATAGTCCAATAAGTGTACGGCCTTTCGGGCGAAAGCGCCTTGGTCAGATGAGTTCTCTCGACTGCATCGTAAAAAATATCAATATCTTCAATATTCTCTAATGGATGATAAAAATAATCATTGTCGGTCATACATAATTATTTTAGCATAAAAATTTTACAGAACAATGATAATGTCATTAACTCAAGCATACTTTAAGCCCAACAGACAAAGTACTTTCAGGAACATGAAGACTTGGCCAGAGCGGCCCGGAGCGTGTCCTGAAAGTACTTTGTTGTTGGGCATGCTTAAGTTAATGGCATTTATGTAATCTAAAGTTTTAATACCAAAATTCTTTTGGTAGTTGATCAGCAATACGTTTATGGAAGTCCCAATCAAAACCTTCAAGTCGCTCTGGATTACTAGTTTTAAAATACTGCTTACGGATGTCTTTTGCTGTCATTATTTCACCAGGAATTAGACGGTATTTCTTCCAGAAATTAAGTCCCCGCTTATAATCTTTGGGCGGTAGAATGGCTAAGGGCAGAAAATCGCAGTTCATTTCCGGGTCAGCATAGAGCTTTAACGCTAGCATTGACATAGTTGGTATGATATCTTCCTCCTTCTTGAAGGTAGCCTCGTTTTTAAACACCGTAGCTTGTCGCGTAGCGGAAGGAGCCACGAACACCACTCCGCCCTGTTTTAGTCCATCATGAGAAATACTGGTATATATATTCCGGAATTCTTTCTTCAGGCGTGAACCTTCTTCGAACAATAACGTCCCCTCTTTTAGATTCATCTTCTGCCAAGTAGAAGGAGTAATTGTGGGGGTAATAATGATACCAAGCCGTTTAATCCGATCATAATTTGGCGCCAGAGACTCATACCACGGCAAATTTACAGGAAAAAACATGGGCTTATCACCCATGATATCAATCTTCATTGTCAGGATTCTCGCAATTTCACCAAGTGAGGGATGATTGAAACCAACCACGAGACCATTTTGCTTATCTCTAGGCATGCCAGCATATGAACCAGGTGTGAGTTTCGAAAGGTCTTTCACCAATTTGCGACGTGCCGCCCTATTGTGCTCCACAACGTTATTCTTCGGCCCGGTCGTACGAAAGAAAAAATTAATAGCAGCATTGCATGCTTTCCCGACCGGTACCATTTCTTTCCGTAAGTCTTCAGCTCCCAGTGAAGCTAATAAGGAATAATTTTCGTGTTGTAATTTGTCTATAATTTGCTCAGCGCTTAATTCTTTAAGTTCTTTTTTTGTAAAAATATTTTTACGTCTTGCCATAACTAAATTATAGCACATGTGGTAAAAATTAAAGCTTTTCACAAACTAATCGATTAGGTGGTAGATAATTGCGAAACTATAATATCCTCGATTTGTCTACCATCTACACCGGTCATACCAAGCGATTTAATTCCGTTTATGATTCTGTTCCGTTCATCTAGCGGGACCACTATGTGCTCAATATAATTCGGACCGATCCCAATCCGGAACATTTGTTCATTATCTTCAAACTCTTTGTTATTTTCTGCAATTAGGGAAAACAATTCTTCTGGAGAAAGACGATTAATGTAAGTGTCACCGCTCGTTGTCCCATATTGATCATCTGGATAAGCATACCAATCCATGCGATCCCATAATTCTGGCTTGAAAACGGCAATTACTTCATTTTGACCCATTCTATTAATCTGAGTTGTATTCGCGATTCGTGTAAAAACGCTGTCGGCTCCCCCCGATATGAAATCATCAGTAGAGGAGGCTCCCTTCGCAATTAAACCTCTCGAAAAACGCTCGCTCGTGCTAAAAAGTCCTAAACTTAAGGCCCTATAGATACCCATAATTGAACCACTAGAGAATTCATGATAGGATCGTAAATCTTCGCCAGATATTTTTAAATACTCTTCATGCTTGTTCCTGTCTATGAATGTCGTATAATTTAGAGATACTTCCTTATTTTGTAAATTCTCAACAGCTTTCGCCTGCTTCTGGGTAAGCCCAGCATCTATTTTATGGTGCCATTCGTAGCAATTTGTTTTAAACTCTCTTTCCGATTCTTCCGATACATTAGAAAACACATCCTTAATACCGAAATCCTTTTCAAAAACATCCACAAGAAGTTGCTTCACTGTGTTAATACCTATATCGTCAGGCATTTCGATTTTGACTAATCCTATTGCGGCTCTTGTTATTAATTCAGGCCTAAAACCAAAATAATCCTCATATTTCCCCATAGTGGCCATAGATGTAGGATCGGCAACAAAAACTCTTGCGTCATTTTTCGTAAACACGAAAGCATCGCATAGTTTATATTCTTCCTTCGACGAAGCGCTGCTATAGACAAACTCACCATCATCTAATCGTGTGTCTCCAAGAGTTGCCTTCTCGGTCTGAACATCCCAGGTCTCCATTTTTTTCATCAAGGCGTTTTTAGGCCTGAGCTTTGCATAAAAAGATAAGAGATTCTTGTCTTTTTCATAGACGACATTGATTCTTTGGTCCTGAAGCTGATCGCGACCACATTTTATTTCGGCGTTTGGGCGAAATGTCGCATCGCCAATATGCTGGAGCTCCTGGTTTAAAAGCGAGTTGAGCGTTCTGTCTATATCATCTACGAGAAGATCTTCTTTAATATTGGCTGGTTCTTTTGGGTCGTTAGAATGAAAACCATCAATAGAATCTTCAGATAAAACGTTTTGCCAACGAGTAGAGGGATTATTTTTTGGATTGTCTGAGGCAATTTCATTCTTCATGATAAATACCAGTATAACATTCAAAAAGTAGTTAGTCTATGTATTTTTTTGTGCAACAAAAATGGCTGGGGTGGTAGGACTCGCATCGAGCTTTAGCGAGATCCGAGTTCTGCTTTTTCAAGTTTTGTTGAAAACAAAATGGCTGGGGATGAGGGACTTAATTCTCAACCCTAGTAAGTATATTGTATACCTTACGAATTTCGACATCAACACAGCAGAAACGATATTGGAGGCTCACGGACACACTGTTACCATATAATTATCATATTACACACTTTTGCAAAAATTGTATTTTTGTGTAATACGTGCTATACTAGAGAAAAGGACAAATTATGGCAAGAATTAAAAGAAAATATCTGGACGAGGTTATCCGTACAATCGGAACGGAAGACATTAAAGTCATTACTGGGGTACGCCGAAGCGGTAAATCTATTTTGCTCGACGACTTCAAAAAATATGTCAAAAGCAATATCAAGAATGCAAACATTATCAGTTTTGACCTTTCTTCTCTAAAATATGAGAAACTCCGTGAGTATCACGCCCTGAATGATTATGTTGAAGAGTATTTTGTTGACGGGGCAAAGAATTTTCTTCTAATAGATGAGGTACAGATGTGCGAAGGTTTTGAACTGGCACTTAATAGCCTCCACGCCTCCCATAAGTACGATATCTATATCACTGGGTCTAATGCCTTTCTTGCAGGAAGTGACCTTGCCACGCTCTTCGTTGGGCGAACCTACACCATCGAAGTCTACCCATTCTCCTTCGCCGAATTTATGGAATACTATGGATATAAAGATAAGTATGATGCTCTTGAAAAATACGTCCGTGAAGGCGGAATGTCTGGTTCATACACATATAAAACCCTAGATGATAAATATGATTATCTTCGTGAGACTTATGATACTCTTATCGTCAGGGATATTGAGGAAAAGCACGGCGTTAAAAATCCTGCCGTAATGGATGGCTTATCGGATTTCTTAATGGATAACATCTCAAAACCGACATCTGCCCGCAATATCACAAACACATTAAACTCCAACAAGATTGAAGCATCAAATAAGACCATCACGGAATACATTAAATATCTCTGCGAAGCGTACGCTTTTTACAAGGTGAGACGATACGATATTAAAGGCAAGCGATATCTTGCCACGACGGACAAATACTATCTTTCAGACCACGCTTTCCGCTATGCAAAATTGGGGACGAAGACCCCTAATTTCGGCGATACTTATGAAAATATTGTGGCGATTGAATTGATGCGACGTGGCTACGAAGTTTACGTCGGTGCGATGCGAAATGGTGAAATAGATTTTGTCGCTATTAAAGACGGAGAAAAGTTGTATATCCAGGTTTCATATCTGATAACGGAGCGAGAGACGATGGAAAGAGAGGTTGCGCCGCTTGTTAATATACCTGGCGGATATCAGAAACTCCTCATTGCCGGTACAAGACAGCCAGAGATGCAGTATGAAGGCATTCGTATTGTTGATATTGCCGATTGGCTGTTAGAGGAATGATATGAGCAGAAAGAACATCTATCAGATTATCAGCGAGCAAAAGGTCAATCCTACGAATGCTTTTGAGAGGCTAAAATACTATCTATTCTCAAAAGAATACCGTGGCACAGATTATCGCACATATACTGTGTCGACATTCATAGATAAGTATGTATTCTCGCATATGCCAATTAGAAAAGCATATATAAGTCTCGTCGACCTAATCGGCGGGGCTGGCATTATTAAGGTTCGGGAAAGGTATGAAAGAGAAATCGATGATATATTTACCCTATCCGAAATAATTCTTTGCGCTATTGATAATACCCCGAAAGAATTATTCGGAAAAGGGGGAATCGTACAAGTAGATTTTTATCACGATATTTTCTATGTGGTAAACTCAATAGTACAAGATACTGGTCATAAGATAGCAAAGATGCCGTACGGAAGGATTATAGTCACCGAAGACGCCATAAGAGACCAGGCAATATGGTTATCTCAAGATGAAGAAATGTCGCTGGCTTTACTGGAATATACTCACTATGCAAATTCTGGCAATATTGAAGCAAAGGCTTCTATTCTCACTAAACTAGGTAAGATAATTGAACCACGCCTAGAAAATGCACCTCAAAAATCTACTGCCGATATTGTTGGCTATCTACTAAACTCCTTCCATTTGCGACACAATAATCAATCTGGCAAGTGGTCTAAAGAGTACATTAAGGATATGGACGACACGGAACGAGAGAAGTGGCTGGATAAACTGTATAACAGTATTGTGCATCTAATTATAGAAGATGAGCAGAAGTCGATAAACAAGGAAGTCGTTGAATTTCGGAAGAATAATCATTAGCATATAATACAATAAAAATACGAAATGTCAAAACTAATACACCTCCACGTATATGCGTTTTGCAAATATACGACCTTCATTCTCCATCACCTTTACCCAATCATCACGCCGACCATCCAAAGGCTGGTCTTTTTTACTAAAAAGAAGTTAAAAACTAATGATGGAGCAAGAATAAAAGAAAACCAAAATATAATTCTGACACCCGTATGAAAGTGCTTATGTATATTATGCGATAACTTTTTGGGTCGGGGTTTGACAATGTATTTTTCGCTATGTTTATGATATAATTAAAGTGTTCTGAATTTCAATTTTACACACTGGTCTATCCGTGACAAGATAGGTAAATATTTGACCTCCGTGTGGAGCACCTCGCTCCAGTCAGGTCAAAAGCCAGTCTGTAGAAAATGAAGTTCAGAACACTCCATAGCGGGGTGTTCCACTTGGTTTATGGGGACAAATAATATCTATACGGAGAAATATATGGCACACGACAATAAAAAGAGTAAGCACATCAGCAAACCTAGTACATCTAAAAAAAGTTTGTTGGCTTCAAAATCTAAACCGCATCTTGATATTAAAAAAATATGGTTATTGTGTACTGCTACTATTGCGATTATTGCCGTCGTCGTATTTATCATAATTGCCCCTTCAGCATATAAATCGGAATTATCTGAACAAGGGAGCGGAAGGCTCAACGTTCAGACCAAAAGTGATAGAGAACTAATTATAGAAGATTTGTTAGGGATTGAAAGTACTTTAGAAGAAACGTCAAATTTGGATTCAGAGAAAGTAGTCCTTGAGGGAATTTACAATAAGACGAGTACGCCAGAAGAAAATTGCAAAGGAAAAATAATTGAAGAGTCGAAGAACACCTTTTTTGATAATAAGAATAATTTCTCTGTGGTTGAGCATAAGATATCGGTAAATGCTGGAATCCGAGACAAGGAGTTCGACAAATATTCGATTGGCAGTGATGGCGTATTGTATACAACATCTGTTGATAATAAAAAGTATAAGGCTATGGGAGGGCTAGGAATAGTGCAGAAGTTCGACTCAAATTCCAGCCACTACAATAAGTACATAGACTATGGAATACTTGGCATTACGTGTAAGGTGTCTATAGTTGGTAATTATTCAGATGTAGAAAAAGGCTATACGAAAGAACTAGATACAGAAGATGAAAATTTTGGACGCTATCTCCTCGGCACAGACATAATGTGGGGCGTTTATGCAGACGGCAACTTAACGACAAACTCTGATACCTATATAGTTATCGTAGGCAAGGATTCAGAACTTAATGACGCAGAAAATGATGTGAGCGAAAATGCACTATCTAATTCTCATACTAGTGCTAATCCATATCCAAATTTAAAAGAAGATATTAGTCCAATTACAGAAATTCATATCTTTAATTTTGATTTTACTATAGATGAGAAGACGAAAGAGTTTGTCAATAAGTGGAGTTATGCTGTCAACAAGAATTTAAAATAATAAAGGATTAAGAAGATAAATACTCAATCTAGCATAGTAAATCAAAATGGCAAAGGCGAGCATAAATGGTTAAAAATCCTTGCTATTTGCCTCGGAATTGCTGTTTTAACAACAATTCTCCATTTTGCATTATTGCAACCAGCAATAGATGAACATAATAAACTCATCGACCAGAGGGTAGAAGAATTAGAACAACAGAAAATACTCATCAAATAGGATACCCACAAGTTGAAAACATAAAGAATAGTTTTGGGATTTTGGGCGTTTTGGGTCACAATCGGACTTTCCGCACTGGTGAACGTTCTGCATCGCTGTATATATAGACACTTGCGATTGCAGTAAAAAATAATTAACGAAGTCAGTATAGAATAGAGGTATGGCACGACCAACAAAGAAGAATGATGAACTAAAGTTAAAACTAGCGGATTTTGTCCGAGCGGGTTTGACTGTCAAGGACGCTTGTGAAGCGACGAACATATCAACCTCGACTTTTAACCGCTGGCGGAATACAGATATTGAGTTTGACAGACTTATTGACGAGGCAACAAAGAAGGGTTGGGAGAATGCAGAAGCCTTTGCAAAATATCATTATCGTGGCTATAAGCGAAAAGTAGTGAAGAAGTTACCACCCCTGCCAGAAAAATCGCTCACAGAGCCTCCTAGTGGGCTTAAAGAGCGTTTCTCCAAGCCAATCGAACGAAAACCAAATAAACAATTTTACGCTGGCTTACCAGTTCTGTTTACTTACCCAACAAAATACCCTACAGATTTCTACATCAATGGCAACAATGGAATGGTGGAGCGTTTCACAAAAGAAGGCATCCTGCAAACAATGAGAATCAATACTTACGAGCGAAAATATCTCGGGAAAGATGAAGATATCTGCTTCGGCGTAATTTTCTAGGTTTGATAATTCACTTTTTGTCAGAGAGATTTATCTTGCATCTTGGACACTTCTTCTGCGTAGTTAAATTATATATTCTTGTCTCCCATTTATGCTTACAAGATGGACATTTACAATTGATTATCTTCCCACTTTTTCTGCTTAATTCATATGGAGAGTAGTTTCCGTCATCCCATACTTTTAACACATACGGGTCAGTAGTGGCTATATCGTTAAAACCTTTTAATACACGATTATTACTACAGTAATTGCATTTGTGTCCAGACAATCTACTAGGAAGAGTCGTCTCATAACTATGACTCTTCTTGCATTTTAGCCATATTTTCTTGCCCGAACCTTTACTAATTTCCGTAGGGAAGACCGTGTTTCTTTCATAATCCCATTCATCCAATATTTCTGGATTCGTAGTAGCTATGTCATTAAAACCAGCAAGAACTCTTTGTCCAGAACAATATGGACACTGTATCTTCTTGGACGTTTTAGCATTTGGCGATGCTATATAACTGTGACCTTTAGCACATTTCCAATATACCTTCGTCTCGTGCCCTTTACTGACTTCCGTAGGTTTTATAATATTTCGCTCATAATCCCATTCATCCAACAGGTTTGGGTGCGTAGTAGCCAAATCATTGAAACCTGTAAGTACTCTATGCCCAGAGCAATATGGACAACCACAAGAAGACTTACCTACATTCAATAAAGAACCGTTATAACTATGCCCTTTTTCACATATTAACCAAACAATCCTATTTGAGAATCTAGTAACCTCTGTTGGCTTTATTTTGTTTTTCTTATAATCCCATCTTTTTACAAGTTCTGGGTTTGTTGTTGCTAGGTCATTAAAACCAACCAATATCTTTCTTGGTGGAGTTGAGCAATACGGGCATCCAGTTCCACCGTTTATACGATTAGAAAGAGTTGCTTTGTAACTATGACCTTTATCGCAGACCCACCAAATATATTCAGCCGTTCCACGAGATACATTATCTGGCGTTAATCCGAGTTTCTTGTTTTTCTCATAGTCCCATTCAGGTAGCAATTCAGGGTTTGTTTTTGTAATACAGTTCTCAATTTCATAATTTTCGACTTGCCGTCTTAATATGTCGTGGTCTCTATCTAAATCTACATTCATATCAACATCTAGTTGGTTTTCTAAAAATTCTAATGCCCCGATGAGATGTTTGCCGTCTGCTCGTCCATTTTCTGTTATTTGGTATACCATCGAACTTGATTCAAGTGTTTCTGCATTTTTCTCACGTATGCGAATCAGTTTAATTCCGTTTTTCTGACAAAGGTTATCTTTTATAATATCTTTCTTTCTTCTATGGTAAAATTCGCCATCATATTCTATGCCAACTTTTATACTTGGAATAAATATGTCCAATTCTTTTTTACCAAGCCATTCCGTCTTATAATTTTCAACAGCATCTTTGAACGTATTTTTTATATAATAAAAGATGACTTTTTCTGGAAAAGATATCCTATTCCTCTTGGCACAAACTGGACATTGGTTGATTGAACTATCGTTCCTAATTCTATTTGCAACTTTACTTTGCCACTCGTGTCCTCTTTTGCATTTCCACCAAAATTTCTGGCTTCCACCTCTAACAATAGTCGTAGGGTCGATTGTATTTTTTTCGTAGTTCCATTCTTCTTTTAATGCTGGAAATTGCGTAAATAAATCATTCATTCCTGCAATGGCTTTATGGTTTGAACAATATGGACATCCGCAACCTCTTATCCTTGTAATTACTTTCATCTTATAAGAATGGTTTTTCTTACATTTCCAATATATGCCCAAAGTATACCCCTTACTTATCTCCTGCGGGCTTATTTTATTTTTTTCGTAATCCCATTCATTCATTATTTCTGGATTCGTAGTTGCGATGTCGTTATAGCCAACCAATATTTTGCGTATCGGATTTGAACAATATGGGCAACCAACACCGTGGGTCCTTGGATGTATGACTGAATCATAACTATGCCCTTTTGGGCATATCCACCATACTTTAGGTCTAAATCCCACGCCTATTTTAGTTGGGTCTATCCCAAGTTTGTTGTTTTTCTCATAGTCCCATTCAGTAAGTAGTTCGGGGTACTTTGTAGCAAAGTCATTAAAGCCCGATAAAATTTGTCTACCAGAACAATATGGGCAACCATAATGTCTATTTGTTCTTTCGTGAATGCGCCTTTGAAAAGAGTGATTGTTTTTACACCTCCACCACACCTTTTTATTTGAGCCAGTAGAGACCTCATCAAAGAAAATGCCATCGTTAGCATTTTTTTCGTAGTCCCATTCTTTTACTAATTCAGGGTAGTCTTTCTTGTTCATAAACTAGCCTTATTATTGGTTACATTATATCATTTTTGCCCCAAAACCTAAAGATGTATACCCTCGCTATCAAACGGCTGGAAGAGCCCTCTCCGTGCGTCAGAGGGGCTATTCTGTGCTATAATAGTAGCAATTAACGAAGATGTAATATGGAAGAAGATGTAACACTTCAACTTATTCAATTACCTATCGATAAAATACCAACAAAAACCTATTCTCTGACTATCGAAGTACCAGTAGAGGAATATAAAAATGAACGCAATGTTCCTGCCTCTCTTGTTTTTGCGGTAGAAAAGATGATAACTGAAAAATGGCACGAGGCTACGCCTAGTTATAATCTGAAACATCTTTCTAGTATATTCAGACATTCTCTTATTTCTTTCTTTCAAAATAGTCTGACAAAACTCAATGATACAAATAAACCCACCCTCGCCATTAAATATACTTCGCAAACAGAAGATATAGAAATCGCTTTAATGGATGGTGTTACTGGAGAAATTGCATCGTCGTACTACACGAAATGCATAAGAATGACTTGCCAAAAACCAGATTTAGATGGCAATGTTTTGCTTACGGTGTTGACTGTCTATAAGCATACGCTAGAAGCGGATGATATCAGTAAGTCTTGGTATTCTTCTGGAAGTAAACCACTCCATATAAACTACGAGGCACTCAATAATGTGGTGTCTAGTGCAACGCCTGTAACTACTTCTTCGGACTCTTTTGAAAGCCTGTCTATCAAGGCTGATGAAATGGACTATCGGCTAGTGCCAAAATATATCAATAAATTAAAGTTTGTTGAAAATTCTGAATCAAGACTTGTGCTCGGAGATTTTGAAGTAATATTCAAGGTCAATAATACTAGAGAAGTCGGTTTAGCAAAGATATTATTTCAGAAAGACGAAGAATCTCTATATGATTTGATTGGATACGATGAGTTGAATGAATACTTCTCTGGTTCTGAAGAAGAGTGGTTCAGTATGAACGATGGCGAGAAAAAGAAGTTTAAGGACGAAATGGAACGAGCGTCTAGGCAACTGGGTAATAGAATTGCTAAAATGATTGGCTCGGCAGAATGTGTAATTAGTGCTGAAAAGTACGGTTTAAGAATCAAATCGGAGTTTCTAAAACCAAAAGAATAAAGTAACCAAAAGACTACGCTGACCCCCGTCGTACGACACCGTACGGGGGTCTTTTTGATATCGTTTGGCTATGGAAACGAAATCAAATAATTCAGAACAGAAAGGTGAAGCCGAAACCAATGGCTTACTTGCTATGGTCGAATTATTTGACGGAGTTAACAGACGACTCGGTAAAGATGCCATCGTCGCAATACCAACTAAAGAAGATATGAGAAAGGAGCAAAAAGATGCAACCGCTGGTAAGTGAAATACAAATCATCCCAGTTCGCCCTAAAGATGGACTGGTGGCATTCACCAACTTTGTTATTTATAGTGCCATCGGTTGCACTTCGGTTGCAATAATGACTCGTCCTCTTGGTGGGTATAGATTAGTTTATCCAACAAAGAAACTTGGTGGACAAACTATCTCAATCTTCCGCCCAATTACCAAAACAGTTGGGATGGCAATAGAAGAAGAAGTAATAAAGCAATATGAAAATGTAACGAAAGGAATAACAGATGCCAGACACAATAGTTTTAGCGGTCAAAATCAAAGACCCGTTAACTCAAACAATAATCGATAAGTCGTTTGCTAATAAATGGTCTCCTAGCCTAAATGGGGTACTATTCCCACCGTATGATATCAGTTCAAGTAAAAATAAGAAATGTACTCTAAACCCAGACAGAGAAGATAAAGAGCGTGGGCAATATATGCCCCACCTGACATTTTATAAACAAGTAGTTAGGAGCGGATTTCTTTACATCTTATATATTTCATTTTCTGCTCCGAAAGTTTTGTACGGTAATAATCTTGAGGAATCTAGACAGATGGAATTGCCAGTTCTCTGTAGCAGGTTAAGCGCTCTATTGTCAGAAAAAGGCGTTCATCTTTCCGTAGAAGAGATTTTAAAATCCGAAGTAAAAGCCATCCATTATGGGAAAAACGTCGTTTTGCAAAACTGGATGTCTCCTAGACAGATTATTAACTACGTATCAAAAGCCGATATCCCTCTCAAGAAAAACACAGATTTCGTTCGCTACAAGAATGAGGGGATGGCACTTCATATTTATACAAATGAACGGAGTCTTTGTTTATATGACAAACTCGAAGAACTTAAAAAAGCCAAACTCACAGAAAAGGGCAATATAGAAAAAGACAATCAGTATCAGTTATGGCTATTGCATCACATTGGAAAAGTCATTAAACAGCCATTCAAAGTTCTGCGAATTGAAAGTCGGCTAGAAACGAAAAAGGCGATACGAGACTGCTTTAAAAAACTCAAAATTAAAGTTCCCCATAGTCTTACTCTTGAAGATTTATATAAAGAAGACTTGGGGAAGGCAGTGTTATCAAATGAAATCAAGATGCTTGAGGAGAATATACCAGTATTTAGCAGTTGTCGAGAGCCACCTGAAAACTTCGCCGAGTATATTCGTATTCTTAATCCGAAAGCCAAGGCAGAAAATATAGCATTCGTTGTCGGAGTAATGACAATAGAAAGAAATGTTGGAATGAGGAATACACGGATGCTACTTGGAGCGAAAGAGTCGGCAAAATGGCGAAACATAAAGAATAAGTTAGAAAGACTAGCAATGCCAAATATGCCAATCGACTATCTCGCTGAAATACATAAACAAATCGAGTCTTTCAAGCCACTTAAACTTGAGGACTATCTTAAAAAATAGTATAATTAAAGGAGAAAATATGGTAAATATCACCAGGAAAAAAGCGGAGGTAAATAAGAAGGCTGTGCTTTTCGCACGTGTCTCAACTGCTCGTCAAAAGCGAGAAGGTCTTTCAATCGAAGAAATCCAACTTCCTAGAATTCGTGAATACGCTAAAAAAGAAGGACTTGAAGTAATTGCGGAATTTACTGCTGGCGAAAGCGGTGGTAGCGAAAAAGAGCGAAAAAAATTCAACGAGATGGTTAATTTTGTTGAAAAGAATAAAGAGATTGGCAACATCGTTGTTTATCGAGTAGACAGAGCAACCAGAAATTTTAAGGATGCTGTTAGAATCAAAGACTTATGTGATAACAGGAATGTAAAACTCCATTGCGTAGACGAAAGATTGGTACTCGAAAGAGACACTCGTGGCTCAAAAATGACAGAATGGAATACTAAAGTTTTCGTTGGTCAAGAATATCTGAATAGAGTAAAAGAGGATGGTTTCAACACAAAATATACCAAATTGGAGCGTGGGGAACTCCCCTGGCACGCTCCTTTTGGATATGATAATGTAAAAATGCCAAATGGAGAGCCTACGGTAATGATGGATGGTAAAAATTCTCATATCGTACGTGAAATTTTTCGCAGATACACGACTGGCACTTATTCACTGCAGTCGCTTGCTAAAGAAATCAATGGAGAATTCGATACTAACTTCTACAAAAATGGAATCCGCAGAATTCTCACTAATAAGTTTTATGTAGGTATTATCGTGGATAGAAGAACTGGAGACGAATACCCACACATTTATGATACTCTTGTAAGTAAAGATTCGTTTGAGAAGATTCAAGATATCCTAACTGGACATAGTACTAAACGTCAGCGATATTATGGCGTAGAAGCCACATATAGGGCTATGATGACGTGTTCAGAATGTGGCTGTTCGTTGACTCCAGACCCAAAGAAAAAGGTTCAAAAGAATGGAAATGTACATCACTACCTCTATTATCATTGTACAAATGGCAAGCATCTCCATACTAGCCCAGTTCATAGTATTTCAGAAACGAAACTGGATACAATTATGCAGGATTTGTTAAAAAGATTGAAACCACCAAAGGAAAGGATGGAGACACTCAAAAAAGAGTTGATTGCAAAGAATAAAGAAAAGAACAAATTCTATGATGAGCGACGTGCAAGCCTCACTGCATCGCTACAGCGTATTCGTCAACGTCAGGAAAAAGCATTCGATATGTTGATGGACGGGAGTATTACACAGGAGCAATATGACAGAAATAATGAACGTTATGCGGAAGAAGTAGAGGAAGTAGAGAAAAAGCAAAGACAGTTAGACGAAATTGACCAATCCTATTACGTAACGGTTTCCTACCTGTTAAGCCTTTTCGAACACGCTTCTGACATCTTTGCAGTTGCGAAAGCAAATGAAAAACGCCAAATTCTCGGTCTGTTACTCTCGAACCTCGAATTTGACGGTGAAAACATCCATTATACCCTGAAAGAGCCCTTTGAGGGGCTCTTTCATTCGACTAATCGTTCTATATGGCTGGGGTGGTAGGACTCGAACCCACGAATGTCGGGACCAGAACCCGATGCCTTACCACTTGGCGACACCCCAGTATGAATCTAATTATACCACAAGGTTATTCGCTTCGCAACGCCTCAACTGGATCCTTTTTGCTGGCCGAACGGGCCGGTATGAGACCGCCAATTAGAGTTAGCACGATTGATAAGATAATCAAGAATAAAGCCATCCGGATGTCTAAAGTAGCCGAAAGCGGTATATCGCCAGTAAAATGGTGAAGGATGAGGTTAATTATTGGAACCAGAAGATATGATATCAGTACGCCAAACAATCCAGACAGAAGTCCGATAATGAAAGTTTCCGCATTAAATATTGACGAAATATTATGTTTGCTCGCCCCAATCGCTCGCAAAATTCCAATCTCTTTCGTCCGTTCATACACCGAAATATAGGTAATCACGCCAATCATAATTGATGACACGATAAGTGAAATTGACACAAATGCAATTAATACATACGAGACGGCGTCCACGATGGTCTTCACCGAGGACATTAAAACTCCAGTGGTATCAGTGTAATCAATTACTTTCTCATCCATGTTTAGTGAGCGCATTTTGTCATTATATTCTTCCAAAAATTCTAGGAAGTGAGTTTTCCCATCAAAACTCCAGAAATAAAAGGACATCGTGGTCGGGTCATCCAAATCTTGATACCCCAGCGCCGATAAATTTGTCGCGAGTGTCGATTTACGTTTGGTAAACATTGCCGTGACTACGCGCGACAGCTCATCCTCGCTGAAATTTAGACGAAATGCGCCAATGATGGCATCTTTATCGACATTAAAGGCAGAGGCAAAACTATTGGTAAGATAAGTCGAAAGCTCCCCCACCTTGGTTAGAATCTCTTTCTTCATCGTAACTTCCGTAATTGCTATCGAAAATGACTCAATCGCAGACTTCACTGGTAAAGCTTCTAAATATTGTTCAGTTACAGGGCTAAAGAGCAGGTCAATGATAGGAATTGGCATCGTTTCAGTATCATAAGGAATACTCTGTTCTTGCATGGCTGTCTCAAATGCTGCTACGTAAGCACTTAATAATCCCTTCAAGAGTCCAGCAAAAGTTGATTTGAAGGTATCACCAGGAATCGAGTATTCCTCCTCAAAGTCCGAAAAGCTCTCATCGGAAAGAAATTCATCAACTATCGAATCGATTTCATTTTTAAGAAAAGTACCCGAGCCATCCAAGCCAGCAATTGAAAGCTTTAATTTGTCAGCTAAATCCTTGAATCTGTTAGTTAATTTATCCTGAACAGGTGTAATATCAGCAGTGATATCATTCGATATCTGTTGAATATACTCTGATGTCTTCGCTGCCACGGCATTTTGATCGATTTTGACTCCAAAAGCTTGTGCTAATTTGTTCTCGTCAATTGAAACCAAATCTGAGAACTCAAAATTATAATCGTTTCCTTCCTCACCGAAGCGTGTATTGGAGAAAATATCAACATCAGGATTAGCCAATTGTTTTTTGACGATTTCCGTTTGGCCAGATAAATCCACAATATGGGTAATTAAGGAGGGTAAATAGGCAATCCCACTTTCAGAAGCCATCATCTCGGTGTTTGTAACCGCTACGCCGACGATATGCAGCTTCTCGGCATTATTATATATACTACGCATATAGTTTTTATCATCCGACATATCTTCATAGACATCGTATTTACTATTAAACTTAAATGTTTCCGTCGCTGGGATTAATCTAAGATCTACGTTCATTAAGTCATCATAGCTTAATTCGAGCGGCTTATTATCAATCGTTACTCGTTCTCCACTCATAATTTTGGAAATTATTTCATTTAATTCCTGAGAATCATGGAAGCCAAGTGAGTAGGTCAAAAGTTCCGAAATCTGATTACGATTATTGAGCACTACGATCATTTCATTGTATTCATTGGGATATCTACCAGCCAGGAGTTCAGTATTATTCTGTAAGTTTTCTAATTCAAACTGGCGAAACACCGAAGTCATCGTAGAATAATTTCGAAGCAGCGATGTTTCACCAATCAGTGAAGAAAACATATTACTCGGATTCATCTTGGCGACCTGACCAGTAGCATCTACTGTGTATATCACAGGGTCCACGTTGTATTCGTATTCAACCATACGAATATCATCCTCAAGTTCCGCCTTATGCGCTTCAAGATAAGTCGCAAAGCTAGGTAGGTCATTATTAGAAACGGTACCTAAAGTTGAAGTTAGGATTTGATTCTCGATTAGAACTCCATCCTGCCGATCTCCCGTAGTCTCTCCAGTCAAACTCAGCAGAATCCCAGTGAGATCAGCAGTTTCCTTCTGTAAACGCAGAGGATAAGAAGTCAAAGTATCCTCCTCAATCTTATCAATATAATTCTGGAATCCAGTCGACACCGCGGAAATAAGCGCAATCCCGATTATTCCAATCGACCCCGCAATTGCGACCAGTATCGTTCGTGCTTTTTTTGTGAGCAAATTCCGCATTGAAAGCCCAAACGCTGTAATAAATGACATCTTGGTCTTCTTGGATTTTCGCTCAGATTCGATCAAATCTAAATCGGTTTTAATCTTGCCGTCATATGGATTCGAGTCGGCCGTAATCTTTCCATCCTTCAGATTAATAATACGAGTGGCATACTGATTGGCGAGGTCAGGATTATGGGTCACCATAATCACGAGTTTATACTTCGCAATTTTTTTGAGTAAATCCATTACCTGCAAAGATGTTTCCGAATCTAGTGCCCCCGTCGGCTCATCCGCAAGTAATATATCAGGATCGTTAACAAGCGCACGCGCAATTGCAACACGCTGCATTTGCCCACCTGACAGCTGGGCAGGAAGCTTATGGATATGCTCTTCAAGCCCCACCTCCTTCAAAACCTTCTTAGACCTGATTATTGATTCGCGCTTAGAAATACCAGACAAAGTCAGGGCTAGTCGCACATTCTGTAGAACGGTCTGGTGAGGAATAAGATTATATGACTGGAAGACAAACCCAATCCGATGGTTACGATAGGCATCCCAATCTTTATCCCGGAATTTCTTGGTTGATTTCTCATTAATAATTAAGTCACCCGAAGTATAGTCATCGAGGCCGCCAATGATATTTAAGAAAGTGGTCTTACCGGAACCAGAAGGCCCCAGAATAGCTGCAAATTCACTGGTACGAAAATTAATCGACACATTATTTAAAACGGCTCTCTTTATCCCACCGGTCAAATAGACCTTAGAAACTCCCCTAACTTCAAGCATATATATTACATTATACAATACTTTTAGCATTATTTTAGTTTTTCATATATAATACGAAATATGGAAAAACAGAGTTTTTGCAGAGTAGAGAAAAAATATGTAATTAAAAAATCCGATCAGAAGAAGTTGCTCCCCATCATTAAGGTAGAAATGCAGCCAGACAATTACTTCAAATCTGAAATATTCAATATCTATTTCGACGACGATGATTATAACATGATTACTCAATCAATTGACTGGGTTGATTTCAAAGAAAAAATTCGTGCCAGAAGTTACAATGGCTACGACCGCGTTTTTATTGAAATCAAAACCAAGATTCGGGGTGACGATGAAAACTTGGGCCATAAAAGACGTATTATGGTAACGAGAAAAGAATTCAAAGAGTTTATCAATCAAGATGCATCCCTACGTAATATAATTAATCATAAGAATGTAACTAGGAGCGAACTTCAAGTTGCCGAAGAAATTGACTATCTAGTCAAGTATTTAAATCTAAAGCCCAGAATCCTAGTTTCATACAAGAGGACATCATATCGCAATCAAGAAGGTCTTAGAATTACATTTGATGAAAATTTAAGGTATCGCACCAAAGATTTCAGGTTCAATAAACAAAAAGATGATAAAATATTCTTTGAAGACACACAAAGTGAGATCATGGAGCTAAAATCCCAGGACTCGTTCCCATTATGGTTGGTACGAGAACTATCAAAGCTCAAAATTTATCCAAGGCAATTTAGTAAGATTGGTAGCATATATCAAAAGATAAGAAAGGAGAATGATGTTTAACACTATATTTAATACACCGTCAGAGGGGCTTGATATAACGACTGGCTTAATCTGTGCCGGAGTAGCATTACTGCTAGGCATAGTGATTGCAATCGTCCATATGAAAACGTCGCAAACTACAAAAGGTTTCTTAATCACACTTGCCACACTCCCAGTGCTAGTTATGGCAGTGATGATTATGATAAATGGCAACCTCGGCACTTCAATCGCAATCCTGGGTGCCTTCTCGCTGATTAGGTTCCGTTCGATGGAGGGTCAAGCAAAGGATCTACTTAGTATTTTCTTTGCTATGGCGATAGGGCTTGCTTGCGGCATGGGCCATATATTATTTGGTGCCGTCATTACGCTAATCGGAATAATCTCAATTCTATTCTTTTCTTATACCAGTTTTCTCGAGCCCAATAAAAATCAGCGCATTCTAAAAATCACCATTCCAGAAGATTTAGATTACGAAGAAGTATTTAATGAAACCTTCAAGAAATATACCACTAAGGCCACACTTGTACGTATGAAGACAGTCAACATGGGAAGTTTATATAAACTAACCTACGACATTAAATTGCGTAAAGGCATTAAAGCCAAAGATTTCCTGGATGAAATCCGTACCAAGAACTGCAATCTTAAAGTTTTATTGTCTCAGCCTTATCTAGATGAGGAGATTTAAATGAAACTAAAGTTTGATTCTAAGTGGCTTATACTTTTCGTGGTGCTAGTTTCGGTCACCACGATGACAATCTTAATGAATAAAACAAAGGATAGCACAGTAGACACCATCACGTCGACAATCGAAATTGATAACGACGACACTACGGTAGATTGGGATGCACTACCCACAAAATATATTGAGTTAAACGAAACTCTAAACATCACACAATCTGGCATATATCATCTGAGTGGTATTATGAATGATGGTTATATCTATATCAATTCAGACGACACAGCAAATATTAAAATAATTCTTGACAATGCTAGCATTAAAAACGCCACTGGGCCAGCAATTTATTGTGAATCTGCAGGTATTTTAGCAATCGAATTGATTGGCGAGAATACAATAGAAGATGGTTCGGCGCGTACCGATTCAGAAGATACATCTGGCGCAGTTTTCAGCGAGAGTGATCTCATAATTAGCGGTGATGGCAAACTAAAAGTTATAGCCAACTATCAGGATGGTATTGTCAGTAAGGATAACCTGAAGATTAAGAATGGCATTCTGGATGTTACGTCAAACGATGACGGTATTCGCGGTACCGACTCAGTGTACATCTTAGGTGGCGATTTCACCATTGAATCAACTGGTGACAGTATTAAGACCACCAACGAGACAGATCCAAGAAAAGGTTTCATCTTAATCGAAGATGGTAATTTCAGTCTAAAATCCAATGCTAAGGGTATCAAGGCAACTAACAAGATATTAATCCATGCCGGCCATTATTTAATTAGTACGGAAGACGATGCGGTTCATTCGAACGGCTACCTAATGATAGCCGACGGGGTCATAGACATTAATTCGCGCGATGATGCCATGCATGCCGACAAATCATTAATCATTAATGGTGGCGAAATCAATGTCGCAAGTGCTTATGAAGGTATTGAGGCGCAGTCAATCAGCATAAACGGCGGCAGTATTAAATTAGCGACAATCGATGACGGGGTCAATGCCGGTGGTGGCTCCGATGCTTCCTCAATGAACCGTCCAGGAGCCAATCCATTTGATGGTGATGAAGATTGTGCTATTACAATAAGCGATGGAGACATCTACATCAATTCAGCAGGAGACGGGATAGATAGTAATGGTTGGCTCTATATCAACGGTGGTAGTATCGTTGTGGATGGCCCAACCAATAACGGTAACGGCGCCCTCGATGCCGGCCTCGGCATTATTATGAAAGGCGGGCAAGTGATTGCGATTGGCGCCAGCGGTATGGCAGAATCGCTTGGTGAAAATTCTTCAATCATGAACGCAAGTATTCTTCTAAATGCAACCGAAACAGCAAATACGGAAATTGAAATTAGAGACTTAGACAATAATATACTAATTAGCCATACGTCGGCAAAAAGCTTCAACCACATCGCAGTAGGACTGAAAGAGTTTGCGATCGGAAATACGTACACATTATATCTTAATGGTAAAAAACAACTTTCGTTTACCCTGTCCGGTATCACTACGATCGTTGGCGAAAAGTCACGTTTTAATCGCCCACAATAATAAATGTGATATAATGGTACAAAAGGAGGCAGGGTGCAACTAATTGTCATATTATTAACCACAGTATCTATACTAACGTTTTTGTCTGGAGCGATTGTATTTTTCGGCTCATCAAAGAGGGATCGTATTAGGTCTACGTGGTATTTTTTGGCAGCTATTTTTGCCACACTGTGGATGACATCTATCTCCTTCTTCCTTATTGCCTCACCAGAAAGGATCGAGACAATAGGTTGGCATGTCAACTGGACCTTTATCAGTGCGATTTTCCTAGATGTTGCTTTCCTTGGTTATGGAGCCTGGGAGAAAAGATATGGCAAAATCGCAACAATTATTTTCCTAATCTTGGGTCTAGCATTATCAAACGCGATTCTACTTGCTCCAAATGAGCTATATAGTGCCGTCATATTAAGTCCGACCGGAAATACAGTAACAATGAATATGGGTTTATTGTACTATGCATATATAGGTTACTTTGCCACGATCGTACCAGCCATAATAGGAGTATTCTTCCACCAATTTATGAAGACTCGCTCCAGGCAGAAACAAGGTGGCGATTTGGTCACAATGATGAGCTTTGGGACTTCAAGCACACTGGTGTTAATCTTTAATTTAATCCTGCCGCTATTTAATAACTGGTCATTAATCTGGATTGGGCCACTTGCCCTCGCAGTTACAATATTAGGAGTTTATTATACAATTCTACGCTACAAAATGTTGAATCTGACATCTGTATGGCTCAGAATATTCTCATATGTAGTAGTAGTTGCATCAATTGCCATAATGTATATGGTGCTATTTTCAATTATCTTTGCAGCTTTATTCCGTGGCTCGACTCCGTCTACGGAAGTAATCATTCTTAATTTCATTATGATCATAATCTTCATGGCATTAATGCCCGCGATGAACGGGCTTATGGGGTTCATACGTACCCTAATAAGTGGCAATAACAAGGATGCGTAGTATTTTATGGAAATCCCAAAACCAAACAATAAAAGAATCTCAATTTTACTCTCCGTCAATGCGGCCGCCATCTTAGTGGCGGGAGTTCTAATTGCAAGCGCAATTTGGTTCAATGGTGGTATGGACTTTAAAGCCGTAGATGAACGTTCCGATATTATCGAGGATAAAATCGGTGAAATAGCACTAATTGAATCAATCACTGATTCGGATGCAAATGTAGAAGATTATATGAATACCATTGGTAACGACGATTATGTTTCTACAACCAGTCACGAATTTGATAACACCGAAGTCCCTCAGGGCGAACTCTGGAATGAAAAAGTAATTACTATTTATGCAACCCCAGATACAGATATCTGCGTAAGTAGTAGTTTATCTGATTTAGGTGATATGTACTGGCAGACCTCAGACACCAGTGTTATCTCTGGTTTTTATGACAACGCTCGTACCTGGCTTGGTTATGATAGTAAGACCTGTAGGTATCCAGTAGTGGCAGGTACCGGTACGACGACCATTACGGCCGGTACATACGATGGTAAGCGTAAGGACTCAATCATTGTGAACGTCGTAGCCCCACCTGAAGATCAATGGGAACATGAAGTCTTGACACTAGTTAATAAGATACGAATCAAGAATAATTTAGGCCAACTCGCCTGGGGGCAGACCTGCGAAGAAGCAGCCAAAATCCGTGCTAGAGAGACGATGACCTTATACGCTCATACAAGGCCAGATGGCACTTCTTGGTCAACCGCTTGTCCAGCGCCCAATAACAACGGCATTAGTGGCGAGAATCTTGCAATTGGCAATGCCGCTGTGTCACCGGCGACTACGGTAGCACTCTGGATGAGTTCAGAAACCCACCGAGCCAACATTTTAAATCCTGACTACACCAATCTAGCTGTCGGCTTCGTGTTCGACCCAGATTCTACCTATAAAACACACTGGTCGCAATTCTTTAGTACTTATTGATTATTATAAAATGTTTCTTCAATCATAGTGCCTATGTCACGAATTCGCTGAAAAGGCACACGATTTGTCATCACTACTACAATAAAATGTCGGTTTTCCTCCGGGAACTCCACGATAGCTGCATCATGATAGAGATTCCAATAGCTCTCTTCAGGATTATAATCCCAACCAACTTTATTATAAACATTGGCCCTAGTGAAACCACTGGGGAGACCCTGTCTCCAGTTGTATTCTGTAATTGGTTGATTTAGGAAGGAATCTTTCATTACGCTGACCAGGCTAGGCTCTTTTATGGTTTCATGATTATAGAAAACTTTCATCATGTTCAAAATATCGTTAGCATTAGAAACAAAACCACTAACACTGGTATTTATAGTGCCATATCTACTCACTACGGCTTCCTGCAATTCTTCCCTACCGATCATAGTCCAAAGCGACTCAGCACAAACAGAGTTCGACTCGCGAATGGCTAAATCTAAGCATTCTAATACGGTAAGTCCAGTTCGTCCAGCCATGTCATCACTGTTCCATTCGCCGGTTTGTAATTTTTCATATCCTGCATAGACGACAAAAAGTTTGTAAAGCGATGCAATACTATAAAACTCATCCGGGTTGAAAGAACCAACTATTTCATCAGTATCGAGATCGTAAATCAGTACACTTCTATTCCCACGTAGGCTACCAGCCCATTCGTCAACTATCGGCTGAAAATCAACCGGTTTAATCTCCTTAATCCCATTATTATAGACTCTATCAGGATCATCGGCAGGTATATTACCAGGATCAGAACCAGTATCGACATCTACGTTCTCCGAATCATCCAGGCTAGATAAATCATCCGAATCAGGGTCTCCGACTTTATGAATGGGCAACAAGATAATAGAAACTATTAGGAGTAAAGTAATAGTAATAATTGATATTATACTAGCTGAGATAACTAAAGATTGAGTTTTTACGGCTTCGCTTCGATCAGTCTTTGTAAAATCCATTTAGCATTCTCCTCATCTAGAAGTCTAGTCTGCAAGCCACTATCGTAAACCGTAGGAACAATCTTGGTCTGCAGTAACTTATCTTTAAAGAAATAATGTGAAAGAATTAAGCTTCTCGTGGTTCCCGGCCACCATGATTGGTCAAAGAATAAATTACCAAGACCATAATATATTGCACCATCACCATATAATTCGAAGGTTTGCGGCTGATGGGCCGAAGTCCCCACTACTACATCTGCCCCGAGGTCAATTAAATGCCTAAAGAACCCAATCTCGTCTCCAGGGGTATTTTCGGGATAATCGCAAGTTGGGTCTTCATATTCTGAAGCGTAGGCATTGCATTCGTAGTACTGTATATCAACAATCACGAAATCACCACGCTCCTTAGCAGCATTAATCTCAGATGCGGCATTCTCTTCGTAATATTGGTTTGCACCAGGATAGTCACCCAGCGTAGCGCCACCGGTAGATAGATTATAAGCTAAGAACGTAATCTTCGTACCCTTCTCGTCTATCTCTAAAGGAATAGCAGCCGAATCAGCATCGGTGCCACCACCCACAATCCTAATGCCGTGCTCATTATAAGTATCAATCGTCTCCAGTGCCGAAGGGATACCACAATCCAAATTATGATTTCCTGTAAGCTCAACAATATCTAGCCCAATATCAAGTAGAGTATTAATAAATCTCTTGTCAGAACAAATATTCCGAGAATCGGCATAATCACTGAAGGACGATTCATTAGAAGTGTGAGTTAGATCAAAGCTGGACAAGTAATCCCGCAGCCCTTCTGAAAAATAACTAGCATCACCCACGCTATATAACTTCGCATTCATCCCCCTCGATAACGCCGTAACACCAGTTTGAGCAAATGTTAAGACAGTATCTTTACTGGGAAAATCATTATTATAAAGATTGCCAATCAGTGGCTTAATCTCTTCGTCGTATTTTTCAGAATTAAAACTAATTACTCTGAAAACCGCACCCTCATCAAAATTATCAAGGAAATATTTATCATTAATACTAAGCAGTTTCTGGCTAAAATCTAATTTATCGACATCAATCATAGTGAAAGCAAAGTCGGCAACATAAGCATCGGCAAACAACAAATCAAGGTCATCTGCAGTAATATTGGTATCAGTACTATAGAAGTTCGTCACTGGCACAGAAATCTTCACTAAAAACTCTCCATCCTCCAATGATGGCCTTGATAAATAATTAGTGGCAGAGATATAGACATCCTTGTCCAAATCAACTTCCTCAGTAAATACTCCTTCTAACTCGTATATTTCGCTCTCACTCAGGCTCTCATCATAATATACCTTCCCCGGAATCCTAAACAAACCAGTCTTTGTAAAGTATTGGAAGCCAAAAAACACCCCGGCAAAGATCACAACGAAAAACAGTAAGCCAAGACAAACAATTTTCAATGGTCTCCCACGTCTAGACTTCATTTCCATAACTCAATTATAACACACTCATTAAGCAAAAATGGTATAATTAAAACATGGTCAAGTGGGCAAGTGTTTTTCATAGGAAAAAGTTCGAGAAATCTGTTAGTTCGCCAGATAAATCTATTTGCTGCAATGTTGTTCTTAGGAATAATCAACTAATCTATCAAGTAACCAAGAATAATAAGCTAGTCATTAACGAATCCAGGCTCGGAATTTCAATTTGCGGTGAGCAGCTAATTGCTAATAAAATCATGTTGGTCAGATATCAAGAAAAAAGACACCGTGAAAGCATTTCTATGCCATGGGGAGAGGACGAGGTCATCAATAATGATTACAACGAACTTACTGTTTTCTTGTCAGAGTACCAGCCGCCTTACCGTATTATGACAATCAGATTCAGAATATTCAATAATGCAGTAGCTTTCCGATACGAAATCCCTCCACAGCCGAAGTTCAGTCAGGTATCTATCAAAGATGAAGTTACAGAATTCAATATCGACCCAAATTCAATCGCCTGGAAGATTCCAGCCTACCAACCAGACAGATACGAATACAATTATGAGAAAGTCAATCTCAGTAGTATCACTGGTTCAGTACATACGCCATTGACAATCAAGACACCGAACGGTTTCTATCTATCACTGCACGAAGCGGCACTATATAATTATGGTTCAGCCACAATTAAACTCAATAATGAAAGACATCTAATCACTGATATCACGCCATTATCAGATGGGACTAAAGCCCACGTATTACTTCCCTTCCAGACACCCTGGCGACTAGTCATGATAGCAGAATCCGCCATCGAGCTAACTACCAATCGAACCATGTATGCTCTAAACGATCCACCAAAGATGGATTTCAGCTGGGTGAAGACATTAAAATTCATTGGTATTTGGTGGGCAATGTATGTCGGCGAATGGACCTGGGCTAAAGGCGAAAGGCACGGCGCCACTACAGAACACGCTAAAGAATATATCGATGCGGCCGTAAGACTAGGCATCAGCGGAGTATTAATCGAAGGTTGGAACGAAGGCTGGGAAGGCGACTGGTTGCAGAATGGTGTCAATAATCAGTTTACTCAGCCCACGCCGGACTTTGATTTAGAAGCCGTCGCCAGTTATGCTAGGAAACGAGGGGTAGAGATTGTGGGCCACCATGAAACCGTCGGTTTCATCGATAATTACGAAAAACAGCTCGAAAGTGCCTATAATTATTATGCCGCCAATGGCATCAATTATATTAAGACTGGCTATGCTGGCTCCATGATGTTAATTAATGGGCGCAAGGAATTCCACCATTCACAACTCGGCGTGAATCACTACCAAAAAACCGTAGAATTAGCTGCCAAGAAACATATTTGCTTGGATATTCACGAGCCAATCAAAGGTACTGGTATCGAAAGAACCTGGCCTAATCTCCTGTCACGCGAGGGAGCAAGAGGCCAGGAATACGAAGGTGGCGCCATTGCGCCTTCACATGCCTGTATCCTGCCGTACACGAGGCTTTTATCAGGCGGTATGGATTATACTAGTGGCATATTTGATCTCGAGAATAATGTTAAACGCATTGCTACGACATTAGCTAGACAATTAGCCTATTTCGTCGTAATATATTCCGGCATGCAAATGGCCGCCGACCGACCGTTTATCTACGAAGAAAGGTTTAAGCAGGAATTCGAGTTCATTAAGAATGTCCCTACCAATTTTTCGAAAAGTATCCCGCTCGCCGGCGAAATCGGTGAATACTACGTCGTCGCGAGAAAAGATAGAGAAAAAGACAATTGGTATATTGGCGGCATTACCGACGAGAACGGTCGAACCCTACACCTAAAATTCGACTTCCTAGAAGAAGGTAAAGCTTATAGTGCCACTATTTATTCCGATGCGGATAATGCCCACTACCGAGATGAACCATTCGCAATCACCATCAGAAATATGAAAATAAGCCACAATGACTCAATCGATATCTACCTAGCTCCAGGAGGCGGATTCGCGATTGAACTAAAAAAGATTAGTTAGCCACAGCAAAAACAATTAATCTGTGCGAAGCATCGCCATTATCATATAACTCGCCAGCGCAGGTCATAATCACTAGGGTATCACGCGGCGAAGACTCTAGGAGCTTAGCCATATTAATCTCACTTTTTGGAAGCGTACTTATCGAAGAAACAGTGTAGAGTTTGCCACTATATATAATAGTGTCATTATCGGAAACACGATGTAGCTCCTGAAATACGGTGCTAGAATGACCAATCAATAATGTTTTGCTGCTAACATTTGAATAACTACCAACTATTTCATCCGGAGTATTAAGCTTACCATCTTCAAGTGAAAGTGTAGCAACATCCGAAGCGAACCTAATACTAGGAATAATTAGCTCACCAGAATATACATCACCGAAGGCCTCAACTGGCTTTAACATAAAAATTGAGTATATTATAAAGCCAACAAAATATACTAAAACAAACAGCGCTTTATAGTCAAACCTAGATTTAAGCTCCACACTCTCCTCCTTGCTACAAGTATAACATAACCAGAATCAAAATAGCAATACAAAAAATAAAAGAATTACACACCCGGGCTAAAAAGTTTTAGCCGCTTCTCATGCGATTTATAATTATGATCATGCTGTGACACTTCCTGCCAGAAAGCCTTCGAATGATCCATATGGTTAAGATGAGCCAGTTCATGCAAAATCACATAATCTCTAAGCTTTTCCGGAACGTTCATTAGGCCAATATTAAGAGAAATCGTCTTATTTGAAGAGCAACTCCCCCATCTCGTATTAGCATGCGATAAACGACACTTATTATAAGTGTAACCATAGAGCTTAGCGTAGTACTCTAGCCTATATGGCAGATATTCCCTAGCCTTCTTCATCAGTAACTTTTTCTTGTAATCACGTGCTCTCTGCCCATTCGGATCTTTAATCGGTAGACTATCTCTAATTGTTTGGCGATTAGAATTTAGGAACCTTTTAGCTAAAAAGGACGAGGTATAGCTTGGTACTGACATTGATAAACGCCCAGAGGTCGACACGGAAAACTTAATTCCTCGAGACAAAGAATTTTTGCGAACAATAACCTCACCAAATTCTTTATCATTAATAATCATTGTAGTTAACTACTTATCAGCTTGCTCGGCTAGACCCTTCACCACGTGTCTGACCTGAGTTTCAAAGGTATGCTTCCCCGATAGAATAATCGGCTTCTCAACATCAGTAGGCGCTTCAAGTAGGGCAACCGCATCGTCATATGCCTTCTTGGCTTTAGCGACATTCTTATAGCGCATCTTGAGTCGAAGCCTAATGGTGGCCATATCAGTCTGGACCCAGATTAAAGTAGGATCATAGCCATGACTGCGAAGGACATTACGAAGCTCCGTACGCTCCTTTTCACTATCAATACACCCTTCAAGCACTAATGATTGTCTCGTCTTCAGAACGAGCTCAAAAACCGCCAGTAAATCCTCAAAAGAAAGTCCGTAATCCTTCTCAACGGCAGACAAATTATAATAAGTTAACTTAAATTTATTGGCAAATTTCTCTGCAAAGGTGGTCTTACCACTACACGGAGCACCGAAAATCAGAAGTGCCCTAGGTTTGATTTTGTCTTTATTACCTTCCATAACTAAAGCTATTATACCATAGACACATAAAAATAAAATGATTTTATTTGAAAATCTTATGGTCAAGCTTCAAGAAATCAACAAAATTCGTAATCGTAGCAATTTGCGAGAGAATCTTCTTGTCTTCGTCTTTTTCACTAATAAAATCTTTCTCGCGCAGCGGCGGCTCGAAGAAATCCTGATTATCATACACGCCAATATGGAGATGGTTATCGACAAAACAAAGAATAATTTTATGCTTCTTCCCTTGGACCAGCTTTTCAACATTATCTATGAATGAAGGGTCTAGAAGATAAAATGCCTCAAACTCATCATCGGCATAAACACTAAATTCTTTATTGAACGTTATAGATTCTGTTTCGACCTTCTTCATTTTATGTTTAGTCTTCGGATTCTTGCCAGGGTCAATACTAGCATAACCGAATTTCCTACTCACGACTTTTAGACGAAAATTAAATTTCTTCGGAAAATCGAAAATCATCCATCTACCTTTAAAAATTGTGGTGCTATACTCTTTGCCTTCAGAATCACTGCGAACCTTCTGGATAGTTACATCTGCCTGTACAAAATCGACATCCTTATATTTCCCCTGAGTAAAGTCATTCGAATAGTACCGATTACCCATATTGATCATGCCAGTATCGCGAATCAAAAGGCTAGGTAGACCCATATTATGACTATATGATACATTCGTAAAAAAATTTTTCATATTTCGTCTTACAAAATATTTCTTATAAGCCGCCTTATATTGGTAATATTGTTTAGCGAAAAGCATTAGTCCGATCTGAGAATAAGATGAGAAGACCGAGCCAACACTGAGAGCAAACAAAAGGAGAAAGAAGGCGAGTACAATAGGTCCCAGAAGTAAGAATAACGAACCAACGAAAGCAAAGACAACCAAAAACGGAATCAGGACAAACAACATAATAAATAAACAGACATAAATTGTTCTTTTTTGTTTCTTGAAAAATGCCGCTTTCGCAGCCTCAAATTCTTTATAATCTATATTGTCATCCATGTACGCATTATAGCACACTAATTATTAATACCGTGGTGTGCAGTAAAGGAATCTTGATTAAGTTTGGAAAAAATATATCCGTTATCTAAACCGTATTGTATTATTCTCTCAACCGCATCGACAGAAAACCCCTTTACGTCATGCTGTAGAATCACCGACTCGCCACCCACCTTCAAGCCATCAACTACCCTCTCGTAAACGCCGTCGGTCGTATTAATGCCGCCGGCATCGCCAGAGCTAACATTCCAATCAAAATACGTGAAACCACGATTTACTACATCTTCAGCCAAAAAAGTCATAATACGACTCCCGCCATCATATCTCGTACTGACGGTATTCGAACTCCCGCCCGGGAAACGTATTAGCGTGGAAGTCTCGCCTGTTATTCGCTTCACTCTATCCTGGACAGCGGTCAAGTCTGCATAATAATTCTCCACACTAGAATAAATGTAAGCATAATCATGTGACATAGAATGCAGGGCCACAGTATGACCCTCATCATATTCCCGACGGATTAACTCATCGTCACCATAACCAGTCACAAAAAAGGTAGCCTGAACGTTATATTGCTTTAAAACATCCAACAAATGTGCAGTATACTGACCTGGGCCATCATCAAAAGTTAAATAAATGACCCCAGTGGGCTGAATAACGCTTACTATGCGAGAAACGCTACTAGAATTACCATGCTCGTCAGTCGCAGTGTATTTTATTAGATACTCGCCAACTTGATTCGTATCAACAGCACCATCAGTCTCAACAGCAACTTCAGTCCTGATATCATAAGCATCTACACCGTCATCGACATACTTTGTGCCAAGAGCAACGGTCTTTTTCTCTGGACCCCTAAGCTGAATTGTCGGTGGCACATCGTCAACTGGTAAAGGAATTAAAACTTGCTCCAAATAAGAATCAGAATTAATGATTAGATAAACTATGAAAAGACCAATATTGAAAACGGTTATAAAACAAGCAATACTAGCAAGAATTATTCTTGAAACATGATATCTTCTCACCTGTTCGACCATATAAAATTATTATAGCACAAAAATGGCAGGGGCAGAGGGACTTGAACCCCCGACACCAGGTTTTGGAGACCTGTGCTCTACCAACTGAGCTATACCCCTACATTAAGGTACAAAGACAATTTTATCATATTTTTACATTTTAAAAAATATGTGCTAAAATCATTAACAATGAAAATACTTATGTTGGGGTGGGAACTCCCACCGCATAATAGTGGAGGACTTGGCGTAGCCTGCTTAAATATGGCAAAAGCATTATCCAGGCAAGGCATCGACATAGATTTTGTGCTCCCCTACGAAGCCGAACATCCTGACATTAAATTTATGCATATTCTTTCCGCCACCCACCTAGATCCAATCTATCGCTACGGTGGCGGCGCTTATGAATCATTGAAATTACTAGAAAAAATCATTCCGAATCATAATAGCCAAGAAAAGATTTCAATCCGCGATGTCCAGAAATCCTACTGTGAATACGTCGACGAATACCTAAAAGAACACAAGCCAGAAGCAGTCCACGCGCATGACTGGTTGACCTATGAAGCCGGTATGCTGGCAAAGAAGCATTATGACACACCATTTATCGCACACGTGCATGCCACCGAATTCGACCGCGCTGGTATGCACTACGGCAACCCAATTATTCATGAAATTGAGTATGAAGGGCTGACACTAGCAGATAAAATCATTGCTGTCTCGGAGACCACCAAACGTATCATCCATCAGAAATACAATATCCCTCTTAGAAAAATCGACGTCATCTACAATTCGCTGGATGAAAACTACAAAAATTCCCTATATCAGTTTAACGAGCAAACCTATAAATATCTACTCAGGCAAAAAGAAAAGGGTTATACGATTGTCTCTACCGTTGGGCGTTTCACTATTCAAAAGGGCCTGCATAATCTAATGGAAGCTGCCGCATTAGCCATTTCGAAGAACCCCAAACTCATCTTTGTCTTTGCTGGCGACGGCGAAGAAAGAAACGAGCTGATTGAAAAAGCCGCCACATTAGGTATTTCTAAAAATATCATCTTCACAGGCTTCGTACGTGGTAAGAAATTACGAGATATCTATGCTATATCGGATATTTTCGTGATGAGCTCAATCTCTGAGCCGTTTGGCCTCACTGCGCTTGAAGCTGCCCACCACGGCGATGCATTAATTCTAACCAAACAATCTGGTGTCGCAGAGGTCATCTGGTCAGCCATGACCTATGATTATTGGGATGAAAGAAAACTAGCAGACGAGATAGTCTCTATTTCTGAAAATCCAGCCCTACGTGAATCCTTGCAGCAAAATATCAGCCACGAATACGACAAAATTTCCTGGAATGATGTTGCAAAAAAATGCATCAAGGTTTACAATGATACGATAAAGCATAAGAGGAAATAGGGTGCGCGCGATTTGTCTATATCTACACATACATCAACCTATCCGCTACCGCGAATACTCGATTTTTGATGTAGGCAACAGTTCAGACTATTTCTATGATAATTATAGTGGTCGCCAATCCAATGAACGCATTTTCCGCAAAGTCGCCGATAAAAGTTATTACCCAATGTTGGGGTTACTACTAGACAACATGAAAGAACACCCAGATTTCAAAGTATCTTTTTCGATTACTGGAACTTGGTTAGAACAAGCCGAAAAATGGGCACCAAATTTAATCAATATTATTAGAGAGATGGTCGAGCTAGGTCAAGCCGAAATTGTCGACGAGACCTATTATCACTCACTAGCCTATTTTTATAATATCGACGAATTCAATGATCAAGTCAAAATGCATTCTGAAATCATTAAAAGGCTATTTAATGTCAAGCCAAAGGCCTTCCGTAACACTGAGTTTGCTTACAACGATTCCCTTGCTCACTGGGCCGAAAAGCATGGCTATGAAGTAATTCTAGCCGAAGGCTGGGATAAAATTCTCGGTTGGCGCAGCCCAAATCACGTCTATCGCCCGATGGGTTGTCAAAAAATCCGATTATTGTTAAAGAATTATCGTCTCTCAGATGACATCGCCTTCCGTTTTTCTAACCGAGCCTGGAGTGAATGGCCACTCACGGTACCTAAATATCAGCGATGGATTGACGATGATTGCTTGCGCGGTAATCTGATTAACCTATTTATGGATTTCGAGACCTTCGGCGAACATCAATGGAAAGACACCGGTATTTTCGACTTCATGAATACTTTTATATCGTCGTGGTTATCAGAATATGAAAACAAATTTGTTACTGTATCCGAAGCTAGCCGAATTGAGGAGCCCGTCGGCGAAATCTCGATGCCAGAGACCGTAACCTGGGCCGACACCGAGAGAGATTTATCTGCCTGGCTCTCTAATGCCATGCAAAGCTCCGCCATGAACCAAATCTTTAATTTGAGAGAGCAAATCCTCTCAACCCATGACGGACAGCTGATTTCCGATTGGCGCTACATGACTACATCCGATCACCCTTATTCCATGTGCACCAAATACTGGAACGATGGCGACGTGCACGCCTACTTCTCAGCCTATGCATCTCCATATGAGAGTTTTATGTATTATATGAACGTTTTGCGCGATATCGAGTATCGCATTAATAATATTCTAGGATAATCGCATAAATTACCTGAGTGTGCCGACTTTTTAGGCAACAAAAAACTCTCCGAAGAGAGAATTTTGACTGATGTAACTAGTGTTTCTTTTCTTTGACTTCGTTACGACCAAGATTCTTCTTAGTTTCAACGAAAAGAACATGCTTACGAAGAACTGGATCATACTTCTTCAAACTTAGCTTATCAGGAGTATTCATCGTATTCTTCTTGGTATAATAAGCACGCACACCCGATTCTTCCGAAACGAGACCGACTAGTTTACGCTTAGTATTATTCTTCTTTGCCATATTATTCCTATTTTACCACAGAACAAGGAAAATGGCAAGACGATGAAACTGTCTTGCCATTAGTGAGAGTTAGAAGGAGTTCTTAAGCTGATTAACATCGTAGTAACCTTTGTACTGCATTACTCGGCTCAGAGTCTCAGGGTCAACCGGATTGCCCGCTTTTAAGCTTTTTGCAACTTCCCTTGCGACCTTATCGTAGGTAAAAGAATCTGTCCCCGTTTCAGGATGCCAATCTGCAGTATTAGGGTCATAAAACGTTAAATAACCCATTCATCTCACCCCCCTTCTGTAAGATTCAAGAAGACGGCACTATAGAACAGAACCGTATTCTCGACAAGCATTATACTAAATATCATAACAATATGCAAGAATAAGCAAAACACAGAATAAAACTAAAAGATTTCCAAAGGAAAAGCCCCGCGCTGTAGTAGCCGCGGGACAAACTTGTGTTACATTCCGCACTCTGAGAAGCGCAGAATTAACGGTGCACCGGACTTGGTTGTAACACGCAGAACGTCGTCCGACACTCTTGTAACCTCGATTATGTCGGATGTTCCTATCCAGCCACCATGGAAGCCTTTAATTGAGGTTCCTTGAATGTAAAACTTTTCATCAAGAAACCTAATAACTGACATCGGCTCCATTTCTTCAAGCTTCTTTTTCAGAGCATACGCTCTTGCCGGGATACTTGAAACTCCCGACCGTGTCTTTAGCTCCCACTCGAAAAGGGAGCGGTACATGCCATCCATAGCAGTACCTCCTTTATTTTTTTTGCCAATAAAAGCCACTGGCAAGAATAATTATACCATATCTCTTAGAAAAAATCAATAGCCACAATCATTGCCGTACGATTTGGTATCATAATCTCAAGCTATCGCCAGCAATAACTTGATGAAATCTTTAATCTCTTTAATACCAGCTGTTTTATTGGGCGGGATGAATATTCTCTTGTCATCTAAAAACTGAAGAGAAGATACCAAACCATAGACAGCTTTCATTAGTGATAATAGTTCCGCTTCGTCTTTATCATTAAAATCATATACCTTATCATAGACTTCGCCATCTTTATCTGGCACAACAAAGAGAATGTGTGCACGGGCCACCTGGTATTTTCGATAAGTCGGCGAATTATTTAATAACAGTTTATAAAACAAAAGCTGCAGCATATATTTATATAACGTCTTATGTGATTGCCATTTGTCCTTATGATAGTCAGCCGTCTTATAATCATAAATCTCGAGAGTTTTATCTTTCTCATTAATCAGTAAATGATCAATCTTACCAGTTAGCGGAACCCCATCTAAGACAATTCTTTCCGGTCCCAAATCAACTTCGGCCTTACCCTGTCGTAAAATATCACCAAATTCTTTTAACGAAACAGCGAGATCACCTGGACCTTTTTCGCGCAGTTTCTCCTTAATCTCGGATGAGATATTACGCTGTTCAAGCTCAGATAAGAAATACGAAATGGCTTCCTCATCCGAAATTAGCTGATTAGTCACACGTTCGAAGGTCTTATGAACCAAATTACCAAAAGCCAGTGACTCATCTTCAGGTCCAGACGGCACGTGCAAAATTTCTCTCTTGAAAAACTCCTGCGGTCCAGCATAGGCAATATCAATAAAAGTAGTAAGTGATGTCGGCGACATCCGATAACGAGAAATCTGGTCTTTATATAGTAAACGCAAATCCGGTGCATATTCAACATATGGAGATAGCCAATTCTTTAGATTCTGCTCAGTAATTTTAGTCGAGTCCTGTTCGTAATGGCAAATCACCTGCCCAGATGGCAAGAACGGCGAAATCACCTTATCGCCTTCCACATATTCATTAAGATATTCCAATCTATCAGGGCTTTTACCATTGAAATCAGCCAGTGAGTTAGTAATATAGATTGATTTCTTCGCACGGGTCAGGGCTACATATAGAATCCGCAATTTTTCTCCGTCGGTCGTGCCAGTATGACGAATATGTAGAAGATTTTTCGGCAAAGAAAGCGTACTATTATTGCCCTTGCCTTTACCCCATGCACTGTGGTCAGCCGAGATAATAAAAACATATTGAAATTCCAGACCCTTAGCTTTATGCGCAGTCAAAATTTGAACCGCATCCTCAGATTCTTTATAAGGCGAAGTGGTATTTAAAGCCATGCTCGCATTCTCATAATCCGAAATCATTTCAATCAAATCATCTAGCATAAGCCGCTTATCACCAAAATGCTTATTTAGTTTACCGCGCAAACTAGCCAAATTCTCATACAAAGCATACGATTCATATTCACCCTGACTTGTATAGTACGAAAGATACGGCGAACGATAGTCATTAATAGGCGAAGCGCCAATCACATAATCTATAAAAATTTCTAAAGGCTCCGTAAAGGACAGCGCAACCAGATTCGCCAAAAACTCAGCAAAAGATTTAATCTGTTCGTTCTGCGACGTTGAAAGACAATCGAAAATGGATTTCTTTTCAACGCGAGCTAAGTCAACTATCTTTAATACTTCGACCATCGGCAAGCTAAAGCAAGCATATCCCATAACCTCCATTAAAAGAGCTGCCTCGACTTTACCAATCTTCAGTTGGTACACCAGACGACAAATTGATAACAATTGGTGTATGTAAGTGTTTTCAAACAAATTATTCTGCCTCTCAAAAGCTATGTTAATCTCCGAATGGGATTTAAGATAAGGTAGAAGTGGTAAAAAATACTTCCCCATATAAGAAATTACCGCAATTTCGTGTTGCGATACGCCATCATTGATAAGTTCAGCGATTTTATTTGCCACAAAGCTAAATTCCATGTCCGAGGATTTAAATTCGTGTCGGAAAATCTGAGAGGCATCCGGGTTTGGTTGATGAGCGAATAACTCCTTATCTGCAAATCTATCCGGAGCCTGATTAATAATCTCACGCGAGAAATCCAGAATCTCTTGGGTACTACGATAGTTCTCGACCAAGGGTATCACTTCGGCCGAATAATGGTTTTGAAAATCTAATAGATTTGTCGACAAAGCCCCTTGAAACTCATAAATCGCTTGATCATCATCACCAACCGCCATAATATTTGGCTTTTCATAATCAGTTAGCTTCTTAATAATCATAAACTGTGAAGGATTGGTATCCTGAAACTCATCAAGCATAATATACTGATAGCGCTCCGACAAAGTCAGCCTGAATCCTTTATCGTCCGTCAAGACTTTCACCGCCTCCTGAATCATATCATCAAAATCATATAAACCATTTTGTAGCAAGTACTCATTATATTTCGACATCACATTAGCAAGGCTTAGTAGCTTCTTATTCGCAACCCTATCCTTCAATCTATAATTACCCTTAGCATCAAGCTCAAAATGATCATTCCGCCATTTCGTAAGAGAAGTGATCTTCTCAGTAGATTCGGCTTGAATAATAGCCTCCTTTAGAGAGCGCGCCAACTCACCGATTGAACGTTCAACCGTCGGAAGAATCGGCTGCACTTCAATGTACTTTGACAAAATCTCAAAAATAGGCTGATAAGCATTCTCGAGGGATTCCTTGAACTTCCTGGCGACTACGTTTTTTAATAACGGTGATATAGCCTCAGATAAGACTTTAGAATCTTCAATGTTGGTATCAGCGATTAATTTTAAATCGGCATCCGAAAGCCCCGCCGACTTAGCGGATGAAATCACCTCGATGATATTCTTTACGCTGTCACCACGTAGAATATCAGTCCCCGACAGACTATCCTGAATTGTATTAACAATTTTATATTGTGTCACTTCATCAATTGCCGAATCGAGATGTCTATCATAATTCTCACTATAATTCCTATATTGCACCAGAATATCCGTACCAAAAGCATGATAAGTCCCAATATTAACCTTCATCGCATCGGCGCCAATAATGGTTTTAAGACGTTCGCGCATATTAGAGGCACCAGTCTCAGTAAAAGTCAAACATAGGATATTTTCTGGGTTAGTATCAGTATTCTTTAATATATAAGCCACCTTTTCGGACAAAAGTTGAGTCTTCCCCGTACCCGGACCAGCCAGTACAAGCAAAGGCCCATCTAGATACTCCACGGCTTTCTTCTGATTAGCATTAAGCCCCATAATTCTCCCTTCTATTAAAACCAAGTTGAAAAAGTCTTAAGAATAGTGTTTAAGATTACTGCCTCACTAGGCACTTCAATCTCGTGATTTAAAATCTTCTTAATAGCCGATAAACCTTCCACGGTCTTCTCTGGCTGATAAGTCAAATCGGTTCGATATTTATCGCCGAACTCATAATTTCGTGACGGATAGCCACAAGTTAACTTAAGGTCACCAATCCCACAGTAAAGCCCTACCGTCTCGCCGTCTGCACCATTTGACTTAAGAACAGCTCGCATTTCGTTTGAAACATCACGAATATACTCATTCCAATCGGCTGAACCCCGCGCTAAACCCAATATCCCAGCCTGAATCGCATAAACATTCTTTAGTGAACCGCACATTAAAACACCATTTTCATCATCGGTATAATCTGAGAAAACATAATTAGCCCGAAATAGCTCGACTAGTCGCTTGTCCGTAAAGGTAAAATAAGTATCCTTCTGCGCCTTTATGTCATCTGCAAATCCAGGCCCAGACAGAACCATATAGTCTTTAAAGCTATCGAAGGTTTTAGCAGATAATATTCCCTTCGTCGCAACAATCAAAGGAATGTTCTTAGGTAAATGTGGTAGCACATACGGAACCGCCCTCGATGGCACCGCAAGCAGAATATAATCAGAATCGCCAACTACATCATAAAGGCGCTCCTCCTTCGTGCGCGAATCATAATAATCAATGTCGCAACCATTATTAGCTAATATTCCTCCGAGTGCCGTCCCAAACGCCCCCGCACCAATAATCGCAATTTTCATAAAGACTATTATACACCATGTTATAATAATAATATGCAAAAAGAAGGCCAAGACTGGGTTTATACAGATATAGTTAAAGATCATTTTTTGAATCCGCGCAACTTCCTAATGGGCGATGAATCACAGTTTAAATACGATGCCTGCGGGCTTGTCGGTAATCCCATTTGTGGCGATCAGATGAAAATGTACATCAAGGTTAAAGA
The DNA here is from genome assembly GCA_017510425.1 of Candidatus Saccharimonadota bacterium. Classification (GTDB taxonomy): domain Bacteria; phylum Patescibacteriota; class Saccharimonadia; order Saccharimonadales; family Saccharimonadaceae; genus Nanosyncoccus. Next base: position 40,183 of record JAFWNJ010000011.1, read on the forward strand.
CGGCCGCATTATCGACATCCGTTGGAAAACCTACGGCTGCGCTTCCGCCATCGCCTCTACCTCAGCCTTATCTGAACTCGCAAAAGGCAAAACCCTAGACGAGGCCCTCAAAATCACTGCTAAAGATATCGACGATTATCTAGGCAATTTACCCAAGCATAAGTTTCACTGTTCTGTACTAGGCCACGAAGCTCTTGCCGATGCCATCTCAAACTATCGTGCTAAGACCCTGTAATCTTTTCACAATTCCCGGCAATACTCGCATTACCGCTTCGACATCACCCATAGTATTACCTAAACCAAACGAGAATCTAATCGATGAGTGAGCAACCTCCGCATCACCAGTCTTCGCCATTAATACGTGTGAAGGCCTAGTATCTCCTGCCGCACAGGCAGAGCCAGTGGAGACAATAATCCCTTCGTTATCAAGATATAGCTGAATCGATTCCCCCTCGGCAGCTTTGAAAGAAACATTTAGGATATTTGGCAAAGATTTGCCCTTAGTTAAATCAGTATTTAAGGAACTGCCGGGAATCTCAGATAAAATCCGCTTCGCTAGAGTATCCCTAAGAGAGCGAACAAGAGTATCATATTTTTTGAAATTCCGAGTGTTTACAGAACATCGCAAAGCTTCACGAAAACCAATTATCCCGACCGTATTGTATGTGCCACCCCTACGGCCAGATTCTTGATTACCGCCAATCATGAAAGGCTTAAATGGTACGCCTTTCTTTACATAAAAAGCACCTACCCCGACCGGACCACCAATTTTGTGAGCGCTAAAAGTGGCATAATCAAGCCCTAGTTGTTTTACATTGAACGGAATTTTTCCTAATACTTGAGTAAGATCAGAATGTACATATGCACCACGCCTATCTGTAACCAAATCACGCCTAAAACGGTCCTTCATCTTAAAAAGGTCAGAAGAAGCATCGCACTTTATTTTAGAAGCCTGAGAAACAATTCTCGCCAAATCCAGAATATCCCCAGTTTCATTATTGGCTAACATATACGAATACAATTTGGGCAACTTGTTGCCTTTACAAATATTAGCCGTCTCGATAATCGAATGGTGTTCCATCTCAGATGTTTCAATCTGACAACCATCAAAAACTCTCATAATAGTATTATTGCTTTCGGTTGAACCAGAAGTAAAAACAATTTCCTCAGGGTCTGCTCCAATGCATTTAGCCAGAAGCTCCCGACATGCTTCAATTTCATTCAGTGACAAATGCCCAGGCGTATGAAGAGCTGAAGCATTGCCAAAAAAATTTGACTGAGCTTCCGACATCGCTCTAGTTACCTCGGGTAGAATAGGGGTAGTAGCTGCATAATCCAAATATATCATAGCTACATTATACGCTAAAAAGACTTGTCATTGCTAATAAAAGCTGATAAGATGAAAGTATTATGGAAAATACTTTTACTATTATGCCAATGAGCCAGCAAGTCAACCTGACTCCCGGCGAAACCTACACCGGCACAATCACTATCGTAAATCCAGTTGACGCCACACAAGATTTTCATTACAAGATGTCAATCTCGCCGTATAGCGTAATTGGACAAGATTACACTGCCGACCTTAAAACCGTCACTGGCAGGAACGAGATTACTAATTGGATCACAATCGAAGAGCCAACCGGAGTCGTAAAACCAAATGAATCTAAGAAAATTCAATACACTATTAAGACTCCGTCCAACGCAGCCGCAGGCGGCCAATATGCCGCAATTACCGTATCAAGCAACAATGATACCGTACAAAGCGGCGGTGTAGCCGTTAATAATGTCTTCGAGATGGCCAGTCTTATCTACGCCAACGTATCTGGCGATATCGTTCGTGAAGGCAACATCCTTGAAAATAACATTCCTGGCTTTGTCGCAGTGCCGCCAATCGAAGTATCAGCATTGCTTGAAAACAAAGGCAATATCCACGAATCCGCCACGGTAGTTCTAAACGTCACCAATTTCTTTACCGGCGAAGTCATCTTCCCAAAGAGTGAAGATAATAACGAATTCAATGAATTGGTCATGCCAGAAACTACCTACCTAGCAACGAGAAACATCACCAATCTCCCATCACTCGGAGTAGTAAAAGTCAAACAAACTATCTATTTCAACGGCAAATCATCTGTCGAAGAAAGAGATGTCATCATCTGCCCAATTTGGTTCCTCCTACTTGTGATTGCCTGTATTGCCGGGATCGTTGGGTTCATCGTCATGAGAATTAAGAAACACAAGAAAAAGAACGATTTGTCGTCAATGTAACACCATAAACCAATAAAGCCATCTCGAGAAGATGGCTTTATTTTGTTGAATTACAAGGATAAAATAGCAAGTGGCACTACTCTATAGAAAGTATTTTGCCAGTACCAACTTTAAGTCTTAATAGTCTCTGATTGCTAGAGCCTCTAAATCTTAGACTCAGGTCTCGCTGCTTCAAGATAAAAGGGCCGTCAATCAAGGCATCCAAGGACTTCACAAAATCCCAAGGTTCTTTACCATACTCTTTAATTACCTCATAAGTAAAGCCCGAAAAACTCCAAACATCCCAACCAAATTCTTTCCTAACGTAATCTGCAATAGTCTTGCAAGCCTTTGCTTGAACCATTGGTTCGCCGCCACAGAAAGTCAAACCAGTCTGACCCTTAAAAGTCGATAGTTGATCCAGGACATCCTGAATCGGGACCAGAATGCCAGTACAATAATCCCAAGTCTCGGGGTTCTGACAGCCTGGGCAATGATTAGGACACCCCTGAGTCCAGACCACTGCTCGAAGCCCATCGCCATTGACAATATTATCCCTTTCCAGGGGACCGGAGAGGCGTATCATCCCCTCCGGCACTTCCACTTGCTGAGAAATCTTTTTTAACGATAATTTATGATAATCCATATAAGCTCCGTACCCAAGAAATACTACTTCGTACTATTTAGTTCCCTTCGCGCAATTACAAACTTTCTCAAAAGGCAAATCACCCTCTAGCCGTCCACAATGCGGACACCTATCGCCCGTAATCACGCCAGAAAATCCACAAACCGGATCACGGTCCACTGGATGATTGACAGAACCATAACCAATTCCCGAATCGTGCATTTTACGAATCACAGCCTCAAATGCCGCAATGTTCTGAGACGGATCACCATCTAATTCGATGTAAGTAATATGACCCGCATTGCAAAGTGCGTGATAAGGCGCTTCAATATCAATCTTCTCAAAAGCCGAGATTGGATAATAGACCGGAACATGGAACGAATTGGTATAAAATTCCCTATCAGTTACACCAGGAATCTTACCGAATTCTTTTCGATCAATCTTGGTAAAGCGCCCCGCGATACCTTCAGCTGGAGTAGCGAGTAACGAGAAATTCAATTTGTACTTCTTACAATACTCATCACATTTTTCTCGCATATGCGAAATAATATCCAGCCCTAGGTCTCTAGCATCTTCATCCTCACCGTGGTGCTTACCAACCATCGCAACTAATGTCTCCGCAAGACCAATGAAGCCAATTGACAAAGTACCGTGTTTTATCACATCGCGCAGTGTGTCATTAGGTCCGAGCTTCTCACTGCCAAACCAGTTCCCCTGCCCCATCAAGAACGGGAAATTTCGGACATGTTGATTCGCCTGAAATTCAAAGCGCTCAAGCAACTCATCCTTTACAAGATCCATCTTCTCATCAAGTTCGCGGTAGAATCCTTCCCAGTCCGCTTCTTTACGCTCACCCAGACAAATTCCGTGCTTTATACCAATTCGAACCAAATTAATCGTCGTAAACGACAGATTACCTCTACCAGTTACAATGCCATCCGATTCCGGAAATACCGAAGCGAAAACACGTGTCCGGCAACCCATGGTCGCAATCTCAGTACGATAATCACCAGGCTTATAGTACTTCAAGTTATAAGGCGCATCAATAAAGCAGAAATTTGGGAACAGTCTCTTAGCCGATACTTCCATAGACTTCTTAAACAAATCGTAGTTTGGATCATCGGGTTCGTAATTGATACCAGATTTTACCTTGAAAATTGAAATCGGGAAAATCGGTGTCTCACCCTTACCTAGACCATTTTCCGTAGCCTCCAGAAGATACTTAGAAACTAATCTACCAGCCGGAGAAGTGTCAGTACCAAAATTAATCGAAGTGAATGGCACCTGAGCACCAGCCCGCGAGTGCATTGTATTTAGATTATGCACGAAACCTTCCATAGCCTGCAAAGTTTCCCGCTCTACATCCTCATTTGAAGTTTCAATGATTTCTTTTGGCCATTTAGCTTTCTTCAATTTATCATCATCGCCAAATTCATAAGAATCTTTGACTTCAAGATCGAGTTTCTTGCCAGTAAATTTATTATACTTAGCCAAGTTTCGCTTCAAAGCCTTACGGAAAGACTTATTCACGCCGGGCGCCATCGCATAATCGAAATTCGGGATTGATTGCCCACCATGTTGCTCATTTTGATTAGCCTGCAACAAAATTGCCGCAAGCGCGCAATAACTACCAATCGAATTAGGAGTGCGAAGATGTCCGTGTCCCGTATTGAAGCCACCGTTCTCAAACATCACGAAAGGATCACTCTGACAGCAAGTTAGCGTACCTGTAGCATAAAAATCCAGATCATGGATATGAATATCACCATTATCATGAGCCGCTGCGATATCAGGACGAAGCAGCAAGCTCTTTGCAAAAACTTTAGAGCCTTCCGCACCGAACTGGAGCATTTTACCCATGGCCGAGTTGCCGTCAACATTGGCATTGGAGCGCTTAACATCAGAGTCTTCACTGGCATCTGCATGAGAAATCGTACGATAAATCATCATGAGATCAGATTTCGCCTCGCGCCTACGTGAACGCTCTTGCCTATATTGAATATATTCGCGTGCAGTACGCTTAAAAGACGATTCCATCAAGACTTCTTCGACAATGTCCTGAATCTGCTCGACATTCGGTGTACGTGCGGTAATCTTCTCCTCGGCACGTTTTATTACCTTATCAGCTAGAGCCTTAGCTCTATCGTATTTAAATTCACCAGTAGCGAGCCCTGCCTTAGAGATGGCTTCCGCAATCTTCTCGGGATCAAATTTGACAATCTTGCCATCCCTTTTGACTATTCTTTTGAACATAAAATATACCTCCTTAAACGTATTCTTGTTCAACTTGTTATTAACTATGACCTTATTTTAGGACGACCTTAATGGTAATGCTTCTGTCACCCTACATTTAGTGTCTTACCACTATAATACACCACTAAATGTAGCATTGCAAGACCTTTTATGCTTAATTATTGTAAAAAACACATGCATCAATAACAAACAAAATATCGACGAGAGATAAACAATAATATATAATCATGACAAGAAGATGGTTGCTGCACCTTAAGAAAGGAGGGGGACATGTATAAAGACAAAAGTACTTCGAAAATCAATCCAGAAGACAGTCTAGCCGCCGAAATTCTTCGAGCAATCGCCGAAATCCGTTTGCTGTGCGTAGACGAAGGAATCTACATTGGTGAAAGAAATGACCTGAAGCACTTCGAAATCCCTGAAAACGTCGACATCAATGCACCTGCATACTACTTGCAGAACAACACCAATCCAGAAATTTCAAAAATGCTGGATGATTTAATGCAAGAAGAAGACCCTATTAAATACTCAGAGGACTTAGAGGAGCTAACAACAAAAGTCGTCGATTATGTACAAGGTAATTTAAATCTTCATACTAAACTCGCCAGCGACAACACATGGAGTTGGACTAAGTAACCATTCTTCAAAAAGGGCAGCCAATCGGCTGCTCTAATTAATTGCGAAAAATAATTGACATCCTATAAAGAGTGTGATGAAATGGAGGCATGTGTACAAATAGTACCCATGAACATTAATATCGTTTTTGGAATGCCATAATAAAACTGCTTAGCAGCGTAAGGCGTAAGAGTAAAGTCGTACACCATACGCTGCCAAGCAGCAAACGAATCTCATTGTCACGACACCAAAAAGAAGGGAGGTTCACATTATGGTAATCAATCCCCAGAGACTGATACCAGACAATTGGCACGGTATCTATGTATCAACCGAAGCAGACCTCATTTTCCTCGGTTCAAAAAATCTTGAATGTCTCAAGCAGTATTGGACACATAAAGAAAATGAGGTAATTGATCACATCGATGCCATAAAGACACAGATTAGTGTACTGGATGGCAAAACCGTCGACGACATCAGAGCTGTAGCATCTGAGTACGAACACCCAGATTCTACATGGAGACCATTGGCAAAAAAAGCGGAGCCGTTTGATGCAATTTTGACCAACTGCAAACCCGGCGCCACTACTTTTAATCTTTGTGGATGGTGCAAGTATAACGGAGGTATTACATGTCTTTACAGGTACCACATCATTACTACTTACCTTCTGATCCCAAAGGAGTTTAATAATGGTAGTGGAGCTCACGACTATGAAGAATTCAACCTTAACACGCCTTGCGCAATCACAAACGGCACACAGGAATTATTAGACACGTGCGTAGAATATCTCAAGTCCGAACTTGCAGAGCTCATCGCAAAAAAAGCCGAAATTTGTGAATATGCAAAGCTTATCGCCGAAGCAATGGAAAAGGCTGAAGAAAAACCTTACTTCACCGATAATAGGCCCGAAAACTGGTTCAAAACCGATGACGAAGTGGTTTGTTTCATTCCGAACTATATCGAAAACGCCTCCAAAAAAGGGATTTTCGTAACTGGCAAGGTAGTCTGTGGGCAAAAACGTAGCGATGGATTTGTTTTGATCCGTGTGGACGAACGAATAAATGCCGACAACTATAACGACAATCGTAAGATTGTCTTCGGATCGAGCAGACCTGAAATTTTGCACAAATGGGAGTATGGATATCTCAAAAACCACCCCGACTACCTCAAGATTTGGATTAGGGAAAGCTCCGTTCTGGCCAGGCAGACCTCCAGCGAGATGGCCAAGGCATTTGCCAAGTAAGATCATGTTTTCTTTAATTGGCACCAAAAACGATTATACCCCTCTACAAGAAACATCGTAGGGGGTATTTTCATGAAGTTTAAATTGAAATGAGATGAAACTAGTTAATAATAAAACAAAAAATGGTGGGGGTTAATTAACTGGGTTTTAATAGAATGCAAAGGAGATTAGAATGATATAATTGAAGTATGGAACAGTTAAACGAGCACAAAAATACATCGCAACCACCAAATGATAATGGCTGGTCAGAATTTCCGCCATTTCAAGGTAATAAGTCGGCCGAACAGAATGATTCAACGAGCGAAACAGTCAAAGACACTCCAGAATATTTGTTGGATATCGATCCAGCTCGTCGCAGAGAGATAATAGATTCTTCCGCCGAGATGACACGTGTCATTCCTGGTGCAATGATATTTGGCGGGAACGCGAATCGTATTCTCTATGAAGTATATACTGGTAAGACTATGTTCGGTGTAGGCAAAAACGATGCCGATATTTATGTACCGCAAGCTACGTTTGACATGCTTTTAGTTAAACAACCTGCTGGCTACGAATTAGATCGTGAACTCGACGAAAATGGAAAAGAAAAATGGATTCGTCCGCAAGAAGGGTATCTTGTACTGACGAATCTAACTACTGGCGACCACATCGATACGCAGAGTGTTGACGATTCGCATAAATCAACTGAAGTAGAAATAGATGGAAAAATGGTTAGGGTTCAGTCTTTGACTGACCAAATTAACGATAAAATTCGGTTGATGTTTGAAACGGATGGTCTAAAAGACATCCCTATAGACCCAATTCATAACCAGGATCCGATTAGTAAATACGGAGTTTATGCACAATATATTTTAGAAATGGCAGACTCAGAACGAGGACAAGTGGAGCTTGCCAAGCACGCTGATGAATTACCAGAAGATTGGCGAGAGACTATGGAGATAATGGCTAGCCAGGGCGAATACGGTAGACCCGTGAGTCAAGAGAAACGTCATGCATTCCAAGAAAAAATGGAAGCTTGGAAAAAAATCCAAGAAACTATAAAGCAAATTCAAGAACAGATGATGAACGACCTAAAAGATTACTATAAAACCATTCATAGTAAGGCATCGGAAGAACACAATGTAGAATTGCCCAGTTTAATGGATGGATTTGAAAGCATAGTAAATGAAGCATTGGGAGAATCGTCCAATTCGAACGATTTTATACAGAAAATTATTGACAGGATGTCCGATAGCGAAAAAGAAGTTATTAAGGATAGAATAAAAAGTCTTGCAATGAAAAGCGATACTTAGCTAAATTTTTAGGGATTTAACCGCTGAAATAATAGAGATAAATTACATTTTTTTGAAATTTTTTTGTAGCAAAAATGACACAAAAATGGCCCTCTATTTTAACGAGGGATTTAACAGACACTAATAGATTACGAAATAGTTGAAAATTATTTTATAACCCGTTTGGTGGATCTTACTGGGCTCGAACCAGTGACCTTACGAATGTGAATCGTACGCTCTAGCCAACTGAGCTAAAGATCCAAAAACATGGTATAATTATACCATGAATTTAGATAACTTGAAACAAGAATTGCAAGAAATCGAAACCTTCCTTGCTAATCCAGAGGCTTACAGCGATAGCTCATTTGCAGCCAAGTCCAAACGAGCAGCCCTGCTCCATGAGATTTTAGACCTAGACGAGAAGATTAAAAAGATCGAACGAAGTAAATCCGAGGCCGAAGCACTAGTTAACGATCCAGAATTAGGCGAAATCGCAAGGGAAGATATCGCTAATGCAGATATCGAGCTAAAAGACTCTAAAGAAAAGCTCGAGGAGCTCCTCATTCCCAAAGATCCCGCCGACGACAAACCAGCCATCATTGAAATTCGCGCCGGGGCTGGCGGAGACGAAGCATCGCTATTTGCCAGTGAGCTGTACCGCCTATATCTAAAATATGCCGAAAAACACAACCTAAAAAGCGAACTCATCAGCAAAAACGAGAATGAAGCCGGGGGCATGAAAGAAGTTATTTTCAAAGTCTCTGGCGATAATGCCTATGGTCAGCTTAAATTCGAAGGTGGAGTACATAGAGTCCAGCGTATCCCCGTTACGGAGTCACAAGGCCGTATTCATACTTCCACTGTCACCGTCGCGGTTCTCCCAGAAGCCAACGAAACAGATCTAGAAATCAACCCCGAGGATCTCCGTATCGACATCTATCGCTCCGGCGGCCACGGCGGCCAAGGTGTCAATACGACCGACTCTGCCGTCCGCATTACCCACATCCCGACCGGACTCGTAGTCGCTATGCAAGACGAGCGTTCCCAACAACAGAATCGTATTAAAGCTATGAATATCCTACGTTCCCGCCTCTTAGAGCGCAAGAAGGAAGAAGAACTAAAAAACGCTTCCGAAGCACGCAAGTCGCTCATTGGCACCGGTGATCGCTCAGAGAAAATTCGCACCTACAACTTCCCACAGGATAGAGTCACCGATCACCGTATTCACTATTCTCGCTCGAATATCCCTGCTGTAATGGACGGTGACATTGACGACATAATTCATGAACTAGCAAAACATGAACGCGAGCTCAAAGGATAATGTTATATGGGTGGGTGACGGGCCTGGAGGGGGTCCCCAAAAATTGCATGTGTCAATTTTGGGGGAGGAAAAGGCCCGGCAGGACCCACCCAGGGCATACCTTGAAGGCGTGCAAGATTTTTATGGTCGCGACTTTATCGTCACACCAGATGTTCTGATCCCGCGCCCCGAGACCGAACAGATTGTTGATGCCGTACTGAATCTAGCCGGCAAACCATATCTCCCTGGAGTTAAACCGAGTAAAAGAAAACTGCCAGAGAACCCCATTATTCTTGATGTTGGCACCGGCTCCGGCTGCATTGCCATCACTCTGGCCCTAGAGCTTCCGGATTCAACCATTTACGCCTCCGACATCTCTAAAAAAGCAATTGAAATCGCACAAAAAAACGCTGCCAAACACAACGCTTCTATAATTACTATTATATCACATCTGCTCAATAAAGTCAATTTTACCCCTGACGTAATTATCGCTAATCTCCCCTATGTTGACAAAAACTGGGACTGGATTGATAAAACGGCTCTAAGCTACGAACCAGAGACCGCACTCTATGCCAAAGACCACGGTCTCGCACTAATTAAAGAATTAATCCGCCAAGCAGCAGAAAAGCAAATCAAATATCTAATCCTCGAATCCGACCCCTGCCAGCACGAAGCGATTGCTAAATATGCGGAAGACTACGGTTACGACTTAATCAACACCATGGGATATATCTTGAGCTTTAATGGACATCATTAAGACCATTTGGGTTTACGCCATATAATTCATCAATATCGAAGGACATAAAGGCAAAATCTTTGATTTTGCCGCCGTAAGGGCGAAGCAATGTGGTAAAATTTATTACCACATTGCGAAGCTCCTGAGATATGATGAATTATATGGCTTATCCAAAAGGCTATTTCTTATATCCACCCAGTGTCACATTAACCGCAATCTCATTCCCCTCCCGAATCACAGTTAATTGCACCGTATCACCCGGCTTATACTCACCAACGAGATCCGACAAAGTTCCCGCCGTACCGATCTTTACCCCATTTACAGCCGTGACAATGTCTTTATCACGCAGTCCAGCCTTCGCCGCCGGAGAATCATTCATGATAGCAGAGTAAGAAGAAGCACTATATAGATATTCACCAGTAGAAACAGGCAAATTATAAGATTTAGCAATTTCTGGCGTAATCTGGACTGTATAAATACCAAGATAAGCGCGCTCAGCCTTGCCGGTCTCAATTAATTGAGCCAGCATACCCTTAGTAGATGAAATCGGAATCGCAAAACCCATATTCTCAGCCGAAGCCGAAGTGGCGGTGTTAATACCAATTACTTCACCAGCCGCATTTACCAGAGGCCCACCAGAATTACCCGAATTAATCGCAGCATCAGTCTGGATCATATCTGTAAGAGTCTCCACATTATATCCAGACCCGTCAGAAGCCGTCACGGAACGACCGGTACCAGAGATAATCCCAGCCGTCACTGTGTTTTGAAACTCACCAAGAGCATTCCCAATTGCAATTACCTGCTGACCAACCTTTATAGTTTTCGAATCACCCAGTGTCGCCGGAGTTAAATCAGAAACACCATTTATCTTCAGATAAGCCACATCATCAAGCGGATCAACCGCAACCACATTGACATCGTCATAGGTCGTACCGTCATCAAGAATTACCGTAACCTTAGTAGCACCACTTATCACGTGCTTATTGGTCAAAATATAGCCGTCCGCCGTCGCGATAATACCCGTACCGGCCGCTGACGAAGAATAATCTTGACCGAAATAATTCTTCGTCGTAGTAGATGTCACAATGGAAACCACGCTTTTAGATACCTTATCCGCAATATCTGCAATAGAACCTTCTACGAAATTTGCCGAATTGCCATCAGCCCCACTACTTAAGAAAGTAATTGGTGTCGATGATTTCTCATATCCCATCCAACCAAGCACCGAACCGCAAACTGCAAAAACTAAAGCAACAGATGAAATAACTATTGCGCCTTTATTAGACGATTTTTGACAATCAACACAGCTACACCCTTTAGCGTTTTCAGGTTCTTCGACCTTCTTTTCTTCATTAACACTTTTGTCTTCACCGACTTCCTTAACTTCGCCAACTTTTTTTTGCTCATCAACATTTTTACCCTTTTCGTTTTCCATATCTTCCTTTCTTTAAATATTAAAAATCGGATTACTAAACCATAATACGATTATACTAACAATGATTGCCCCAAACAGTACTGGCGCCAGGATATGCTTAAATCTGAAATCATCCTGGTACTTAATTGTAGCCTCCCTGACACGATTATAAACAAATGCGAAAATCGTCAGAATCAAAGCCACTTGAGGAATACGAATTCCAGTGGAACCAAACGTGTAAATAATCGACCAAGCATTAGACAGCCAAGTAATCTCAGCAAAGATTAAACCACAAACCAATGTAGTTAGAGTATAATTCTTATCCTCACTCTGAGATAGAACATGACGACTACAAGCATAGCCAATCAGGAACTCAAGCACAATCAAAACAATCGGATCTAAGCCAGAAGTCATAATCGAACAGGCCGAAGTTCCAAGAAAGACCGCAACCAATGACTGAATAGTAGTTGCATTGTCATTCGACAAAGGCTTAATGATTAATAACCAAGCACAATAGAAAATTGCCAAAATAATATGTACCGGCAAAAAGGCACTACCAGCATAATACGACAGTAATACCACACTGAAACCAACTATTAAATCTACCAAGTTGGACTTAATACTGAGCCAAAGATAGCGTAGCCTCACAGCAAAAACCCGCCATTTCGAAACCAAAACCAGAAGAAGACCAAGCACAGGACTATTAGATAAAACCGTAATCAGAACCGCACCAATACCGAGCAGTAAGTTTAAAAACACGTGCACGAAGCTACTTGCGATGTTCCTAGATTTTCTTGCTAAAATATAGTCTGCCATAACTTATATTATAGCAGATTTCCTAAAAATAAGCTTAAAAACCCTCATTCATTCTTCAAGCATGATATAATACTAAGCATGGAACCAACCTTTTTCCAAAAACATCCGCTACTTAAAGACATCCTGAGCCTAGGTTCTTTTATCGTGGCAATTATTCTGGGTACAGTCGTGCTGAATACTTTTATTTACCGCTCTTACAATGTAGTTGGCGGCAGCATGGAGAATACCCTACATCAAGACGACAGAGTTATCGTCAATCGAGCTGCGGTTTCATGGTCACACTTCCTCGGACAAGAATACGTACCAGAGAGAGGACAAATCATTGTCTTCCTAAACGAGGATGAGAAGAAGGTCGCCGAATATAAGAGTCAGGGAGTCGAAAACCCCATGACTTGTTCACTGCCTACCGACGTCAACGATCAATACATCATTAAAAGAGTCATCGCTTTCCCTGGTGAAAGAGTGGTAGTAAAAGACGGCAAGATGACCATATATAATGAAGAATATCCGGACGGACATGAATACGACACAGGCTGGCGACAATCAGAGACTGATGGCCCGAAGGAACATACCTCAGGAGAGATAGATATCGTGGTGCCAGAAGGTGAATTATTTGTATCTGGAGATAACCGAGAAGGTTCGAATTCCTGGGACTCCCGTAACGGCCTTGGCACAATTCCCTACTGCCGCATTATTGGACCAGTCATTCTACGGCTCTTCCCATTTGACAAAATCAGAACGTTCTAAACTTCACCAATCAATTTAACTGATTCAGACTCAGGAAGCTCTTCCACGTTTTTCAATTTCCTTTCTATCTGACGGGAAGTAGTCTTAGCTGATTCGATTTTATTCGCCGATTCTTGTAGCTTCTTCTGTACACCCTCAAGTAGCTCAGAAAACTTACCAAATTGTGTCTTCACCGCCCCCAGTGTCTGCCAAACCTCAGCCGAACGCTTTTCAATCGCTACGGTCTTAAAACCCATCAGAAGCCCATTTAGAGCAACCGGAAGAGTCGAAGGGCTAGTTATGGAGACATGGTATTTTTGTCGAACCTCATCTGACAAACCCGCAATACGTAATATTTCAGCATAAAGAGATTCGGTCGGTACAAACATAATCCCAAAATCCGTCGTATGCGGCGGGTCCAAGTATTTACCAGAAATCTTCTTCGCCTGCTCCTTCACATCAGCCGCCAGAGCTTTAGAATACTTCTCAATCTCAACCTTGTCACCATTCTCATAGGCAGATATTAATCTAGAATAGTTCTCCACTGGGAATTTACTGTCAATCGGCAAGAAAACCATATCTTCCTCACCTTTACCAGGCATCTTAATGGCAAATTCTACCCTATCGCTGCTCCCCTTCTTGGTAATGACGTTTTCCTCATACTGTGATTTATTTAGAATATCATTTACAATCGCACCTAGCTGCACTTCACCATAAATCCCTCGCGTTTTTACACCCTCCATTACTTTCTTCAAATCCCCCACACCGGTCGCAAGATTCTTCATCTCGCCAAGTCCCTGATAAACTTGGGTCAGTTGGGTCGAAATTGATTTAAAACTCTCATTAAATCTCTTCTCAACCGAAGCCTTCAACTTCTCATCCACAGTCTCGCGCATCTCCTCCAGCTTCTTCTCATTGCCAGTCCTGAGCTCATCGATACTCTTCGCATTACTATTCTGTAGACGCTCAAGATTCTCACTGATCTCCTTGCGATTCTCACGAAAATTACGATCAATGGAAGGGTTAATCTTGCCAACCTCACCCTCCATTTTTATCAAGCGTTCTGCCATAGCGGTAAGCTCTTTCTGGCTATATTGCGAATTATTCTTTTTCAAAACCAGAACTATCAATATAGCTAAAAGAATTATTATTACAACCCCCATAATTATAAACAAAATATTCATAAGACAATTATAACACACTACAAGGTTTCGTCATTGTCTCGCTTAAACAAAGCATAAGTTATTGCAGCGCCCGAAGCCGCTATAGAAGCAGCCGTAATCAGCATATCAGAAGGTGAAATCGACTCACTGTTTTCGGTCACACCAAGGGGTTGAAGATTTTCGTCTTCAAGATTACCAGCAGCAATGTCAGAACCCTGATCAGATAAATTGTCTATAGTTATATTTTCATTTGAAATGGGATTACTTAGAGCCTGGGCGCCTTGATTGCTTGGGCTATTTTGATTACTTAAATTATTCTGATTGTTTTGGTTATTACTACTTACCGTCATCGCCGCCCTGAAGCCTTGAATCAAACTGGCGTTCGCATTCGGATTTTGCATATACCAATCATAAATATCTTGCGTAGTCTTCACATAGCCCATCATATAAACAAACTTCAAATTATTAGTACTATTCTTTTGCTTATAATACCTTGTCCTATCATATAGCCCAGACACATTAGAGAGGGCATATTCCTCGTACCTCATCTCGTCTGGTACACCAAGCAAACCCTCTAGAAGATAAGCTACTGTACCCGTACGGTCCGCACCAACACGACAGTGGAAATAAACATTCTTGGTGGTGTTAGTATTTACGATATCATTCATAATGTTAGTTACCGCCGTCCAGGCTTTCATGTAATTCGAGGAAGAATTATTCTCATCACCACTATTGTAGTCAAAGTCATAGTGAATCACTTGGTTGAGATGATAGTCGGTTAAATGCGTATCGCTAGAATACTCATCACCTACATTATACTCTGTAGTAATGCCAAGATTAGTGAGCTCGGTCGCTGGAGCACTATTTAGTTTTTCGCCACGGAACAATCTGCCATATGCTAGAGTACCAGTCACGGTTTGACTATTACTATCAGTGTAACTTACAGGAAGACCTCCAAGGTCGCGTACGTTACGAATCGTACCAGTATCCACCCAGCGTGTACCATTCTTCGAAGTTGCAGTCACATAACCATATACAGTACTGTCATTTTGGTCTTCCCAATAGTAAGTCTGCCCTGGTATCATATTATGAATCACGCCGTTTTCTGCCTTAGCATAGGATACCACAGCACCCTGAGCATTATTAAGGCGTACGGTTAAAGCTGTACCAAGTTCAGTATCATATGCATCTGGCTTCGAGCAATCTACCGAACCACTCGTCCAAGCGGACAAAGCATCCAAAGGCTTCACTGCATCACTATAACTCGGGATCAAGCATCCGTTATCAACAAAGTTATCCCTAATCCCCTCCCAGAACTCCAATTCTGATAGCTCATTCGTATCACCCCAGGTCGAATTATTGATCGGCGTAAACTCATTAAAGGTAGTGATGCCAACCGGGCTTGGTACCCAATCATCCATTAATTCTTGATATCCTCTAGTAGCATTATTGGATACATCAAACACAACCGGAGTATCAGAAGATTGATAGCTATAATGCGCGACATAAGTCATGTTACTACTCGGAACCGTCGAAGCAGTTACTTGGGTAGCCGGCGAAGTCGACTCGTCAAACCAACCTATAAACGTATGGTTATTGGTTGGTGGATTTGGCACCGGCAAAGACCCCAACGGATCATTTACCGTGACCGTTCGGCTACTATCAGTCGGATTCGTGAAGCTACCACTGCCCGGATCAAAGTCAATCAAATAATCCGCCTGCGTAGTGCCAAGTTTGACGTACATATCGGTCAATTTACCAGTAAGATAACGTTGCGGAGTCGTACCATTTGCTTGGGCTGATGCACCAAACCAGACATTAGTATCAAAACGATGCGTGTTGCCAGACACATCATACCAAGTAGTGAAGGCTCCATCATTAATTGAGTACTTTAGTACCTGATTCTCTCTAACAATTTTTACTCTCTTCAGAGAGGTGCCAGCAGCCGTATAAGTCGTCGGCGCACCATTGCTAAATCTACCAGTTAATTCGAAGTTTGGCCCTGTAGAATAACTGCGATACACAAATCCAGGGTAGTTCAAACTTGAATTTTCATACTTAGAATTTACTAAAGTTCCCTGATTCACTAACTGCGGCTGTGCAAGTTCTACTATCGTAAATCCAATTTCGAAATCTTTCTGATAATTAGCCGTGGAGAATAGGGCTACGCCAGAATCCACATATTTCTTAGTTTTATCCTGCGTACAATAAGTGCCAGATATTACTGCATTCCCACTAAACTGGCACTCATTGATTTCGGAGAATACAATCGGGAAACTTGTAGTGTCTTCAACCCACCTGGCATAGTAAGTTATGTCGGCATCCACAGTAGTTTCAGGCGTTACTTCATCATAAAAAGTACCGTCGTCCGTATACCAACCAAAGAATCTATAATTAGCTCGTGTGGTGGTTGGCAAGCTACCCACCGCATCGCCGTCGTCCACCTGGAACGAAGCCTCCGGACTAGGTGTGGTACCACCGTTTGCATTGAAGGTTACCGTCCGCTTAATCACAGGAGCCGCCGTAACTTGTACCTCTATTGCCTTTGTAAGATTGGACTGGGCACCAGTCATAACAATATTTACAGTACCTGCAGCTACACCAGTAATTACACCAGTGCTAGCATCTACCGTAGCTATCGAAGTATTAGCCGAACTAAAAGTGTAGGCTTCAAGTTGTGCTGAATTATCAACTATGATTGTCAGCTGATCACCTGCTGCTAATGTCAAATCAGCATTCGAAATTACCGCT
The DNA here is from genome assembly GCA_017510425.1 of Candidatus Saccharimonadota bacterium. Lineage (GTDB taxonomy): Bacteria > Patescibacteriota > Saccharimonadia > Saccharimonadales > Saccharimonadaceae > Nanosyncoccus. Next base: position 57,340 of record JAFWNJ010000011.1, read on the forward strand.
TGGGTTACATCAAGTTTCCATTCAGCGTAAACCGTCATGGCAGAATACACTTCGGTTGCGCTAGTGACAGTATTATTATTCGAGGTATCGTACCATCTCTGGAAAACATGATCGGTATAAGTTGGATCATTTTGTGGCATATTAGCACCAATCGCATTTCCGGCTGCTATATCAACAAAGAAAGTACTGTCGCCATTTCGCGGATCAAAAGTTACTCTAAACATCGACGATGTATCCACCACTGTTACAGTAATGATATTATTCGTCGCATGAGAATCTGTACCAGTAATTGAAATCGTAGCAGTACCTTCAGCAACAGCAGTGACTGCCCCAGTTGACGAATCAATAGTAACTACGCTAGTGTCGCTCGATGAGAATGTAAATGATTCAAGATCTGCCGCATTAGTCACTGTGATCGTAGTAGTGTTGCCCTCTGCAATCGTAATAGCATTAGTGGCAACCTGCGCCAGTGCCACGGTCCCCTTCCATTGTGCATGATAAGTCCAATCACCGTCCGGCACCGTTTGGTCAGTCACCAAAGTGCCACCGCTTACTGCTGTGTACCAACCTTGGAAAATATGGTCAGCATAAGTCGGATCAGGAGATGGATATTTATTTCCTAGCGCAGTACCCGCAGTGACAGTCTCGGTGGTGTTACTACCTCCATTGTGCGGATTAAAGGTAATGTCATAAGTTGCAACCGGCTCAATATATGGTTCAACGTATTCAATCGGTACTTCGATAGTCGGCCTTGGTGCATTAGATGTGGTGTTACCATGAGTAAGACCACGGCTCCTAGTCTGAATTCTATTATTATAGCTCGGTTGTTTCTCAAGCCAAATACCATCCGTAATAGTAGTATTAGCGAAGGCTGACTTTTCCAGTAAGTAGAGACATCGTCCATTTATACCAAGATTTGAAGTCTCGTTATCACATAATGCGAGCGCCTCCGGATAAGTCATGAAGCGTGCCACCGAACCATTGTAATCACCGCTAAAGGTCACAAGATTCGGATTATCCCAGCCCGGGTCCGAAGAAGTTGGGAGAAGCGCAAGAGCATCAGTGTAAATAGCACTGGTTTCTTGCATGCTTTTATAATATACGAACTTAGCATTACCATTTTCGGTACCAAAGTAGTAGAATCGCTCATCCTCATCATCAAAATCTCCATCGAAATTAATATCACAGTTAAATGCATTACCAGCAACCAAGGTGGTATCATTAACAATTGAGCCATAGGTAATAGTATTATTGGGCCAGCTGGTCCCCTTACAACCATTACTACCAGTCTGGCTACAAGTTTCAGTATGAAGCGTATTTGCCTCAGCAATTTTACAAACATAAGTTGGCTCTCCCCATTTCGCATAATACTGCGTCGGCGTATTAGCATCAAATACTGTAGAAGTAGTCAGTTGTGTGCCAGCACCATTTATACCGGTATACCAGCCCTCAAATGTATGTCCCGTCCATGTAGGCTCCGGCAAAGAGCTAAACGAACCGCCATTAGCTACTGGTTCTGTAAATGTTGACGGCGTACCACCTTGCGAGTCGAAATCAACATAAATCAAATTACCCACTGATACGCTAATCGTGCGTGTATCGCCCGTCTTCGAACCAGTCATTGTAATTGTAGCCACACCGTTAGAAACTGCCGTAATCACACCAGCAGAGCTTACTGTAGCCACAGAGGTATCACTTGATACAAATGTATATGGCTCAAGATCCGCTGCATTGGTGATATTAATGGTTTCCGTATCGCTCACAGACATAGCGATACTAGTATTGGTGATTTGAGCATCGGATACTGATTTATACCAATGTGCATAGTAAGTGGTGGTCGCAGTCGGCACAGTAGCAGCCGTAATTTGCTGCCCACCACTCGATGCCGTCCACCAACCGTCAAATAACCACCCACTGTTCATTACTTCCGGAATTTCCCCTAACGCATTTCCATTTATAATCTTATAAACGGTAGAGCTGGGGGTACCGCCATTTGCATCATATGTGATGTCGAAAACATAACTGGCCGGCATATCACCAAGTTTAATATACATATTGCTCATTTCGCCAGTGAAATAGCGTTTTGCTGCCGTACAACCTTCAGTACAGTTCACATTGTCGGGATAAGCACCAAACCAAGCAGTTAAGCCAAATTGTTGATTAAATTGAGTAAAATCTTGGAGCTCGATTAGCCGTCCATTATCTACACTAGTGTAGATATGCCCGTCAATTCTAAAAACCCGCACATCTGTACCATTGTAGGCGGTAGCATAAGGAGACTTAGTGATGGTTCTGGTTTCCGCATGGTCAGTCGGTGCGCCATAAGTTGATTTTATTTCAAAACCATGAGCACTATCGCTACGCACAACAATGCCTGGAGATTTTCCACCGTAAGGTGAGCCAGTAGCCGAAGACGATAATTTATCATTAAACATGGTTGTTTGATTTTCGGATTGAGAATTCGGATTATAGACGTCAAGCGTAAAATGTGCTTCATAATCTTTTAGATAATTGTTATTGCTATAAAGGGCGACGCCAGTATCAATAAAGTCATCATTTACATAATCCTGGCATTCCGAGCCACTAATAGTGCCATTATTAAATATACATTTCCCCATCTGGCTAAAGACCGTCGGAAACGGATCAGTTAGCCACATTGCATAAAGCGAAATATTGGTACCGTCAGCAGTTTGATCAATTGGATAATCGTCGCCGGGCTGGTAAATTGTACTCGAACATTCATCATTACCTGTATTGGAATTATAAGTAGTAGCCACCGTACACCAACCGCCAAATGTCTTAATAGTTCCACTAGTCATCACCGGCACAGCACTGCTTAGTGCCGCATGGGAACTTGCCGCCGGTGTACCGCCATTAATCTCTAGTGCCTGCGGATTCGGTGACGGCATACCAGTCACTGTTTCATTCGTATTGCTAAGGTAAGTCACACTATAAGTAACCAAATTCGCTACCGCCGTTAACACATAAGTACCCGTATAGGTCCCTGCCGGTAAAGTCGTGTCCACTCTAGCACCAAAACTAAAAGTATAGATATGTGGGATAGGATCATTGTTGCCATCTAAACTATTCGCCACCGTTGTTTTAGCAAGCACCAAACCCTGCCCATATGGAGCTGGCAAGAAATCTGAATTATTAACTGTCGTATCTACCCCACCAGAGCTAGTAACATACTGGCTTGGTTTTAACCCCCATTTATTATTATATGTGGAACTAGTTGAGAAATCCTGCTGTGTAACCACAGAACTAATCGATTCAACCTCGTCATTGTTTGAATTAACCAAACTAGAACCACCGCTAGAGACAATCGATAGATTGTAACCTGTAAAGTTATCCGTAGAAATCGTCACTGTAGCATTGCCGGATTGACCAAAAGTACCGCCCGGTGAAGGCATCAAATTAAGAGAAAGGGCGCTAGATTGAACTGACATCGAAAGAGTACTCTGCTTCGCAATCGAATATGCCATTCCATCAGAAAGCAGAACACCCAAAATCGTGCTTAAAACACAAGAGGATAATACCAACAATTTGGTGTTAGTTCTCATGTCTAAGAAACCTCGCAGTTAAATATTCTTTTGACACTCTTTCACTCCACTTTTTGTATATAACCATTATAAGTCATTAAAAATCATTAAGCAAGTGTTTAAAACTATTTTTTCCACAGACAAAATGTGATATAATTAGAACACGCCGACTTAGCTCAGCTGGTAGAGCAACGGTTTTGTAAACCGTAGGTCGTCGGTTCAATCCCGACAGTCGGCTCCACGTGAGTGAAATTAATAAAAAGCAATACGAAACTTTAGTGTCGTATTTGATTTACGAAGAATTAAAAATCGAGGGCTTGCTCTCGTATTTTTAATTAGACGTAAATCAATAGAGCGTAGCTTCGCTACGCTCGTATTGTTTTTTATTAATTTCCGAACTGGCAACAGACTGTACGCAGTACAGTCGGCATGTCGTGCCATTTCACGGCAGTACAATCGACCTAATAATTCTCCGCCTTCACCTCGAAAAACGCTTGCGGATGCGAACAAACCGGACAAATCTCCGGAGCTTGTTTTCCCATCACGATATGACCACAATTCCGACAAACCCAAATTGCATCGCCATCTTTTGAAAAGACCTTTTTGTTCTTTACGTTGCTTAGCAGCTTGCGGTACCTCTCCTCATGACTTTTCTCAATTTTGGCTACGCCTTCAAATTTATCAGCTAGTTCATCGAAGCCTTCCTTCCGAGCCGTCTCAGCAAATGACTTGTACATATCAGTCCACTCATAATTCTCCCCATCAGCTGCCGCTTCCAAATTTATATCAGTAGGCTCCACCTCACCGCCATGAAGCTCTTTATACCACAATTTAGCATGTTCTTTCTCATTAAGTGCGGTTTCGGCAAAAATCGCTGCGATCTGTTCAAACCCGTCCTTCTTAGCCTTCGAAGCATAAAAATCATACTTATTGCGAGCTACCGATTCACCAGCTAGAGCCGCTTCAAGATTCTTTTCTGTCTGAGTACCAGAATATTTAGTTTTCATATTCTCTCCTTTCTTTAGTTATATGCAAGTATATCCACCATCCACTGGCAATATTGCGCCAGTTACATAGGAAGCTTCACTAGAAGCTAGGAACACCACCGCTGCATCAAGCTCACCCGGCTTGCCATATCTCTGCATCGGGACATGGGTCTTTGCAAACTCCTGGAACTGAGGGGTGTCCAATACCGCCTTAGTTAACTCTGTCTCAAAATACCCAGGACAAATCGCATTACAAGTAATGCCCTCAAGAGCAAGTTCTGCCGCTACCGCACGCGTAAAGTTCACTACGGCCCCTTTCGAAGCATGATAGGCCACCGTGTGAATTTCGGTATTGCCTACCAAGCCATACATCGAAGCAATATTAATAATCCGCCCGTAATGATTTTTCTTCATGATATTAGCAAAAGCCCTCGTCATCTTAAACACACTCGTCTCGTCAGTCGCAATCGTGAAATCCCATTCTTCATCCGTCATCTCAAGGACACCCTTATCCTTCGACGAGCCCGCACAGTTTAGTAGAATATCAACTCTACCAAAATCCTTCTCAACTTTTTTAGCTACATCATTAATGTTATCCGAGTCGGTCACATCGCACTTATAAGCAATGACTTCCTCCGCACCTTCTTTCAATAGTTTTGGCTTAAACTCCTCGAGCCGCTCAACCCTACGTGCTAAGATTGCCAATTTCGCACCTTGTCTAGCAAAGGCCAGAGCCATCTGTTGACCCAACCCCGAAGAAGCACCTGAAACTACCGCAACTTTGTCTTTTAAATTAAACATATTAACTCCTTTCATTTAAACATTATACCAAAATATGCTAAAATAAAACTAATTATGAGCAGCAAAACTGAAACAGAATCAAAAACCCGCAGCCAGACCATCGTCAAATCCGGATACCTTTTCATTTTAATTAATTTCCTACTAGCGGTTTTCAATATTATCGTCGGTTTATTATCTAATTCGCTAGCCATCGCTTCCGATGCCGTTCATAGTCTCACCGATTCAATATCAGGCTTTCTAATCATCATAAGTGAAAAACTAGCCATCCATCATAAATTCTCTAAATACAGAGCCACAATTGAGCGCATTACCACGATAATCATCGCGCTCATCATCATCCTAGTCGGTATCGAAATCATCATTCTGTCCATCAAAAACATCATCTCCCCCGAAGAAGTCGACTATTCACTTCCTACCATCGTCGTACTCATAGCATCCATTGCTACAAAATATCTACTTGCTAACTACCTCAAAAAAACCGGCAAAGTCATCAAGTCGAGTGTCTTAATTGCATCCGCCGCCGAGACTATGAACGACACTTGGATCTCAATCGCCGTATTGTTTTCCGCCATAATCTACCTAATTTGGCAAATCAACATAGAATCATATATTAGCATCATAATCGCACTCGTCATTGTCAGAATTGGCCTAGAATTCATTTTCCCACATTTATCCAAGCATCACCACCACCATCTAGAAAGCGACCCAGATCACGACCACTGCGGCAAAAAATAACAAAAAAAATGGAGCCGCGAACCGGGTTTGAACCGGTGACCTCATCCTTACCATGATAGCACCTAGGTATCAACCTATTTACAATCAAGGTAAGGTGCAAGGAAACCCAAATTCAAAACCGCTACACGGCATTATAATCATTTGGTAAATTTAAAGGTTCGCACCTGTAAACTACGAACCTCTTTTTGTTAAATTTCCTACTTCGATTATACCACAAATTTCGACAAAATCAGTAAAAAATCTGCCGAAATTCGCTACGAAATGCCGGCAGATTTCCCACCCCAGATAAAACCTTATGCGGTCGCCACGACGACAGTGGTATGACTCCTGGCGTGGACGGCACGAAGATCCTCGTCTACCACATGAGTATAGGTCATAGTAGTTTGAATATTCTCGTGGCCGAGAAACTCCTTTACATACACAATATTGGTATTATTGCGAAGTAAATCCGTGGCAAAGGTGTGCCGCAAGGTGTGCGGATGAACGGACTTGCGAAGCCCAGCTTTCTCGGCACAATTCTTAACCACCATCTGGACGACCTCGTTCGAGATCCTAGCGCCCTTATTCTGCTCCGAGATAAATAACGCCGGAGCATTATCCTTGCGAAGCGCCATATATTCGTCGATATACTTATGAGTCTCGTCATCCATAAAACAAAGCCGAGGTTTATTCCCCTTACCAATAATCGTAAAAGTGTTATCTCCAGGCTTAATCTGACAAGCGTTAATAGCGCAAAGTTCACCGTTGCGGATGCCCGAACTATAAAGCAGCGACAACATCGCCCGATTGCGATACCGCTTGAACCGAGAATAACCGTTCGATTTCTTAAACGAAGCCTGAATCAACTTCTTAACCTCGTCGACCTCAAGGAAATCGACAACAGTGGCATCGCGCTTTGGAATACCGATCAACTCATGGTTGATCACAGGATATCCCTTAAGTTGAAGATGTTTAATGACGACACGAAGCTTAATAATATAGCCGCGCACGGTGTTTGGCTTCTTATTTTTCTGCATCCATTCTTTCCATTTGCGAATCTGATCGAAAGTCAATTCGCTAATCGGAATATCTCCGCCGAAGAACTCCAGTAATAACCTAAGAACCAGGCCGTGCATCTCCTCGGTACGCGCCGATTCATTTTTATAAACAATCTGTTCCACCCGATAAAGCTCGAAAGCTTCTGTAATAGAGAGATCTTTCTTCTCCATAACTAACTCCTTACCGTAGCCATGGAGAACCACGACTACTTTATATTACATTTTTCCAATTCTTTAGTGAGTAGCCACGACAGATATTTAACCGGGGAGCGTCCCTTTTCTTTGGCTAACTCCACACTATCCCAGATCGTCACAGGAGCGAGATGGTAGAAAGCCTTGCAATAGAGCTTGAACGCGATCCTATCGCCCTCGTTACCCATCTTGCGGCAGACTGCCATAGCGTCGAGATCAATCTGGCGACATCTATCATTGACACTGGTCAATGAGAATCCTTTAAAAGGATTAACATTGTCATTGTTTGAGGTGCTCATCATAAGTCCATTCCTTTCTAAAGGCTCGCAAAAAGCTACGCTCATTACCTCCTACGCGTCTTCGCTTAAGGCCATCCCGAAAAATTCTGAGCGACGAACCCTCGGAATAACCGATTGCTATTAGATAAGAGAAAAGGCTCCTTTTTTACGCAGGAGCCTTTGACTCCTGTTAGGGAGCCGTCAATTCGCAGTCAACTTGATTATCCTTATTATAGCATAGCTTAAGTGGAATTGGAAGTCTTTCAGCCCATTCGCTCCCGCTTTTAGATGAGAAATATGAGATCCAGAAAATCAGCAACCGTACCACTGACGCTTGATTTTTAGATGTAAAACCCGGCGGGCTTCATTCCCAATAAACATACTATTATTATAACATATTTTGCCATAACTATAAAGAACGAAAAAACGCTCCTATCTGGAAAAGAGTCGGAATGGACTTCCAAGTACTCTCGTGTGTAAATAGGAGCGTGGTTGTATTTAACCTTAAAATGAGGATTTTGCAAGTAAAAATGCCAAATTTCTTGAAAAATCTTTAAAAGAAAATAACAGAGGTAAATGGCAGAAAAAGACTAGATTTTTTGTGAAAATATGTTAAAAAGTATTGACAAATTAAAGCGCTTGTGCTATAATGGTGTCATAAGCTTGAGAACGGAAAAGCAGCCGCTCACAAAGCTTAAGAACATTAAGACCAATATGACAATGTAGAAGTAAATCTCAACCACAAGGTGGGATGAGTGAAGATGAATTATCGTCTTCAGCCACCCCACCTTGCGAAAAGAGAGCTTGGTGTCAGGGCGGTATCCGACCGATTCGGAAAAATTTTCAGAGCGGCAGAGACCGCAGAAAGGAGCCAACCATGGCTAAAATCGTTAATCTGACACCCCATACCGTTAACATCGTCGCTGAGGACGGCACCATCAAGGCCGCGTTCCCTTCCGAGGGTATCGCACGCGCCTCTCAGGTTGCTGAGCACGCAGGAGAGCTTGAGGGCATCGAACTCGTCACCATGAAGTTCGGCGCAACGCAGGATCTTCCGGCGCCTCAGGAAGGAGTTTACTACATCGTTTCCGTGATCACGGCCAATGCCGCCAAGGCTGAGGGCCGCGGAGCGGACGATCTGGTAATCACCGCCGACCCCGTGCGCGACGCTGACGGTCGCATCATCGGCTGCAAGAGGTTCGCCCTCGTCTAAAGCAGCTCGATGAAGGAGCATCTCCTACGGAAAGCGTAATGACAGAGATTTTAAGGTTCGCCCTTAGCTCTAGCGGACAATCCGCAACAAACGCTACCCTATAAAGAGCTCTGCTCCCCCCCTTCTACAATTGAATATCGTATTGGGAACTATCACAGCCCGGACAACCGTCCGGGCTTTCCCTTTGTCCGAAAATTGGACAGCTATGATATAATTTAAATAGGTAATACTTAATAAAAAGGATATTTAAAAATGTATGAATCTTTCCCTAGCTCGGGCGGAGAGCAATGGCCTCAATTTGAGGAACCGAATCAAGATCGGCAAGATAACATTAACAAAAGTGCGGAACATCTAGAAACTACTCCAATCCAAGATCTTGGGCAGAAAGCCTTGGAATCGATGGGATCAGAAGTCGCTAATCCAGAAAATCCAGTAGAAACTGACGAAGAAGAAGTTTCAGCAGAAAATATCGAGATAATTCCCCAATTTGATACGGCCGAGAGTTTAGCGGAGCGCCAAGAAAAGCTCAAAAAAGGTATAAAAATCGTTATTGGCGGCCCACCACACTCTGGCAAGTCGGTATTTATTGAGGCTCTGACCCAAAACTTAGACAAAGATCATACATTTTCATTTAGTGCAGCACCGGATGGCGAAGGTCCGTGGCTACAGCGCCACTACGACGATCCGGATGTTGTAAAACTACGCCAAAAAGGTAAATTTACTCCTGAATTCGTAGCCGATCGCAAAAAGAAGATCAACGATTGGGAAGGTCCACTTATGATTATTGATGTTGGCGGTCGCACGAGCGAAGAAAACGCCCAGATGATCGAGGGTGCAACCCACGCCATTATTCTTGCTGGCGATTTGTCTAAAGTTGCAGAATGGCGTAATTTCTTCGAAGAAAATAACATCGAGGTCATTGCGAAGCTTCATAGTCACTATCAGGGCAATAAAGACATCCAACGGCCTATGGAACCGGAAAAGAGCCATATCGTAAGTTCTGTTCATCATCTAGAAAGAGGCGAGCCTGCGGCCGACAGAGAGACTATCAAACAAGTAGCTGGTCTTATTACGGGGATGGTGGAAGGTAATGTCGCCTACAAACAAGCTCATGAGGGCGAAAACGCCAATCCGTTTGAAGTATTTATCCCAGAGACATTTAAAGATCTACCAAATGAAACTATCGAACGTACTATCACTACGCGAGATGGACAGCAAAAACAGGTACAGAATAAGCAAATTCTGCGTTCTGCAATTCCCCAGATATACGAAAAAGCCCTTGAATTTGATGGTCAACCAGCGTGGCTAAATGGTCCAGTTAACTCTTGGGAAGCCATTGCGTTGGCTATGGCATTTGAGGATGCAGGTAGTACAGATGTACGCCTCCGTGGTCCAGATGGTTATATCTCAGTAAAAAGCCTACCAGAAACCGAAGAATTAGATACGAAGTGGTGGGCAGAGCCTCAGCAGCAGGGCGAAATGGAAGGTAAGCCAATTTATGTTGTCCATAATACGGCCCACGCTTCAAATAACCCAGTTTCCCCTGCCGATCTTGAGACGATGACGGTGCCACAAGTACCAGAGAACGCGATTGTAGTAATATCTACACAGGGTCCAAATTGGCTCAAAGCGTCAATTGCCTCTGGATACAAAGGTAAAGTTGCCGGAATCGCGGCGTTCCAACCGGGCGAAGGTTCTACTGTGGCTTGGGCGGCAAATAAAGAAGATTTAGGTAAAATCATCTAATGATAAGCAAAAAGGTTAATCTGGCTCTTAAAGTTGCTTCGAAAGCACATCGCGATCAAGTGAGAAAAGGCACGGATATTCCCTACATTTCTCATCCGGTCGCTGTGGCAATGATTATTAGCGAATATACGACCGATGAGGATATCATCGTAGCCGGCATTTTGCATGATATTCTAGAAGATGTGAAACCGTCAATCTATTCCGAAGCGGATATGAGAGGCGATTTCGGCGACAAAATAACAGATATCGTAAAAGATGTTTCGGAAGATAAAGTTGCTGGGGAGCCAGAAAAACCTTGGATTGAGAGGAAAAAGGGCTATCTCGCCCACCTAAATAATCTGGCGAACGTGGGGCCGATAATCGTATCTACCGCCGACAAAATCCATAATCTTACGGATATGTTAGACGAATACGATAGGGTTAGAGATGAGCTTTGGCAAAGGTTCAACGCGACAAAGGAAGATGAACTATGGTTTTACAAAACATTCCTAGAAATTATTCAGAAAAAGGCGATTCCAGAGGAAATGAAAGCTGATTTAGGATCATTAGTAAACAAGCTGGGAAGTATCGTAAAACAGGGGTAAAAACATAAGCTTATATTGACAGAATTGGTAATGTGTGCTATAATTAAAGATGACACAAAGTAGAACATTATCAATTAGGGAGGCGTAAAACTATGATAAGAGTTCACAAAACCTACGATGCAACTGTTAACGCCGTAACGCATACCGCTCCGCACCACGCGGATGAAGTATTCGCGACGGCAATGCTTGCCATTCTGTTCCCGGTGGAACTTTACAGAACCCGAGATCAGGCCATCATCGACAGTACGAATGCAATAGTCTACGATGTTGGCGGCGAGTTTAACCCCGAGAAGAAGCGCTATGATCACCATCAGAAAGGATTCTCTGAAATTCGCCCTGACGAAATTACCTATTCTTCTGCCGGTTTGATCTGGCGTGAATATGGAGTAGAAATCGTCAAAAAGCTGGGCGAAAATAAGGGAGTCGATGACGAGATGGCCGCTGAAGTCGTATCGCGAGTGGATGGTGCCCTAGTCAGAGGTATCGACGCTAGAGATAACGGCCAAGGCGAGAAAGGCGACTCCATGTCGGTTTCGTCTGTAATTTCTACGTTCAACGCCCTTTGGGATGAAAACGAGGATGCAGACACCTGCTTCGTAAAAGCCTGCGAAATAGCAGGGATGATACTGGAGCGTGAGGTCAAGGTCGCTATCTCTTCCGCTTGCGGACGCAAACTGATCGCAGATCGGATTAAGACCGCAGGCGGAGCTGTGCTTGTCATGGATAAGTTTATCGGTGGATGGCTGGAAGAGGTTGTCACTTCTGACGATCCAAAAGCTGCAAATTTGCTGTACGCGGTATTTCCGGCAACTAGCGGAGACTGGAACGTGCAGGCAATTCCACCGACAATCGAAGACATGATGGCACAAAGGAAGCCCTTCCCGGAGGGTTGGCGTGGACTTAGAGACGAGGAACTCGTAAGAGCCTCGGGCGTAGAAACAGCTATATTCTGTCATACGGCTGGATTCTTCGCCGTAGCTAAAACCAAAGAGGACGCTATCAGCCTCGCGGAGAAAGCAGTTAATAGCTAATACACCCCCTAATTCCATATAAAACGGTCGGAGCAATCCGGCCGTTTGCCATATCTGTTTTATAAAATGCTTAAGTTTTCTTTACAGGGGTAGCATATTGACAATTTTGATAAAGTGTGCTATAATGAAGCCATGAGATTGGGAGAAGCAGCCTAGTCTCAGAATGTTTAAAAATTAGCTAGGAATGTCTATTCTGAATCTCCCCTGCTGTCTTTTGAGTAGCGTCAAGCCTACTAGTTTATAGCCGGCTTAACGCTGCTCATAGGGAGCAGGAGTCGCCAATGTGAGGAAAATCCTCTTAAATCTACAAGAACATTGGCTTTCCCCTAGGGAAGAAAGGAGATTACCATGAAGAAGACTATGACAATCGTTGAGGCACGCGAAATGTTCGGAGAGACCTGCTATGAGACGGAGACCGGTTTTCTGGTCAACATATTTGGCAAGTACTGCCCGAACATCACATTCGTTGTTGGCAAAGAGATAGAACTCGATGCTAACGGGAAGCCCATCAATCCGCTTCACTACAGCAATGACCGCGAGGTCACCGACAGTATGAATATGGATTTTGATGGAGAAGCCACCTTTATGTTTGGCGATTTCTGGCGTTCTAAGAAAGGCGGAGCTTGTTTCCGTCCGAAGAACCCCAAGGTCGCTAAGGACTTACTGGTGCGCGTTTCCTGGGGTGGATGTTTCAACAGCCATCGCGGAACCTACTCTGATGAAGCAAATGCTATCGAAGGAGTAAAATACTTCCGCAGAGCTTCTAGCAACGGCGGCGGAGCTGGCTACGACTACTGGGTTGTGCCGGTCGGTTTTGCCAGAATCTTACATATCGACGAAGTCGATGGCGAGACAAAGGCAGATCACACGGCAGAATTCGAGCGCAGGGCGAAAGCTTATCGCGAGAAGCACACCAAGCTCCAGAGAGAAGCTTCCGAATCCAACGACAAGGCCTACAAGGCTAAGTTAGCGGCTGAAGAAGAATCTCGTCAGGCGAAAGCCGGACTCGTGACTAGGCTCGAGGCTGTTAAGGAGCGTCTTGTTCCGTTGAATGAGTTCTTCGGCGAACATTGCTGGGGTAGAAAGACGTTTGAGATACTCGACTCTTACTTCAAGATGGAGTATACTCAGTACCTCTATACAGAGGAAAACGTCCAGAAAGCTGAGCAGTGGGTCGCTGATCAGGAGCAGCGTGTTGCTGATACAAAGGTAGCATGGGCTGCAAGAGACGCGGCGAAAGCCGAATTCGAGTCGAAGTTCTTAGGCTTAGAAGCTAGGTTTGTCGGAATCGGCTGGCGCATGGAAACGGCCTCTTCTGAAAAGGCGAAAGTGTTTGAGCCTTATGAGCGGTATTGGAACTTCCATACCTATCACGAGGAGAGGGCACATGAATTTACCTACAGTGAAGAGGGCCTGAAAGCTTGCATCGCGATGCTCGAATCAAAGGAAACAGAGATTCGAGAGAAGCGTGAAGCCGAAGAAGCTGCCGAGCGCCTCAGGAAGGCTCAGGAAGAAGCGAAAGCTCTGGGTTTACCGAGCAATGTTCGTCTCTGGCACCGCTCTGGCGCTACAAATGCCGGCGAAGCTTGGGTAATTACCCCTAAAGGCATGGATCGCGAGTGTGATTCGGTTGACACCTCAGTTTGCGGAAGCAATTCTAAGAGGTATCACCAGTCATACGAGGGAGATCATGTCTGGGATCAGATTATGCCTGGCGAGCTGGTTATTTATTGGAGCCATGCCTATACGGCGGCACCTCATGAATTTGAGGTGATCTACCGTCCGGAGACACTGACTGAAGCTCAGCTAGAGCGGGTCGCCGAGATCCAGAACGACATCGAAGAGCGATTCTTCGGTAAGTCTGGCCTCACTGGTACTCGTTCTTGCCCGTCCATTGGACAGGGCTGGGGATTGTTCCATCGCGAAGAGTCCATAATCGTCGACGACGAGGATAATTGCGACGGACAGTCTGACGGCGGGTCTGGCACTACGCTCGGAGACCTCTTCGGAGACGTTTTCGAAAAGCTCAAGGCCTAACCCCCCGTATGTAGCGACATTTGTCAAGAGGTTTTCTCATCTTGACGTTACAACATACGTTTGGTTCCTATCCTTTCTTTTGTTCTTAATACTTATGATAATAATAATTATAATATATATAACTGAGAGTAGTATCGCCTGATTCCATTTCTATTAGAGAGTAATAATCTTTCTCCTTAGTGTTTATTATTTTATAAAAACAATATCCCGGATCATAATAAAATCCA